>JASGCT010000017.1 GCA_030053915.1 Alphaproteobacteria bacterium
GTAATTGGTGGTATATTTTAAGTAAAAAAACACAACCAACTGCAAAATCTGGGATGATGACATTTTTAATTAACAACTCAGAATCTGGCAAAAACGCAAGAAGTTGCGGATATAGGGTAGTTGGTGGCAAGCTTAAAGACAATACCCAAGAATGAAAGCATTATATAAAGAACTTATGGCAAATTCTATTTCTGCATCACTGTCAGGAATTGAAATTTATAATAAGCCTGACTTCAAATATAGAAATGAAATATTTGTGATTTTATTAATCAATTCTTGGGAACTTTTATTCAAATCCAAAATAGTAAAAGATAATAATGGCAAACCAAATTCACTTTACCTTTATGACAAAACTCGTATTAAGAAGAATAGAAATGGAACACCATTTACTATAGACATTTTTGAGTGCATTAGAAAATTAAAAATAAATGAAACACTAACAGATAATCTGACAGCTTTAATAGAAATAAGAGACAGTTCTATTCATTTCTATAATAGAAACAATTTAAGCTATATAATTTATTCATTAGCAGCAGCCTCTTTAAGAAATTATCAAAAACTATGTAAAGAATGGTTTGGAAGAGATTTATTAGAATACAATTTCTATATTTTACCACTTGGTTACAACTTTAATTTTAAGACTTTTTCAATGCTTGAGTTAAATAAAGAACCAGATGCCATTAAATCACTACTACAAAACATTAGTTCCAATCAGAATAAGCAGACGAAGGATGGATTTCAATTTACTTGTGAAATTGAATTAACACTTACATCAGCAAAAAAAATTACAGACAAAACTGATTTAACTGTTTCAATTGACAATAATTCACCCAACGCAACTGTGGCGGTAATTAAGACACAGAAACTGACAGACCAGTACCAATTGAGTTGGACAGATTTATGGAATAAATTAAAAGCTGAACATCCAACTTTGGGACAAAATACATATATAAAACTACTGAATAAACATAAAATAAAAGACAATAAAAAGTATTCAAACTATAATTTTAGAACAAAGAAAGACGAAGACAATTTTAACAAAACGGGAAAAGTAAAACAAGGAACAAACTCAATTTATAATGAGGAATGTTTTCAGTTTTTATTGACAGAAATATCAAAATAAAAAAAAACTACCGCCAACAGCGGTTTTGCAAAAGCGGGGCTTTAGTACTAGGCTGAACATTTATATTTTCTATTAGCTTTTGTGCTAAATTTGAACTTTGGTACTTTTAAACCCCACCACTTCTTAACCCCCAAACCGTTGTGTGCAATGCTAAAAGATTCCGTATTTTAAAAAATCTACACATAAATTTTATTACTATCTACCTAATTTACGCATAAATTTTTTATATTTGTAAAATATTTTGATATGAAATTTTTATATTTACTTTTGATACTTCTGTTATTTAATACGAATGTAATTTATTGTCAGTCAATTATAATAAATCCTCAAGATAGTATTGAAATTAAAGAGATTTTTATTCCAATGGCAGATGGTACAAATCTCGCAACAGATTTATATCTACCATCCCCGTTACCAAACGAAAAACTTCCTATTATTTTAGAATACATCCCCTATAGAAAAGACGAAGGTAGAATGTCAAGATACAATTTATACGCTTATTTTATTAAAAGAGGCTACATTGTGGCAAGGGTTGATGTGAGAGGTACTGGCAGAAGCCAAGGTAAATTAGTGCCTTATGAATATTCAGAACAAGAATTGTTAGACGGCGAGTGTGTTATTGACTACTTATCTAAACTACCTTTTTGTAATAGCAATATTGCCATGTTTGGTATATCTTGGGGTGGATTTAATGGACTCCATTTAGCCCAACGAAATCCTCCAGCCCTTAAAACGATTATCACTTTAATGTCAACAGATGATTTGTATCAAGACGATGTACATTATATTGACGGCATTATGCATGTGGACGCTTATGAAATTGGTCAAGACCTTCATAATGCACTGCCCGCCGCACCCGAATTTGATATAAACCAAGAATATTTTAAAAACAGATTCGACACAGAACCATGGCTACTCCAGTATAAAAAACAACAAAGAGATGGTAGTTTTTGGAATAGAACAGCTACCAAAAATTTTTACGACTCATTGAAAATACCTATTTTTGCTATTGGTGGTTTATTTGATGGGTATCGTGATTTTGTTTTGCGACTCCTTCAAGAAAAACCCAATACCACGAAAGCTTTAATTGGACCTTATAATCATAGTTTCCCGCATCATGCCGAACCGCCCCCACAATATGAATGGCGCCAAGATGCCGAACAATGGTTAGATCTATGGCTTAAAAACAAAACCAGTTCGGTTATTCAAGAGCCTCGTTTCGATTTATTTATTCAAGAATGGCGCCCCCCAACAACCAAACCACACTATATAAACGGATTTTGGATGAGCGCGGATAGATTCCCATTAGAACATACCGACTATTTTTTATGGACACTAACAGCTAACCACCAATTACACAATCAAATGATATCAAACAATCAATTGCCTGCTTTCCCAAAGATAGATACCCATTATTTAAAGTATAAACCCAGTGTTGGCTTGGAGGCAAGCGGTTCTGTGATGTGGTGGGGCGATTGGGCACCCGATCAAAAAAAAGCCGACCTTCATAGTTTAGTTTACGAAACAACTATTCTTAATGATAGTTTTGTTTTAGCTGGTTTTCCTAAACTTCAACTTAAAGTACATTCTACAGCACCTCAAACCAACTGGATTGTTAGATTGTCAGACGTAGCGCCAGATGGCTCGGTTATTGAAATTACAGGCGCAGGTTTCAACGGCACGCATAGGTATTCGGCTACTAATCCGCAATGTCTGTCAATTGATTCATTTTATATTCTCAATATAGAATTACATGTTGCAACCTGGGTATTTACTAAAGGACATAAAATGCGACTATCGATTAGTAATGCACAGTGGCCTATGTTTTGGCCCACGCCCTATCTTATGACAACAGCTTTAGTTGTAGGTGGACAAGATAATTCTATCTTAAACTTGCCTATTCTTAAACATATAAAAGCATCTTCAAAAAAATTTATGGCGCCACAAGCCGAACCCAACATTTTGTTACATAAACCTATTGATGGTGAAACAAACTCAGGCTTTGCTGAAATATCCAATAGTTATTATAATCCAAAGTCTAAAACCACCATCATCACAGCAACAAATTCAGGTAAAGATATCTATGATTTTGGCACTGAAATTTATAAGGAATGGATTCGTTATGAAATCAATGATTTAAAACCAGAATTTGCTAAGATTAACAGCGATTATTCAGTTGAAATTCAAACGAATAAAGGAAATAAGATTGTGTTGTCTGGTTATTTAATTTTTGAAAGCGACCGGTCGAATTTTTACTATACTTATACCAGAAAAATTTATAAGAATAAGGCACTTATTCGAACCAAAACATGGCATGAAAAAATAAAACGGGATTTTCAATAAATAGATGACTATTTTATAATGTAGGCTTCAATAAGATAGTCTGTTTTTCCTAACGTCACTCAGTTTTTATTATATTATTGATTATCAATATGTATTTTACTAAATTGGTTACTACAAGTATTGTATAAGATTATTATTATTTTAATTCAAAGATATCTTGAATGTACTTAACGTCAAAAATTTTGTAACTTGTTTTATCTACAACGTTATTAAATTGTCGATAACGACATCATTCTTATTTTAGACTTATTAAAAACATTGCGACCAAGGTCTTTACCCTTTCTTAATTGTTTTTGATCTTCAGAGGGTAGTTTAAGTATATCTGCACAAGATTGCGAACAACAATGATTGAATTTTTCAGCACAGGCGTTGCATTGAATAAATAGCAAATGACACCCAGAGTGCGCACAATTAACGTGTGTGTCGCAGGGTTCACCGCATTGGTGGCATTTTGAAATGATATCATGCGTTACACGTTCTCCTAATCGATTGTCAAAAACAAAATTTTTTCCTATAAACTTTGACGGGAGATTTTGAGACTTAATTTGATGCACGTAATTAATAATTCCGCCTTCTAAATGATACACGTCTTTAAATCCTTTAAATTTTAGAAACCCACTGGCTTTTTCGCAGCGAATGCCACCGGTACAATACATAATAATAGGTTTGTCCTTGTGTTCAGCTAACATATCTACCGCCATATTTAGCTGTTCTTTAAAGGTATCAGACGGTATTTCGATAGCTCCTTCAAAATGACCAACTTCGTATTCGTAATGATTTCGCATATCTACTACAATGGCTTCCTGATTTTCAATTTTTGTATTCATGGCTTCTGCCGACACATAATTTCCTTTTAAAGATAATGAAAAATTGGGGTCATTGATGCCATCTGCCACAATCTTGTTACGAACTTTAATGTTTAAAACAGCAAAACTTTTACCATCATCATCAACTGCAATATTAAGCCGAATATTGTGAAGTTCCTTTATTTCGTTCGTGATTATTTTAAAATTTTCAAATGCACTATTGGGAACAGAAATTTGGGCATTGATGCCCTCGTGAGCAATATAAATTCTGCCTAATACACCCAATTTATTAAAAACAATATAAAGGTGATCTCTGAATTTATTGGGATTAGTTATATCAACATACCGATAAAAACTGATAGTTGTTCTTGGTGTTTGGTCTTGAAGAATTTTTTCTTTTAAATGTTTTTTATTAATTCGATTGTGTAAAACAGGCATAAATCTAATTAGATAAATTTTTTTAGAGTTGTAATAAGACTATCGATTTCTGATTTAGTATTTAGATGCGAAAAACTAATTCTAAAATGATGTCCTTTGTAAGATGGTTTTATCTCAGCTATAACATGAGAACCAATCGAAGAACCGCTTGAACAGGCACTTCCAGAGCTTATACAGATCTGATTCATGTCTAAGTTATAAATTAATAATTCAGCCTTATGTTCGTCTGGAACAGAAAAATTTAACAAGGTATATAAATTGTTTTCAAACAAGGTGCCGTTAAAATGCAAAAATTCAAAATTCTGTTTTAACTCTTGATAGCAATATGTTTTTAATTCTAAAACATGGGCTGAATATGATTCGTAATTATTTAATGCCTTTTCTAAGGCTTTAGCCAAGCCAACAATACCATATACATTTTCGGTGCCACCGCGGTGATTACGTTCTTGAGCGCCACCTTGAATAAAAGCAGGAAAATTAACCCGATTATTAACTAATAAAAAACCCACACCTTTAGGACCATGAAATTTATGAGGGGCACAAATGGCAAAGTCCACTAAGTGGTCGGTAAATTGAATAGGATAGTGCCCAATAGTTTGCACCGTATCACACAAAAAATAGGCATTGTATGCTTGCACAAGTTCAGAAACTTTTTTAATTTTTAATAAATTGCCAATTTCATTATTAGCATGCATTAAACACACCAAAGTTTTTGTATTGGGTAATTTTAAAAGTGTTTCAAGTTCGTCATAATTAATTTGTCCTAATTCATTAAGATGTAAATAACTAACCTTTATATGTTCTTTTTGTTCGCAATATTGAACAGAATGTAGGGTAGCATGATGTTCAATTTTGGTAGTAATAATATGGTTGCAGTTTAGGTAATTAACGCTTGTATATATTGCGGTATTAATGGATTCTGTACCACCACTTGTAAAAACAATTTCGTTAGGAGTACATCCAACAAGTTGCGCTACCTGTTTACGTGCTTTTTCGATACCCATTTTAGCTTCACGACCATAAGAATAAATAGAAGAAGGGTTTCCAAAATGGTCTTTAAGATAGGGTAGCATGGCGTCTAACACCTCAGGGTCTAAAGGCGTTGTGGCTGCATTGTCTAAATAAATTCTAGATGTTGTATTCATGGTTTAAAAATTTTTTAAAGGCTTTTTGGATTGCTTCCAAATAAGTGGTTAAACGTTCATGCGTTTGGGCTTCGGCAATAATGCGAATAATGGGCTCTGTATTGCTTTCTCTAAGATGAAGCCAACCATCATTTAATATGATTTTTAAGCCATCTTCTTCATTTAAAGTATAATCCGTTGTATCAAAAGGGAGGTAATTTTTAAAAGCGGTTAATTTTAGGGTCCCACTTATGGATGGGTTTATTTGTATTTTAGTTTTAGACATTGGATAAAAAGGATATTTTTTTCTAATCTCTGAAGATGTTAAATTAGATTCAGCCATATAACTTAAAAATAGTGCCAATCCAACCAAAGCATCTCTACCATAATGCAACTGAGATACAATAATACCGCCGTTACCTTCGCCACCAATGGTTGCTTGCACTAATTTCATTTTTGCCACAACATGGGCTTCGCCAACTTTTGCACTAAACGCCTTAACTTTATGCTGTTCGGCAATCTCATGCAAAGCCATTGTAGATGACAAATTAGTAACAACATGTCCTTTTTGATAATTTAAAAAATAATCACTAATAGCAACCAAACTATATTCTTCACCAAAAAAATCACCATTATTTTGCACAAAACAAATACGATCTACATCAGGATCTACTGCTACACCTAAGTCGCTACCATTTTGAATTACTGCTTCTTGCAACGATTTTAAATGTTCTGGAAGAGGTTCGGGGTTGTGTTCAAATAAACCCATATTGTTATCGGCAATCAATTGCACATCTTCAACGCCTAAAGCCTTACATAATTTAGGAATGACTACTGCTCCAGAACTATTAATCACATCTACAACAATTTTGAAGTTTTGGGCTTTAATTTTAGTGGTGCAGATTCCTGGTAATTTAAGAATGGCGTCAATATGTTCGTCTAAGGCTTGTTCATAGTACGTTATCTTTCCTAACAAAACGGGATCTTCAATAAATTCGATAGTTTCCCAACCATTTAAAGCCAGATTTTGAATACTCAATATGTCGTTTTCTTGTAAGAACTCTCCGTCATGATTTAGTAGTTTTAAAGCATTCCATTGTATTGGATTATGGCTGGCAGTAATAATAATACCGCCTTGGGTTTGATGATTGCCTACAGTAAAAGCAACGGTAGGCGTGGTAGATAAACCAAGGTCTATGCAATCAATACCAAGTGCTACAAGTGTTTGTTGTACCATATCTTGCACCATTTTACCACTTAAACGCCCATCTCTGCCTATAACAATTTTAATTTTTTGGGCTTGATTTTTTTGAATTAACCAACTTCCGTAAGCCGCCGCAAATTTTACAATGTTCAATGGATTGAGTCCATCTTTTTTTCCTATCTCCCCTCTTATTCCAGAAATTGAAATTTTTAATGCCATATATTAAATATTTACAAAATTACAAAAAAAAATGTATTTTTGCAAAAAAACATGAAAAAAAATATTTTATTAGGATTTATAATTTTTGTAACTTTTAATTTAAAAAGTCAAATCCAATCACAACAAGTTGCCTATAATGACGGTAATGTAAAGTTAGCTGGCTATTTAGTAAAGCCCGCACAAGCGCATTCAAAATTAGTAGGGGTAGTTATTTTGCCTGCTTGGATGGGCATTAGTAATGTAGAACGTTTAGCAGCCGAGCGTTTGGGTGAACTTGGTTATTTTGCTTTTGTAGCTGATATTTATGGTTTCGAAAACAATCCTAAAGATTTTAAAGACGCCGCTCGTTTAAGTTCAAGTTATAAACAAGATTTTGTAAAATATCAAAAGCGTATTGCTTTGGCAATACAAGAGATTATTAAACAAGGCGCATCTGCCGACAATATTGCTGTTATGGGTTATTGTTTTGGTGGTAGTGGGGCTTTAGAAACCGCCCGCGGTAATTTACCCGCCCAAGCAGTTATTTCGTTTCATGGTGGTTTAGCTGCACCAAAAAGAGAAGAAAGTACAATGAAACCCAAAGTATTGGTTTTGCATGGTGCCGATGACCCCTCAATTACCAATGATGATATTATTAATTTTCAAAATGAGATGCGTAAAGCTCAAGCCAATTGGCAAATGAATTTTTATGGCAATGCCGTGCATTCGTTTACTAATCCAGAAGCCAATAATCCTAAATCGAATTGTTTCAATAAAGAAGCTAATGACCGTTCTTGGGAAGCCTTATTAGCGTTTTTAAAAGAAGTTTTTAATTAGTTATAATAAACGCAAAAATCAAATCTTTTTAAAACGCATTTTTAAACCAATACCCAAAACCAACGTGGTCCAAATAAATAAATATAAAATGGATTTAAAAGCATGTTTAGGTGTGTTTTCGGGCTTAAAATGATAATTTGGAATTTTTGCAAAATCTGCTTTGGTAAAAAGTTGGTCATTAAAGATTTTCTTAAAAAAAAAGTCTTTCAACTCTTTATGAAACGTTTTAACATCTTCAAGAAAATTAAAATAACTTTTGGCGTCTGTATTCGCTAAACAATTGTAAATTTGTTGGGTTAAAGCTGCTGATGATAATAAACTTAATTCTTGCCCAATGGCTTCTTTGTCTAATGTTAATTTCTCGTATTTCGTAAACAATGGACCTAATTTTTCGTCATAAGAATCAAAAAGTACTGAAATTTCTTTTATGTCATTAAGTTTACTAGAGTCCGTAGTTTCAGAATTATCGGAGTGTCGTGATTGGGCTACATGATATCGTTTATCAAAATTCGACCAGATGCCCTCGTATTCATGACGAATTGTATGCGAAATATCGTAGCGCGGTGAGGGTGGATAAAAATTGGTTAAGAATAAATTAATGACTGTTGGTATAATAAGGACAAAAAGAATCCAACAGCATACTAAACTTAAAGCATCAATTGACGAACTTTTACTTAATTTAGCTATTATTAAAATAATACCAAACCAAAAAGTAAAATACAAGGCTGTTGTTAATAACCACAATATTAAAACGGCATCAAATTGTATTGTACAAATTATTAAAGCTAATAACATTAAAACGAAGGCTAATAAAAAAACTACAACCCATCTAAATAATAATTTAATAAATAAAACTTGATAAATACTAATCGGGTTAGATAATAATAAATGTAAGGTACCTCCCTCGCGTTCGGAGGATACAATATTGTAACCTATAGCAATAATAAAAAGCGGAAAAACGTAAATAAATACAAATGCTAAATCAAAATTGCCTACTAAAAGTTTTTCGGGATTGTTTATTTCGGTTGTTAAAATCTGTCGGCTTAACGACCAATATCTTAAAAAGACATAAAACGGATAAATATCACGCTGCCCAATTGATAAATTAGCCCAAGAACTTGGTGGATTATCTACTAATTTAAATGTTAGATTACCAATAATATATGCAAATGTATCGTTTTTGAAGTTTGCTTGTGTTATCGCCATGTTTGTGGTTTCATGTTTTTTAATTTCAACTAAGCTATCTTTTTGATGATCTATCTCGCTTTTACCATGAAAAATTGAATAGACACCTAAAAGAAACACAACTAAAATACCTGTTTTAAATAAGTTACTTCTTATAAAAGTTAGCGCTTCATATTTACAAATTATATATATAGTTTTCATAAGTCGTTCATCTTAAAATTTTTTAAATTCGAAATAAATCGAATACATAATTGTATCCACACAAATAAACTAATAATAGATAACCAATTTTGAGTAATCGTATCATTAATTGAAAATTTTTTAAATTTAAATTCAGGAATCTTGGCAAAAAAATTTTCGTTTACTTTGATTTCCCAATCACCTGTTTTCGAATAATCACGCATGTGGTTTTGTAGTTTTTCAACCATATTATAACGGTATTGTTCGGCCTGCCTTTGAAATTCTAAGGCAGTTTTATAATCAGTGCCCGCTAAAGACATCGAAAAATTTCTTACTGTTATAAAGGGATCAATTAACGAAAATATGTCTGATATATAGTTTTGTTTTTGATATATTTTTTCTAAACTATCAAAATATTTTTTATATACTTGACTTGAATGTTTTTCAGCTTCTTGCATAACAATCGCATCAAAATTAATAGGTAATTGACTTAAAGAATCTACATTGTACTCTGCTAAAATTGTTTGTTTTAATTTATTTAAACGAACATCTGCACTATGATGACCATCAATACCTTCTAAAACTTCTTTTCGGATTGACTCTGTAAACTCAAAATTTTTAGGTGCTTTAAAAATAAAACCACCTAAGTTCGCCGATAGTTTTGGTATGATAATACACATCATAACCCATACACCCAGCAATATCAGAAGAGCATTTCGAGATGATTTAGACCAAATTGAAACTAAAACAGATAGACAAATAAAAACAAAAAAATAACCTCCAAATACAATCGTATTTAAAAATAATCTCATAAAGGTATTAAAACTAACTCCTCCTGGTGTTCCTATAATAACTAACCCAAAGCTTATTAGCAAACAGGGCAGAAAAACCCAAGCTAAACATTTAGAAAATCCTTCGATTTTTCCCCAAGCAATAACGTCTAAACCTATCCCTTGACTTAACATTAATTTTAAAGTCTTTTCTTCTTTTTCTATAGTAAAACTATTAAAACACATAAAAATAATAAATAAAGGCAACAGTGTATAAAATATAAAAGCTACGGTAAAATCTCCAAACCTAATTAAACCTGAACTTTCCTGGGCTTGCGAAAACTTTGGCTCGTTATGATTATGCCCTTCTAAATAAATACTATTACCAATGTATGACGTAACACCAAAATCTAAAAAACTAAGTTCAGACTTTGGTCTAAAAACAAAGCTTCCATAATGCGCTGCCTCATGAGGATTTTTACTTCCTTGTTTTATCCAATGACTTCTTGATTCTTTAGAAATAAAATCCGTTTCGTTTCTGATAATTTTATAAGCCGAAAACCCTGCCCACATCGATACAATCAATAAAATAGTTACAATGGTTGCTAAAATATGAAAACGCCGATCACGTATTAACATTGCATATTCTTTTCGAGATATTATTTTATACATTTAAATTATACAGTTTGTAAATACACTTTTTCTAATTCGTTTGTTGTAATGTCGGAAGACTTGATTTCAGAAACTAAGCTTCCTTCTTTCATAATGCCTATGCGACCGGCAATTTCTTTTGCTCTAAATATATCATGAGTTGCCATTAAAATAGCTGTGTCGTTTTTAGCTAATTCATTTAAAATATTCGAAAATTCATTCGAGGCTTTAGGATCTAAACCACTTGTAGGCTCATCCAGTAATAAGGCTTTAGCATTTTTAGCTATAGCAATGGCAATACCAACCTTTTGACGCATTCCTTTTGAATAAGTAGAAACCCATTGATCATTCGCAGAAATTTGTAAACCAACTTTAAACAACATCTTTCCTAATTCTTTCTTGGTGTAATTAAAGCCCGCTAAAGCAGAAAAAAATTCAAGATTTTCTACCCCTGTTAAGTTAGAATATAACATAACATTCTCAGGAATATATGCTAAATATTTTTTGGTTTCAAGCGCATGATCTACAACAGATAATCCATTAACATAAACTTGACCGCTTGTAGGTTTTACAAAACCTAAAAAACAATTTATTGTTGTACTTTTGCCTGCACCGTTTTGACCCAATAATGCAAAAATCTCGCCTGGCTCTATGTCTAAGCTTAAACCAACTAAGGCAAAACGCTCTCCGTATTTTTTAGTTAAGTGTTTTGTTTTTAACATTTTTTTTGTTTTTTGATTAAATATCGCATACGTGTTAAATTTAAATTACTAATCTTTGATAACATGTTTTCATAACCTATAAATTCTTGTTTATAATTGCAAATATACACTAATTTTTTTAAATTTATGTAAAAGTTCAATATTTTTTAAAACAATTGTATGATAAATGATAAAAGTAAAAATTTTTTACTACAATTTATGAAGTGCGTTTTGGGTAGTTTGTTTATAGAAATTACAAAGCAACATTTTTAATAAATAAGAGTTTTTTAGCATGCTAAAAAAGAATAATAAAAATATATGAAGGGTGGTATTTTATGTCCTCAAATATTACATGGTGTCTCATAAAATTCTACCTCTCCGCTCGTAATATGATGCATGCCGCCCACCACAATAATTTGATTATTTTCAACCATCTCTTTTAAAATGGCACTGCGTTCAAAAATAGATTTAACAGAGTTTTTTACATTTAACTTAGCAACATTTTCAACAAATTCTGCATTTTGTGAACTTCTGTGATCTTTGGTATCAACTTCTAATGCAACCGCAGGCTGTATTTTTGACAACAAAGTTGTTAAATTTCCAAGTTCTACATGATCGCAAGCTCCTTTTATAGCACCGCATTTGGTATGCCCCAAAACAACTATTATTTTTGCTCCAGCAACTTTGCAACCAAATTCTAAACTCCCTAAAATATCCTCATTAATAATATTTCCAGCAATTCTAACACTAAAAATATCACCCAAACCTTGGTCAAAAATAAGTTCTGCCGAAGTTCTACTATCAATACAACTTAAAATGATAGCAAAGGGATGTTGCCCATCAGACGTTTCGTTGGCTTGTTGTAAAAGATTGCGATTAATTTTTAAATTGGAAATAAAACGGCTATTCCCATCTTGCAAAAGCTTTAATGCCATGTTAGGTGTAATGGCGTTTTGCATGTCTTTGGTTAATGTTTTCATAAAATTTGGTTTAATTATTTTAAAAAATATGTTTCGGGTTGCAATGGTTTAGGTACATGAGGATTTTGAATAAGTTGTTTAATGTTTATTTCAATTTTTCTGGCAATAGCCGTTACCGAAGTATCACTTTGGCGATTTTCAAAAGGATCTTGCAAACGAATAGCAGATTTTTCAAGTAAAAAGAAAACAGACGAAATAGATAGTAACAAAATAATTTCATATTGTAATTTTACACCAAGCAACGCAATGGAGAGTGTTATTAAAAACAAATAAATTGCAAAATGTAAAAATATTCTATACGTTATAGGAAAGACGGTCGATTTAATTCTTTCAGCTCTACCAGCCGCATCGCATAGCCGCACTAAAGTACTATCTAATTGAATATGAGAATACGTATCAATTTTATGTGTGTTTTTGAGAATTTTAATATCCTGAGCATGACACTGTAATAAAGCCAAGGGTTTGTTATCGTGCCCTTCAATAAATTGTTGTTCTTGAAACGAAATATATTCTTTTAAATTTTCGGATGCATTTAAACCACGCAATTGCTGTCCTAAACTATAGCACCACGCAATCTGTCTCAAAGCAATTTTTTGAACAAATTCGTCTTTGTCATCAGGTATAAACGACTGAATTTGAATTACTAAACTACGTGAATCATTTACAATGCTACCCCATATTTTTCGGGCTTCCCACCACCGTTCGTAAGATTGATTTATTTTAAACGAAAGCAAAATGGAGATGGATGTTCCAATAAATGCCGGAACTGTTATTGGAATAATGGGGATTTTTTCATGAAAAACACCTGTTATAATATTTAAAAAGATGGTTACAACCAATACGCATAATATATCGTATTTTATTTTATTAAAAAAATAACTAAATGGTATGTTTGTATTTACTATCATAAAAATTGTTTAATTTTGGCAAAGATAGCAATAATTTTACAAATAATAGCAAAACTATCATTTTTTAAAAAAAAAATTTTACCTTTGGGTTTTAGTTAAACAATTGTTAAAATAAATAAGTTATGAAAACGCAGCTACATGTTAAAATGAACGAGGCATTGTATCTTAGAAACCCCGAAAGCACAATACTTGGAAAAAACATATTAAAACAAAGTATCATTTTAATACACAAATCTGGCTTTGAAAATTTTACATTTAAAAAATTAGCCGAATTAATTGGTACAACAGAGGCCGGTGTTTATAGATACTTCGAAAACAAACATAAATTATTAGTCTATTTAACCGCATGGTATTTTGCCTGGATAGAATTTAAAATTATGTTTCATACCAATAATATGAGTAATCCTGTGTTTAGACTAATGCGGGTTATATCGCTTTTGTCGGAGACTGTAGGAGATGATCTACAAACTGAATATATTGATGAAAGTTTGTTACATCAAATTATTATTGCTGAAGGCTCGAAAGCTTATTTAACAAAGCAAGTTGGAGATGACAACAAACAACAATTTTTTAAACCTTATAAAGATTTATGTGCCGTTATAAGTAAATTGATATTGGATTGTAACCCAGCTTATAAGTATCCCAAATCTTTAGCATCTACATTAATTGAAATGGCACATTTTCAAAAATTTTTTATGAATAATTTACCGTCTTTAACAGACTTTAGTGCTACTAAAAACGATTCTGATATTGTTGCATTTTTAACAGATTTAGTATGCCGGAGTTTAAGTATAAAAAATAGTGAGGCGAGTTTTTAAATATTAATAAAATTATTTATAGTAATAAAAAAATAGAAAAAATTAAGGAGCGTTATCACAAAGGTAAGAATAAAAAGTGTAATGATTTCGAACTGCTTTATAAATTAAATGGTCTATAGAAAATATTTTTGTAACTTGAAGAATCTTTAATATTACTTTTTAAACCATATTTTACTTCACCGATTACTAACTTACTTGAAAGATAAAAGATGACCAAATACAATTTTGTTATTTAATATCTAAAAAATGCTCGATGATTCAATTGATTTAGAATACGCCAAAGATTTAATATAATTTTCCATAAATACATAATCTGGATTGCCATTTATATCTGTTGGCAAATATATAAACTCTTCTGTTAATCTTTTTAAACGGACTTGCCTCCCATAAGCGTATTTAATTTTTAATTTTTTTAATTGAGTTACTAAATACATTTTAACAAAAACATTCTGATCATTTTTAGCAAAACAAAGTGTATGCACGTTATCATCACTAAAATACTCATAGCAATGATAAAATACGTTGCACAACATATCGATTGTTATATTATTACAGAATATTTTTTTAGAGTCGATAAAAGATTCTTTTTCAATAAAATTGGATATTCCATTAAATAAAGAGGTGGAAGTAATCAGAGGCACATCTCCTTGTACTCTATTATCCTTGTTTAGTCTTTCGCCTTTATAGATTTTAAAAAGCCCGTCTTTACTATCTTCATTATAGGCAAGATTGAATTTTTTAAAATTGTTGTTTTTTGGAATCTCAATAAAGGTGTTAGGTTTATTAGAAATAACTTCTATTTTAGAAAATGAAAATAGAACACTTAAATATTCTCGCATTGTAGCAATAAATTCATTATCAGGGGTATTCGTATAGTCAATTTCCATATAAGCTTCTGCACACCATTCATCATCATATAAAATTTTTTTTATTATTGAAAATCCAATTTTTTCATAGAATTTAAAATGATTCATTAATAGATCGTACTGTTTTTGATAGTTACCTATATTAATTCTACCTTTTTTTTTATCTTTTTTAAAACCATCGTCTTTCCAATAACCGAACCAAGTTGGGGTATTATGTTTTTCAAAAGCTCTAAAAATCATGATACATGTTGCTACGCCTGCAGCAGGGTAAAATAAATCGTCTGGTGTTGAAATAACGGCTTCTAAGGTGTGTTTTTCTATCAATAATCGATGCTTTTCTTTTACATTATCATCTTTTGTTAAAGCACATGACATTTGAACAATTGCAATACATCTTCCACCCTTTTGTAAGCTATCAAGTGCATTTAAAATAAAATCTAATTGACCATCAGCTCCCACTGAATAAGGCGGATTTAACATGGCTACTGTAGGGTTGTGATTTCTTATTGTTTTTTTATGTTCGGTATCAAAACAATCACAATGATACACATTCGATTTACCATCTCCTCGCATCAACATATTAGAACATGCATACGCAAACATATCAGACCTTTCTTCAGATCCAATCAATTGTTTAGATTTTATGTCTTTTATTTTTTCTTGATTGTTTCCCGCTTGAAGAATCATTCTTTTCATAGCCGCTACTAAAAAGCCACCAGTGCCGCAACAACAATCATAAACAACATCATCTTTAGTTAAATTTACCAAATCACAAAATAAATCTGTAATATGAGATGGCGTTAAAACTAAACCTGTTTTAGAGTCTGAACCAGCATATTTTATAAATTCAGAATAAAATTTTCCTAAAATATCAAACCCCAAATTATCATAATTTACTAAAGGAAAAATATTTTCTTTAATATTGTCTATAAACTTAACTAAAAGTGTATTTGACTCAGATTGTTTTGTTTGTTTATTTTGAAGTACTTCAGAATTTGTTATTTTGTGATTTTTTATTGATTTATATACTTGCAAAATAGAGTTTCTTTTAGCTTCATCTATTTTGTCTCTTAGATAATTTTCACAAGATTGTAAAATATACTCTGTTAGATCTTTCACATTATTGTAATTAATATAACCCTCTCTAAACGCTCTATTATGTAAGGCTAAAAGGATGGCTGTAACAAATGTAACTCTTTCTGTAGTGGGGATGGCATAATTTTCTAATAAATTGTTGTATTCAATGGCTTTTTCAATAATTTTTAAATTTTGTAAATCAACCGAGTAGTTCTGCAAGTCATAAAGTTTAAAATACGAATCAAATGAAAGCAAATCTTTATCTTCAGTTTCAATAATTTCATTATTTCTATAAATAAAATTTGAAACATTAAGCCCTTGATAGTTTGTACCAGAAACAGCGATACCAATTATTGAAAAATCCTTATTTTTATCAATTATAGCATTCATATAATGTAATATGCCATCAACGGCGTAATGTTGCGGTTTATTTCTGAATTCAGATTGGTGAAATTTTGACTCTCCTTTACATTCTACAATGAGTATTAAACGTGGATACCTTTTAAATGATATAATAAATTCTGGATAACCTTTATTGCCGTTTGTTTTTTTTGAAGCCGAGGCAAAAAGGTAATTATAACGATCATCCTTTTGTTCTTTTATAGTAATTATTTCATCAGAATTCATAAGTAAATCATTATTAAAATGTTTTCTAACAATATCTTCCGTTATTCTTTCATTTCCCATAATTTATACATTTAATAATACTATAATATTTAGCAAAGATACTGTTTTTTATTCAATTAGTCATGATTTTTTAATTTTTTTAAAATTTTAGTAAAAAATAGGGTAGTTTTTATGTTAAAATGGTACTCAAATTGCCATTAATAATTTTTACCCATTTTTTCCCTACATTTGCAATAAAAATAATTATGAATCTTGAAAGCGCAAAAGTCCAAAATTTTATTGCCCAATATTACAATTTAACAGGCACATTAACCCCAGTTCCAAGCGAAGTAGAACCCAATTTCTTATTAACTTCAGAATCAACCTCTCAAAAATATATCGTAAAAATATCCACAACGCATCAACCTGCAAACCTGATAGACGCTCAACTTTGCATGATAAATCACCTCAGCCAATTGCCCTTTATTCCTAAAATAATTCGCAATCTTCAAAACCAAACCCTTACCACCTTTATCGAAGCCAATACCATCTATTATCTTAGAATATTGCGCTTTATAGAAGGCGAGTTTTGGTATCAAATGCATCCTAAATCTATGCAACTGTATCATGCATTAGGTTCTAGTTTAGCCCAGATTGATTTAAAACTTCAAGATTTTTCGCATCTAGCCCTCCATCGGACTTATTTTTGGGATATCGCTCAAACCCAGCTCGCCAAAGATAAACTTCATTTTATCACCGACCCCGAAATTCACAGAATTGTGGGCTACTTCTTGCTTCAATTTAATACCATGGTACAACCCCAATGGCATAAACTGCGGCAAGCCTATATCCATAACGACCCAAACGATGCCAATATTTTAGTTACTGCCAACAATCATATTGCCGGCATCATCGATTTTGGCGATTGTGTTTATAGTGCTCTGATAGTAAACCTTGCCGTAGCCTGCACCTATTCAGCCATCGAAGACCCCAACCCCCTTCCCTTAATTGTAGCACTTGTTCAAGGGTATCATCAGGTGTTCCCGCTTCAAGAATTGGAGCTCGACTTATTGTATTATTTAATCGCCGCTCGTTTAAGTATTAGTTTATGTCAATCCTACTATCGTTTAGCCATCGAAACCAATAATAGTCACCATTTTATCTCCCATCAGACGGCATCAAAATTTATTAAAAATTGGCTCAAAATAAACCCCTTGTTGTGTGCGCATCAATTACGCCAAGCATGTGGATATAAAGGGCTTATTGACCCACTCAACCAAGAAGCCGAACTTCAGAATCGTCATCAACATGTACCCAAAAACCTAAGTCTTTCATATAACCAAAAATTAAAAATCAACCGTGGTGCTTTACAATATTTGTACGACCAACAAGGGGCTACTTATTTAGATTGTGTTAATAACCCAGCCCATGTGGGGCATTGTCATCCTAAGGTTGTTGAAGCCATTCAACATCAAACAGCTATTTTAAATACCAATACCCGCTATTTGCACGATGCCATAACGCATTATGCACACAAACTTTGTGCAACATTGCCTGCATCTTTAAATTGTTGTTTTTTTGTCAATAGCGGTAGTGAGGCAAACGATTTAGCCATTCGCTTAAGTAGAGCCTATACTAAACAAAAAGATATGGTTGTTGTTGATAATGCGTATCATGGCACCACTGTGATGGATATCGAAATGAGCCCGTATAAATTTAATGGCAAAGGCGGATTTACCAAACCCGATTATATAAATATAGCCAAAATTCCTGATACCTATCGAGGTGATTTTAAACAAAACGATCCTGATGCTGGCTTTAAATATGCCCAAGAGGTGCACCATATTATTAAAAATTTGCAAGCCGTAGGTAAAAATCCAGCCGCCTTTATTTGTGAGTCGCTTTTAGGCGTGGGCGGACAAATCCCGCTTCCAAAAAATTATTTAAAATTTGTATATGAATATGTGAGATCGGCAGGTGGCGTGTGCATTGCCGATGAAGTTCAGGTAGGATTTGGAAGGGTTGGAAAAACATTTTGGGGGTTTGAACTTCAAGATGTGATTCCAGATATTGTGGTTATGGGAAAGCCCATAGGAAATGCCCATCCTTTAGCAGCGGTTGTGGTAAGCCAAGCCATTGCAGAAACCTTTAATAATGGCATGGAATATTTTAATACTTTTGGCGGTAACCCAGTATCTATGATAGCTGGTATCGCCGTATTAGACGTTATTAAACAAGAAAAATTACAAGAAAACGCTTTAGAAGTTGGTCAATGGCTGCTTCAAGAACTTCATCAGATTATGGTTGAATTTGAAATTATTGGGAATGTACGTGGCGAAGGCTTATTTATTGGGATTGAATTTGTTAAAGATAGAAAAACCTTAGAACCTGCTCC
The DNA here is from genome assembly GCA_030053915.1 of Alphaproteobacteria bacterium. Taxonomy (GTDB): domain Bacteria; phylum Bacteroidota; class Bacteroidia; order Chitinophagales; family Chitinophagaceae; genus JASGCT01. The sequence goes on from JASGCT010000017.1 coordinate 19,211, forward strand.
CCAGGAATTAGAGTGGATTATTGAAAATCTTAAAAACAATGGCATTTTAGTAAGTTCAGATGGACCCTTTCATAACGTATTAAAATTTAAGCCACCATTGGTATTTTCTAAGTGCGATGCAGCTGATTTTATAATAAAATTTAAAGAAAGTTTGAAAATTTTAGAAAAAAACAGAAATATTCATTAAAAATTTGTACCTTCGCAAAAAATTATTGCTATGAATAATGCTGGAAAAATTAGTCAAATAATAGGGGCAGTGGTGGACGTTGCCTTTGAAGCAGAAACCAAGTTGCCCGAAATTTATAATTGTTTAGAGATCCATAAAGCCAACGGCGATAAACTCTATTTAGAAGTTCAGCAACATCTGGGGCAGGACTGTGTTAGAACCATTGCGATGGACGGAACAGATGGCTTAGTGCGTGGCATGAAGGTGGTTGATTTAGGCAGAACTATTACGATGCCAACAGGTAGCAGCATCAATGGACGTTTGTTTAATGTTACTGGCGATGCCATTGATGGTTTACCCCAATTAGATAAAACAAACGGACGTTCCATACACGCAAATCCACCAATCTTTGAAGATTTAATAACATCCACCGAAGTATTATTTACCGGAATAAAAGTAATTGACCTTATTGAACCCTATTCTAAAGGTGGAAAAATTGGTTTGTTTGGAGGTGCCGGTGTAGGCAAAACCGTTTTAATACAAGAACTTATTAATAATATCGCCAAAGGCTACGGAGGGTTGTCGGTTTTTGCTGGCGTAGGTGAAAGAACCAGAGAGGGTAACGATTTATTACGCGAAATGATTGAAGCCGGTATTATGAAATATGGCGATGCCTTTAAACATAGCATGGAAGAAGGTGATTGGGATTTAAGTAAAGTAAATTTAGAAGAATTAAAAGAATCTAAAGCTACTTTTGTGTTTGGTCAAATGAACGAGCCCCCAGGCGCTAGAGCCCGAGTGGCTTTAAGCGGCTTAACCATTGCTGAATATTTTAGAGATGGAGATGGTACAGGTAAAGGGAAGGATATTTTATTTTTTGTCGATAATATTTTTAGATTTACCCAAGCTGGTTCCGAGGTGTCGGCTTTGTTAGGTCGGATGCCATCAGCCGTAGGATACCAACCCACCTTAGCTACCGAAATGGGCTTAATGCAAGAACGGATTACCTCTACTAAAAACGGCTCTATCACTTCGGTACAAGCGGTTTATGTGCCAGCGGATGACTTAACAGACCCAGCACCCGCTACCACGTTTTCGCACTTAGACGCTACAACCGTATTAAGTAGAAAAATTGCCGACTTAGGTATTTACCCTGCGGTTGACCCACTTGATTCAACCTCCAGAATATTGTCGCCAACAGTTGTAGGTGATGCCCATTACGATTGCGCCCAACGCGTGAAAATGATTTTACAACGCTATAAAGAACTACAAGATATTATTGCCATTCTTGGTATGGACGAATTGAGTGAAGATGACAAATTAATAGTATCAAGAGCTCGTAAAGTACAAAGATTTTTATCGCAACCCTTCCACGTAGCCGAACAATTTACTGGTTTAAAAGGCGTGTTTGTATCTATTGAAGATACCATTCGAGGCTTCAATGCTATTATGGACGGTGAAGTAGATACCTATCCAGAAGCCGCTTTTAATTTAGTGGGCACTTTGGAAGATGCCATGGAAAAAGGTAAAAAAATTATTGCCCAATCTCAAGCTAATTAATGGTACTATGGAATTAGAAATTATAAGTCCAGAGCAAAAATTATTTTCTGGTAATGTTTATGGTATTCAAGTACCTGGCATTTCGGGGTCCTTTGAAGTATTAAATAATCATGCCCCACTTATTAGTACGCTTAGCAATGGAAGTATAAAAATTTTAATTACTGAAAAACAATTTGAAAACCTGCCTATACAAAAAGGCGTTATAGAAGTTCAACCGCATAAAACGGTCGTGTTAGTTGAGCAATAAATTTCACTTGGGTTTCTAATTTAGAAACAATGACTAAGATTATTAAATGTTTTCATTATGTGCACGAGTTCGTAATATTTAAAATTCACGACCTTAAAACAAAAATTAGTTTAAACCAATTTTTATACTTCTCTGCTTTTTTAATAGGTATAACCATCGCCAGCTTGGTGATCGGCTTAAAATGGGTTTTAAATTTTATTCAACATTTTTTATTTGTTGAACAACATGCTGAAAGTACCATATTATGGATATTTTTACCAATGCTTGGGTTTTTATTAACAACTTTTTTGGTTCATAAAATATTTGGCAAACAAGGCTATAAACAAGGGCTCAGTAATATTTTATTAGCCATTTCACAAAAAAAAAGTAATATCCCACCTATCGAAATTATTGCACAGTTGTTAACCTGTGGTATTACTATTGGCTTAGGTGGCTCTTTAGGCATAGAATCGCCGAGCGTTATAGCAGGAAGTAGTTTAGGTACAAATTATGCTCAAACCTATAAAATTAGGCAAAAAAACCAAACTTTATTGCTGTGTTGCGGTGTGGCCGCAAGTATTTCAGCCGCTTTTTTTGCGCCCATTGCCGGGGTATTGTTTGCCATTGAAATTATGACTTTAGAGGTATCTACATCTGCTTTTATTTATATCTTAATAGCTTCGGCAAGTGCGTCTTTATTAAATTCAATTATTTTTAAAGACCCTCTTATTTTTAGTGTGAACCCATACGAAATATTTAGTTATCACGACTTAGGATTGTTTATATTCTTAGGTATTTTGTGCGGTTATATAAGCATTTATTATGCCAAAATATTTGAAACAACCAATAGCTTTTTCAAAAAATTTCAACTATCCCTTTTTAGTAAATCTTTGATATGTGGTGGTTTTTATGCTATCATATTATTGTTATTTCCGGCTTTCTTTGGCGATGGATATCACACCATAAAAAGTATTAGTAATTTAGATTTTGAAAATGTTTTTCAATTTAGTTTTTTAAAAAATGAATTGAATAGTTGGATTTTAATTATGCTCATGTTAGCCTTGGTTTTGTTTAAACCCATTGTGGCTGGTTTAGCCATTGTAGGTGGTGGTAATGGCGGCAATTTTGCACCTTCGTTATTTATGGGTGCTTGTTTGGGATGTTGTATGGGCTTGGTTATCAATCAATTTTATGTTAAGCCAGAGTTAATTAGTCAGATGGCTTTATTAGGCATGGCAGGCGTTTTAGCTGGATTGTATCATGCCCCGTTGACGGCTTTATTTTTAATCATTGAAATAAGTCATGGCTATCAATTTATAATTCCATTAATGTTTGTGGTTGCCATCAGTTATGGTATTTCAAAATTTGTGGAGCCCTATCCTATCGAATTAAAAAAATATATTCAAGAGGGGCAAATTTTTGGCAAAGATAAAATTAAAAATGTTTTGACAAATGTGAGTTTGATGTCGATTTTAAAAAAACCAAACCTGGTTATTTATAAAGAAGAGGTTTTAGAAGATATAAAAAACAATATTTTTCAATCTCATGAACGTGTTTTTCCGGTCTTAGAAAAAAATAAGGAAATTTTTGGTATTATTTTTTTAGAAGATTTAACAGATAGCGAATCGAGTTTGGCAATACAAGACCTTGTTCAATACGATGTGCCAAGTATTTTATATCATGAAACGGCTTATAAAGCGCTGACTATTTTTGATAACCACGATGTTAGGGTAATATCTGTAATAGACTTAGATAAAAAATTTATAGGGTTTGTTTACAAGATAGATGTATTAGATGAAATTCGCAAAAATTTTAGTATTAGTCAAATATAAATATTTTTTTTGTTTAAAAAAAATTGTATGTTTGCACTTATAAAATTTAAAATTTATGAACAAATCAAAGGTAAACATGCCAAAAATATTAATAAACAATATACTTTGTTTTTTAACATATCTTACATTTTTTTTTCCAAACTATTCACAAGCTCAAGTCAACATAAAAATTGGGGATATATTTCCAAGTATTATGGAAAACGATATTGTGTATAACCCTTATAACACAAATGAATTTAATAATAAGTATTTAGTTGTTCAATATTTAAATTTGGATGATTTTGCCAATGTGTTTGGATTTTTAAGTTTCAATAAGATACAAAATGGAGTCTCTAATAATAATTTGATTTATATAACTGTATGTAATAAAACATCAGATAAAATTAAAAATATTTTTGACAAAATAGAATTAAATTCGATAGTAGTAACGGATACCAAGGAATCATCAAAAATCTTTTTTAAAGATGGGCTTATAAATTCTTTTTATGTTTTGGTTGACAATAAAGGCGTTGTAAAGTGGAAGGGTGAATCTAATTCGTTTAATAAAGCTATGATTGAAAATTTAATTCATAATCAACCTATCTTAACTTATAAATTCAAAAAAGAAAACAAGAAGGCGGATCACGAGAAAAACATTAAGGATCTAAGTGATCCCTCGCATGAAAAATTAACTTGGTTAAAAGATAATGTGTTATTTGACAAAGATCAATTGTTTTACTTTTCATTAAATTATTCAGCAATACAAGATTCAACCTACAAATCTAGCTTAAATAGTTTTAGCAATGGGAATGCGAAATATTATAACTTGAATGTTAGTTTAAAATCTCTGCTAAAAGATGTTACAAATATACCTGAATTTTTAATTGAAGTTAAAAATTCAGACGAAAAAAGAAATTTTGATGTTTATTATATTAATAATAATAAACATAACGAAGAAGCGTATAAGTTAGATTTAAAATCTCAGATTTTAAATGCTTTAAATTTGAAAGAGAACATTGAGGAAAAGATGATGGAGGTTTATAATTTAAAAGTTATAGATAGTTCAAAATTGAATGTTTCTACCCCCATAACAAATAATGAAAGCGATGGCATCATTTCAATGACTATTTGTGATAGTAATAATATTGTTGCGGCAGATGAATCCGTTCAAGCACTTAATTCTTTATTAAAGAAACGATTTAAAATTTTGGTTCGTGATAAAACTGAATTACAAAGAAAATATAATTTTATTATTAGAAGTAGGACGCTTGAGCAGAGTATAAAAGATTTAGAAACTTATGGGTTGTCTTTAGAAAAGTCGCTTGAGTTAGTAAAATTTTACACTTATAAATAAAAAAATCTTGCAGTAAAATATACAAAATAAATTGTGTTTTTGCAAAGTTTAAGGCGATTAGATTAGTTAAAACACAATGCACAATGACGAAGAACTAAATGTTTTTAGTAATTTACTATATATTTACTTAATTTCACTAAAAATTACTCTTAATTGTTAAACGTTGCTAATATATTATAAAAATAACCAAATATGAACCTATTAAAAAAAACACCGTTCTGTCGTTTTAATAGTGCACCTCAACCCAAATTATAACATTTTCCATTTTCCTAATATATAACAAACCTGTCGTTCTAAATTATAAAATCTTAAACAAACTATTTTAGATAAAAAGTGCTTAAAATGTTTTTTTATTTGTATTTTTGCCTAAAAATAAGTCATGTATGGAAACAATCAATCCAAGTAAATTTAATGAGAATCAAAAAGCTGTTATTAAAACGGATGGCTTATATAAAGCGTATAAAACCCGAACTGTTGTTAATAACGTTAATATAGAGGTAAAACAAGGCGAAATTGTTGGCCTTCTAGGCCCCAATGGGGCTGGCAAAACCACTACCTTTTATATGGTTGTGGGTATGATAAAACCCGACCAAGGCTCCATTTTTTTGAATGACCAAGATATTACCAATCTACCCATGTATAAACGGGCTAATATGGGTATCGGATATTTGCCTCAAGAAGCCAGCGTATTTCGTAAACTTAGTGTCGCTGATAATATTATGGCAGTACTAGAAATGAGGCAATTTACTAAAGAACAACGCCTCATAAAATTAGAAAGTCTCTTAAACGAGTTTAATCTTAAAAAAGTTCAAAAAAATCGCGGCGATAGCCTAAGCGGCGGCGAACGAAGACGTACTGAAATTGCGCGAAGTTTAGCCGTTGATCCTAAATTTATGCTTTTAGACGAACCCTTTGCCGGAGTTGACCCCATTGCCGTTGAAGATATACAACAAGTAGTGGCTAAACTAAAACATAAAAATATCGGTATTTTAATTACCGACCATAATGTTAACGAAACCTTATCTATTTGCGACCGCGCCTACTTACTCATCGAAGGTAAAATATATAAACATGGCACCGCCGAAGAACTTGCTGCAGACGAGAAGGTACGAAGTTTATACCTCGGCACAAACTTTGAACTAAAACGAAAAGATTGGATTTTAGATATGCACACCGCTACACATGTTGAATAACAAGAATGAGCACCTAAAATATACAAAAAATTCCCAAAATTATTAACATTTTTTAAAAAAAACAAAAAGAAATAAAATTTTTTCAACATTTTTTAACATAATTCAAAAAAAAAATATATCTTTGCGTATTAAAGCAAAAAATGACAATAAAATGACAATTAAAACTTTTAAATGTAAATTATGTTTCCTTTAGTAAAAAAGTTCTTGAAAAACTCAGCGTTATTCTGCGTTATATGCCTATCTATATTACATGTTACGAACACTTATGCCCAAGATGGTAAGGCGTTGTTTTCTCAAAATTGCGCGAGTTGCCACGCCGTACATAAAAAACTTACCGGACCTGCCTTAGCCGATGTAGAAAACAGAGGTCCTTGGTCCGACAAAGCAAAATTACACGCTTGGATTAAAAACAGCGCCGCCTTTTTAAAAACTGGCGATAAATATGTTAACGACCTCTATAGCGAATATAACAAAACCGCTATGAACCTCTTCCCAGACCTCTCCGATGCAGAGATTGATGCCATTTTAGCTTATATTAAAACCGTTCCCGATCCCGCACAAGTTGCAGCAAACAACCCTGGCGCCGCTTCTAAAGAAGACGAAGAGTTTACCTCTTTCTATTGGGGCATTATCGCTATCGTATTAGCAACCCTCGTTTTAATCCTTCTTCAAGTAAACTCAAATTTAAAAAGATTAGCCGACGAAAAACAAGGTATCCCAACCACAGGATCAGTACCTTTTTACCGAAATAAACATTATTTAGCCTTACTTGCAGTTGTACTTTTTATCTGGGGAGGCTATAACTTAGCAATTTCAGCTATTGGTTTAGGACGCCAAAAAGACTATATGCCTCAACAACCCATTTTTTACTCACATAAAGTGCACGCAGGTGTCAATCAAATTAATTGTCAATATTGTCATACGGGCGTATATCAAGGCAAACAAGCCCTTATCCCATCTGTAAATATCTGTATGAATTGCCACATGGCTATCAACGAATATAAAGGCGCACCACTTTTAACCGCAGACGGCACCCCCGTTGATGGCACCGCCGAAATACAAAAATTATACGAATATGCCGGATTTACACCAGGTAAAGCCTGGGACGAGTCGAAAGCAACACCTATTGCATGGACAAGAATTCATAGCCTTCCCGACCACGTTTATTTTAACCACGCCCAACACGTAAAAGTTGGTAAACAAGATTGCCAAACCTGTCATGGCGAAATTCAAAAAATGGACGAAGTAAAACAATTTTCACCCCTAAGTATGAGCTGGTGCATAAACTGCCACCGTAACACCGCAGTGAAATTCAAAGACAACGGTTTTTATAGCATCTACGAAAAATACCACCAAGAACTAAAGTCTGGAAAAATAGATAGCACCACCGGTATCACAGTCGAAAAAATTGGCGGAACAGAATGTCAAAAATGTCATTATTAATTTAAAAGCGCAAATAAAATATTTCTATGAAGGAAAAAAAACATTGGCAAAGTTTTGGGGAAAAAATCCAATCGGAAACTTATCAAGAAGACCTCAAACAAGAATTTGCAGAACCTAACTATCTTGAAGCCTCTTCCAAACGTCGCGATTTTCTTAAATTTTTAGGCTTTAGCACCGCCGCCGCAATCGCCGCCGCATCCTGCGAAACCCCTATCCGCAAAGCAATACCTTATGCTATTAAACCTGAAGAAATAAATCCCGGTCAAGCCTCTAATTACGCCACAACCTTTGTGGACGCCGGAGATGCCGTTAGTATCGTAGCTAAAGTAAGAGACGGACGACCTATTAAAATTGAAGGAAACGAATTATCTCACGTTTACCAAGGTGGTACTTCAGCCCGCGTTCAAGCCTCTGTTTTAGACCTTTACGACAATGCCCGTCTTCGAAACCCCCTAAAATCAAATAATTCCGCAGAACTAAATACAGTAATTACCGAACTAAAAGAGTCCTTAAAGTCCGGAAATATCGCCTTAGTTACCTCAACCATTAACGGACCTGCAAATCTCGCCGTAATTGAAACGTTTAAATCAAAATTTCCTAATACCAAACATATTATCTACGATGCCGATAGCTTTTCTGCACACCTCGTAGCTAACGAACATTGCTACGGCAAAAAAGTATTACCAAGCCTCCATTTTGAAAAAGCGGATGTTGTTATAGGCTTTCAATGCGACTTCTTAGGCACCTGGCTCAACCCAATTGAATTTTCAAGACAATATAGTACCAAAAGAAAAATTAACGAAAAAAATCCAACTCTTAGCACACACATTCAATTTGAATCAATCCCAACCATTACTGGGTCCGTTGCTGATATCAAAATCCCTATCGCCGCTTCACAATCTAAATCCATCCTTGCCGCTCTCCACGACATGGTTACTAAAAATACCTGCACGCTTCAAGACCCTATCATTAAAGAAGCCATTACCAAAACTGCCGATCTTCTCAAAAAGAATTTAGGCAAAAGCCTCCTTGTGTGCGGTATCAACGATGCCGACTGCCAAAAAATTGTTAATCAAATCAACAATGCTATTAATGCTAACGGCAATACCATGAATTGGGGCACAACATATAATATTCGTAAAGGACTAGACCAAGATTTTAACCAATTTGTTTTAAACTTAAATCAAGGTATTTATCAACACGTAATTTTTTATGATACAAACCCTGTTTATACCTGGTGTGAAACGAATAAATTACAAGAGGGGCTTAAAAAAACCTCTAGTACCATATCACTCAATCCTAAACTCGATGAAACAACAAGCCTTTGTAAATATATCATCCCAACCCATCATTTTCTTGAGTCTTGGGGCGATGCCGAGTCAAAAACAGATTTTTTCTCATTTCAACAACCTACAATTAATCCTCTGTTTAAAACAAACCAATGGCAAGATACTCTTTTAGCTTTAGCCGGAGAAAATACTTCTTATAGCGATTTTTTAAAAAATTATTGGATTAAAAAACTTGGATCGGAAGAAAATTGGTTTAAAACCCTCCAAGAGGGCGTTCTTAATAACGTCAACAACACCAATTTTGCTTCTACTACTTTGATTAATACTACAATTACAGAAAATTTTAAAAACGAAACTGAATCCAACTCCCTTGAATTAGTTTTTTATAAAAAAGTGGGTATTTTTACAGGTAAAGGCGCTGAAAATCCTTGGCTTCAAGAGTTGCCAGACCCCGTATCAAGAGCCACATGGGATAATTATTTTGTAGTATCACCCAAATTTGCGAAAAACAATTTACAAATAGATTTAAGCATTTCTGAGCAAGCGGATGCTTACGAAGTTAAACCCGCTAAAAAAGTGATGACCGTAAAAGTTGGCGAACAATCATTAACCCTACCCGTTTTAATTATTCCAGGCACCAATATCAATACCATTGGAGTTGCTTTAGGATATGGTAGAAACAATTCAGTTGGGATTGCCGCACAAGGTGTTGGTCAAAACGCCTACCCACTCCAAAAATTTACAAATGAAGCCGTTTGTTGTCATAATAAAAATGTATCTTTTACCGTAAAAAGCGAAACCTATTCGGTTGCTCTAACCCAAACCCATCATCGTTATGATACTGCCCAAGGCGTTAGAACAGAAGTTATAAAAGAACTTACGCTTGAAGAATTTATAAAAGAACCCAATAAAATTGTTGAAGAGCGCGAACACGAATTGAAACCCTACGGTGGTATTGAAAATTTTGAAAAACAAGGAACCCTTTACGGTGTTTATGATAAACCTGGTGTAAAATGGGGCATGAATATTGATATGAATTTGTGTAACGGATGTAGCGCTTGCGTAATTGCCTGCACCGCTGAAAATAACGTGCCTGTAGTTGGTAAACAAGAAGTAATGCGCTTTCATGAAATGCACTGGATTCGAATTGACCGCTATTACAGTGGCGAACTTGAAAATCCAAAAGTAACCTTTCAACCCATGCTTTGTCAGCATTGCGATAACGCACCATGCGAAAACGTGTGTCCCGTATCTGCCACCAACCACTCATCTGAAGGCTTAAACCAAATGGCTTATAACCGTTGTATTGGAACTAGATATTGTGCTAATAATTGTCCTTTTAAAGTAAGACGATTTAACTGGAGTGATTATACTGGTGCTGATAGTTTCCCTAATAACCAAGTAACTAAAGTAAGCCCAACTACTTTTGATATGAATAGCGACTTGGTAAGAATGGTGTTAAACCCAGACGTTACCGTGCGTTCACGAGGCGTTATCGAAAAATGCTCGTTCTGTGTTCAAAGACTCCAAGAGGGCAAACTTAAAGCCAAAGAAGAAAACCGTACCTTAGAAGACAAGGATGTTAAAGTTGCTTGTCAACAAGCCTGCCCAACCCAAGCCATAACCTTTGGTAATGCTAATAATAAAAACAGTAACATTTCTTTAACCCGTAGCCAAAATACTTTAAGACAATATACGGTTTTGGAACCTTTACACGTTTTGCCTAATGTTACCTATTTAGCCAAAGTTAGAAACGAAGGAGATTTTTCATAATAAATTTAGAAGTTAACATAAAATTCGCTAACCATGCATTTAAAATACGAATCACAACTTAGAGAACCCTTAGTGTACGGGGAAAAAACTTATGGACAAGTTACCGAAGACATATTAAAACCCATTGAACGAAAACCAAGTAAACTTTGGTACGTAGGTTTTTTTATATCCTCAGCCTTGTTGTTGTTTGGAGTTTATAGTGTTTATCGCGATGTTACCTATGGCATCGGACAATGGAATCTTAATAAAACCGTTGGCTGGGGATGGGATATCACCAACTTTGTATGGTGGGTAGGTATTGGTCATGCAGGAACACTTATTTCAGCAATTTTATTATTGTTTCGGCAAGGTTGGAGAACTGGTGTGAATCGCGCCGCCGAAGCGATGACTATTTTTGCAGTATTATGTGCAGGACAATTCCCTGTTTTTCATATGGGTCGTGTTTGGATGGCTTTTTATACGCTTCCCTTACCAAATACCCGTGGTCCATTATGGCCTAATTTTAACTCCCCATTATTATGGGACGTGTTTGCAATTTCAACTTATCTAACAGTTTCTTTATTGTTTTGGTATTCTGGTTTAATACCAGATTTAGCTACAGTAAGAGACCGTGCTAAAACAAAATTTACAAAATTAATGTATGGTATTGGTTCGTTTGGTTGGAGTGGCTCAACGAAGCATTGGCAAAGACACGAAAGTTTGTGCCTTGTGCTTGCTGGTTTAAGTACTCCATTAGTTCTTTCGGTTCATACCATTGTATCGTTCGACTTTGCAACTTCGGTAATTCCTGGTTGGCATACTACTATTTTTCCACCCTATTTTGTAGCAGGTGCCGTATTTTCTGGATTCGCCATGGTGCAATCGCTGATGTTAGTGGTAAGAAAAGTTTTTGGTATGGAAGATTATATCACGATTGGTCATATTGAAGCCATGAATAAAGTGATAGTATTAACGGGGTCTATCGTTGGTGTTGCCTATTTAACCGAACTTTTTATGGGCTGGTATTCTCAAAATAAATATGAAGGCTACACATTTTGGTATAGCCGAGCTAATTTATTTAGTCCTTACGGTTGGAGTTATTGGGGCATGATGGCGTGTAACGTATTAAGTCCACAAATTTTTTGGTTTAGAAGCATGCGGCGTAATATTTTTGTAACATTTTTTATGAGCGTTATTGTTAATATTGGCATGTGGTTTGAACGATTTGTTATCATTGTTACATCGTTATATCGAGATTATTTACCTTCAAGTTGGAGTATCTATTATAGCCCATCACCTTGGGAAATTGGCTTTTTTGTGGGTACTTTTGGGTTGTTCTTTACGTGTTTTTTTATGTTTTCTAAATACGCACCTGTAATTGCTGTAGCTGAAATTAAATACATTTTAAAAACTTCTGGCGAATCCTTTAAAAACAAAATTACCAAAATTGAAACCGAACCTCTTGATAAATTTGTAGATGAACAAAAACATGCACATTAATTAAAATCAAACGATAAAATAAAATACAATGGCTATAAAAAAATTTGTTGTTGGGTGTTTTACAGATGAAAAAGAACTCTTTCCAGCCGTTAAAACAATACGAAAGTCTGGCTTTAAAATACACGATGTATATACCCCTTACCCTGTTCATGGTTTAGATACTGCTTTAGGTCTTAGAGAAACAAGCCTACATACTGCTGGTTTTATATATGCCCTTATTGGCTTATGTACTGCTTTTGGTGGTATTGGGTGGATTTTAACGATAGACTGGCCTCAAAATTATGGGGGTAAGCCACATTTTGCCTTACCAGCTTGGATACCTATTATGTTTGAGTGCACGGTTCTTTTTTCGGCTGTAGGTATGGTTTTAACGTTTTGCTACATTTGTCAAATTGGTCCCTTAGTTAAAAAACACCGCTTTCATTTAAGAGCTACTGACGATTATTTTGTAATGGTTATAGAATGTACGCAACAAACGAATACCCACGATTTAGAAGGATTGTTAAAGTCATTAGGTGCTTGCGAAACAAAAACCGAAACTGTAGAGTCGGGATGGTGGTTAGGTAGATATGATCTTCCAGCGCCTTCTGTAGCTTCGGCAGTAATAGCTTTGATATTAATAACCTCGTTAAGTGCATGTAGCAATGGTGATGCAGGGAGAGAACAAAACAGAGTATATATGCCCGATATGGCATATAGCCGGGCTGTAGAAACATACGACGATAAAGAGCATATCACGAATAAAGGAATTTTTTACAATGCCGAACCAGCTAAAGGGTCTATTGCCAGAGGTTCCGATATACCCTTTCTTATTGCTAAGGACACGCCAGGCTCAACTCTAAATTATCTTGCGGCACAAAAAATAATAAATCCAATTACAAGTTTAAGTTCAGATGACCAAGAAGAAGCCCACCGTCTTTATTTGGTATATTGTGGTATTTGTCATGGTCAAAAATACGATGGAAATGGTCCTTTATACAAAGATGGGAGCGGTCCTTTTCCAGCGAAACCTGCTACTTTAGTAGGCGATCCAAAATATGATGCTATGCCCGAAGGACAAATGTTTTATTCTGTTACTTATGGTAAAAATTTAATGGGATCATACGCTTCGCAACTTACTACCAAACAACGTTGGATGGTAATAAAGTATATAAAAATGCAACAAGAAGCCGTTTCTAAACCTCAAACCAATACAAATTCAAAATAAATATCAAAATCAAAAATTATTTCCATGTCAGCATTAAAACTTCATTTTGAATCTCACCCAAAACTAATCAGGTGGGGTTATATTTTATCGATCATTGGTATAATCGCACTGGTTGCAGGATTTAGTACAGAAGCCTTTAGTGCAGACCCTGAAATAAGTTCTCATTTCTGGGGTACTTTGATGTATAATTCTATTTTTTGGACTTTGGTATGTAACGCCGTGATGTTTTTTATTTGTATTACAACGTTAGCCATGGCGGGCTTTACACAATCGTTTCGTCGCGTTGCAGAAGCTATATCTACCTTGGTGCCTATTTTTGGAACGATCGCATTTTTGGTTTTAATTTATCAAATAATAAGCCATAATCACCATATTTATCATTGGTTAGATAAAGATGCCGTAGCCCACGACCCCATTTTAAAAGGAAAATCAGGTTTTTTAAATCCTACTTTTTTTGTAATTTGGACTTTTTTAGCAATAGGATTATGGAGTTTTTTAGGCTATAGAATTCGTAAAATAAGCAGCGAAGCCGATCAAGGTCCTATGTCGCCAGAACAAGGTAAAGCCTATATTTGGAAAAACACCGTAAATGCATCTTTGTTTATTGTGTGGTTTGCTTTAACCGTAGGTTCAACCATTCATTGGTTATGGACAATGAGTATCGATCCTCATTGGTATTCAACTATGTTTAGTTGGTATAATTTTGCCAGTACATTTGTTTCTGGAATGTCTTTAATTGCTATCTGGGTTATTTTTATGAAAAAAAATAATTATTTAGAACTCACCAATCAAGAGCACATACATGATATAGGAAAATTTATGTTTGGATTTTCTATATTTTGGACCTATTTGTGGTTTTCGCAATTTATGCTTATTTGGTACGCAAATATTCCTGAAGAAACCGTTTATTTTTATCATAGAATGCATGGACCTTATAAATTTTTCTTTTATGCTAATTTAGTTATAAATTTTGTGTGTCCTATTTTAATTCTTATGAAACGAAAAGCGAAACGTAACTATAATTTAATGATATTTATGTCTATTCTAATTATTTTAGGACATTGGATGGATTTTTATCAAGAATTTATGGGCTCTATTCAAAAATCGCACGCCAATATGGGATGGTTAGATTTTGGCGTATTATGTTTTTTTGTAGGTATATTATTGCTTGGTGTAAACAAAGCACTTGGCAAAAAACCACTAATTCCAGTTTATCATCCATTTATCAAAGAAAGTGTAATTCATCACGTATAAAATAGTATTTATGACAACTTATTTAATAATTGCCGTTCTGCTCTTATTTTACATTGTAACCATTCAAATTGCAAAAACAAGTGAATATGTTTCAATCATCAAAGGAGAAAAAGAATCGTTTTCACAAAACAACAAAATTAACGGGTTTTTAATGCTCGCCTTTTTAATATTAGGTTTAGTTGGTGTTTGGTATTGTAATGAATATTTATATGATACAACATTATTAAATAAACCAAGCGCTAGCTATGAGGGTGAACGTGTTGATCAAATGCTATGGATTACAATTATTGTAACAGGCATTATGTTTTTGTTTACTCAAATTCTTCTATTTTGGTTTGCGTTTAGATATCAACATAATGAAAACAGAAAAGCTTTATTTTTTGTACATAGCACTAAGTTGGAAATTGTTTGGACAACGATACCTGCCGTTGTATTATTTGTACTTATATTTTTTGGTTTAGTAAATTGGAATTATTTTACTGGAGAAGCGCCTAAAGGGGCTATGGAAGTTGAAGTTACTGGAAAACAATTTGGTTGGATATTTAGATATCCGGGTTCTGACAATGTTTTTGGCAAAAAATATTATAAAAATATCGACCCAGCTACAAATACTTTGGGTTTAATTTTTGAAGATGGAAGCGCTCAAGATGACATAGTAACTGAACAAACTGTATATTTAGTTAAAAACAAACCTGTAAAATTTATAATTGGTTCAAGAGATGTAGTTCATGACTTTGGACTTTCGCATTTTAGACTTAAAATGGATGCGGTACCTGGCATTCCAACAACCTTATGGTTTACGCCAAAATATACGACTGAAGAGATGAAAAAAATAACTGGCAATCCAAATTTCACGTATGAAATTAGTTGTGACCAAATGTGTGGTAACGGACATTATTCTATGAAAGGTGTTATTATGGTAGTTGAACAAGCCGATTACGACCTTTGGATGGCAAAACAAAAATCTTTATATCATATTAACAATCCCGATACGGTAGCACCAACCACATTAACAACGCAAACCATTGCCCAAACGAAACTATAATCAATTTTTTATGGAGAATAATAACAAACACAATCATTGTAACGAAGCACATACACATGAAAAACATTGTATAACAACTGAAACTTGTAATAATCATGGTCATGATAGTCATGAGTCGCACGAACATCATGACAATTTTATTACAAAATATATTTTTAGTCAAGACCATAAAATGATTGCTAAGCAATTTTTAATAACGGGAATGTTTTGGGCAGTATTAGGTGGTTTAATGAGTGTTTTGTTTCGCTTTCAATTAGGGAACCCTGATGATACGTATCCATTCTTAGAAGCCATTCTTGGGAAATGGGCAAAGGGTGGTAGGATTAGTCCGGATGCATATTATGCATTAGTTACAACTCATGGAACTGTGTTAGTGTTTTTTGTTTTAACAGCTGGTTTAAGCGGTACATTTGCTAATTTTTTAATTCCTTTGCAAATTGGAGCACGTGATATGGCATCTCCATTTTTAAATATGCTTAGTTATTGGTTTTTCTTTATTGCAAGTTGTGTTATGTTAAGTTCGTTATTTGTAGAAACGGGTCCTTTTAGTGGTGGTTGGACAGCATATCCGCCTCTTAGTGCTTTAGGCGATGCTATGCCTGGCTCGAAATCGGGCATGGATTTATGGATTATAGCAATGGCGTTATTTGTGGTATCGTCTTTACTTGGAGGTTTAAACTATATCGTAACTATTTTAAATATGCGTACTAAAGGGATGAGCATGACCAAACTACCATTAACAATTTGGGCATTATTTTTTACAGCTGTTTTAGGTGTATTGTCTTTCCCTGTTTTATTGTCAGGTTTTATTTTATTAATTTTTGATAGAAATTTTGGAACCAGTTTTTATTTATCTGATATTTTTATAAATGGTGTAGGCGCTTTAAGTAACGAGGGAGGTAACGCCATATTATATCAACATTTATTTTGGTTTTTAGGTCATCCAGAGGTATATATTATTTTATTGCCAGCTATGGGAATGGTTTCAGAAATTTTAGCTGTAAATTCACGTAAGCCCATTTTTGGTTACATGGCAATGGTGGGTTCCTTATTTGCAATTGCTATTTTAGCATTTTTAGTATGGGCGCATCACATGTTTGTAACTGGGCTCAATCCGTTCTTAGGGTCGATATTTGTATTTATAACCTTGTTGATTGCAATACCAAGTGCTGTAAAAGTGTTTAACTGGCTAACAACAATTTGGCGTGGTAATGTGCGTTTTACAACTGGAATGTTATTTGCGATTGGTTTTGTAAGTTTATTTATTTCTGGCGGATTAACTGGTATTTGGTTAGGGAACTCATCGTTAGATATTCATTTGCACGACACGTATTTTGTTATTGCACACTTTCATATTGTAATGGGCGTGGCTTCGATGTTTGGAATGTTTGCCGGTGTTTATCATTGGTTTCCTAAAATGTTTGGTAGGTATATGAATAACTCTTTGGGTTATATACATTTTTGGGTAACTTTAGTGGGAGCTTATTTAATTTTTTGGCCGATGCATTATCAGGGATTATCGGGCATGCCCAGACGCTATTACGATTATTCAATTTGGGAAAGCTTTAAAATGTACACTGAATTAAACAAATTTATTAGTATCGTTGCAATCATTGTATATGCTACACAAATTTTATTTTTATGTAACTTTTTTTACTCGATATTTAAGGGTAGAAAAGTTCAAGATTCTAATCCATATCAAGCAAATACTTTAGAGTGGACAACACCCATCAATCCTGGTCATGGAAATTGGCCTGGAGAAATTCCCGAAGTGCATCGTTGGGCTTACGATTATGGAAAAGATGGTAAGGAGTATATTCCTCAAAATGTGCCCATTGCGGCTGATGAGAAGGAAGGGCATTAATAGAAAGCTGGGGGTTTTGTTACAATTTTAGAAAAATCCAATTTAACAAAGTATTTGATAAAAATAGACCAGAGCAGAATTTTTTTAAAATCAATTGGCAAAATTCTATTTAGCGAACTCGTGAAGTAACATAGTACATTATAGTATTACATGCAACGAAATTGAGTGCGGTTTTAAATATTAAATTTATAAATTATAATAAAATGGCTATTTTGTATCGATTCATTTTGTGTGTTGTTTTAAGTTCGTTTTTGAGCTATCAAGTTTTTTGTCAAGAAATATTTGAAGGGCGCGTTTTAGATGAACAGAACCAACCCATTGAAAATGTACTTTTTTTAAATCCACAAACTAAAAAAATATTAGGTGAATCGAATGCTCGTGGTGAGGTTACACTTAATTGGAATGCCAATAAAGACGTTTTAATTTCGAGGTTGAATTACTACGTGCATAAAACAAAATTGAAACCTAATTTTACAATTTATTTAAAAGAACAATCGCAAGAATTGCAGGGCGTTATTACATTAGGAACAAGAAGTTTAAATAGGGTAATTACCGAGTCGCCCGTACCGATAGATGTTATAAATTATAAGCAAATAGTTAATTTATCAGGGCGAGCAGATTTAACATCCAATTTAAGTTATTTGGTGCCTTCTTTTAATTTTAATAAGCAAACTGGTGCCGATGGTGCGGATCACTTAGAAATTGGTACGTTAAGGGGTTTAGGTCCCGATCAAACTTTAGTTTTAATTAATGGTAAGCGGCGGCATCCAACAGCGCTTGTAGCTTTGTTTGGACCTAGAGGCAGGGGTAACTCTGGCGTAGATTTGAACGCCTTTCCCTCGTCTATAGTAAGTGATATTGAGGTTTTAAGAGATGGTGCTTCGGCTCAATATGGAAGTGATGCCATTGCAGGGGTTATTAATATAAAGCTAAAAAAAAACGCCTCGAAGTGGAATCTTGCAACAGGGATTTCAACCTATTACGACTACGACTATAACACGTCTCTTTTTAATGCTGATAATCAATATTATTCAGGCAATCTTTTAGATGGAAATACCTTGTTTTTAAATATCAACAAAGGGTGGGGTTTAGGCAATAATGGTGGTTTTATTAATGTGTCGTTAGATGTTTTACAACAAGACAAATCGCTACGTCAAGCCAACCCTAAGGATGGTTTGCCCATAAATACAGGGCAAAGGGCTTTTAGTACGCCATCTAATAATAATATCAGTATGTTTTATAATTTAGAGTTGCCACTTACGGCTTCTAAAAATCCAGTTATTTTATATAGTTTTGGTGGGTATAATAACAAAATTTCGGATGCATTTGCATTTAGTAGAAACTGGTCTTTACGTCCGAATCGATTTCCAAGAAATAGTGATGGAAGTTTGATTTTTGTGCCGGAAATAATGCGTATAACAACGGATAGCACGAAACAAATTTATTACAATCCACATTTTCAAGCGGCTGTAGTAGATGCATCTCATGTAATTGGTTTAAAAGGAACAACACGCAACCAGTGGAATTGGGAGATTAGCAACACCATTGGCTTTAACGACTTTCATTTTTATGGATCGCAAACCTTTAATGCATCTATCATTGGGCAGTCTAAACCCAATAATTTTGATGATGGTGGCTTTAATTTTACGCAAATTATTCAGAACGTTGATTTTACTAAATCGTTTGGTAAGGGGGTTATTAAAAACAATCTCAATTTATCGTTTGGGGGTGAAGTTAGAACTGAATTTTATAATATTTATGAAGGCGAGGTATTGTCGTATAAAGCTTTGCCAAATTCGTTAGGTCAGGCAGCTGGGTCTCAGGGATTGCCAGGTTATTCTAAATCGGATATTGTTTCTGCACAACGTTTTAATCTTGCTTTATATGGCGATTTAGATTATAAGCCATTTAAAATATGGTTGCTTAATTTTGCTGTTCGTGGCGAGCAGTATAGCGATTTTGGGGGCGTTTTTATTTATAAATTTGCTCAACTGCTAAAACTTAGTAAATTTTTTAATATTCGGGGATCTTTTAGCACGGGGTTTAGAGCACCTTCGCTGCAACAAATTAATTATAGTAATACCTTATCATCTTTTTCTGGTGGCAATTTAGTACAGTCGCGCATTGTAAGCAATCGTGAAAACTTAGCTCGATTGGCTGGAATACCAAAATTAAAACAGGAGACATCGGTTAATTATAGTTTAGGTTTTACATGGAAGCCCATAAAAAATTTAACATTAACGTTAGACGCTTATTTAATAAAATTAAAAGACAGGGTGGTGTTATCGGGTTTGTATAATGCAAGTAATCCAGGGTTACCGTTGAATTTAGTGAATGAACTCAATGTTTTGAATGTTGCTACGGTGCGTTTTTTTACAAATGCTGTGAATACTACAAATAATGGGTTAGATATCGTATTGGATTATAATCTTTTATTAAATTCATCTCAAAGTATAAAATTTTTGTTGGCTGGAAATGTTCAAGCGGTTCGTTTAGACCAAATAAACGTACCTTCTGGCTTGTCTGGTAATCAGGCACTTATTGATAATTTTTTTAGTACGCGAGAGCAATATTTTTTAAAAAATTCGGCGCCGAATGCTAAGTTTAATTTTTTAATAGACTATAAAGTAAAAAGGTTTGATGTTGGGGTTCGGTTAACATATTTTGGTTTAGTTGAATTAACGGGTGTTGGCATCAGTGGTGATGGTGTGAATCCGGTGGTTGCAACCGATGCAAATCCAAATGTTTTTGTTCCAGAAGTTTATACGTTTAGTCCTAAAATAGTTACTGATATCTTTGCAAGTTTTAAGGTTTCAAATTTAGTTACTGTTTTTGCTGGGGCAGACAATGTGTTTAATGTGCATCCGGATTATGGTATTGTGCCTGCTGCAAAGAATGCGGCTTATGATAACGAAACGGGTGGTCCTTGGGATGCGGTGCAAATGGGGTATAATGGTTTAAGGTTATTTACCAAATTGGTGTTTAATTTTTAGGTGCGTTCCCTTTTGTGGTTGAAGTGTGCATAGAGCGAGGTGTTAGGTTGATAAATAAAGATAAAAAAAACATTTATTACATGTATAAAGTATGGCGTTCAATTTTAAAACAAACCCGCAATAAAAATTCTATCTTTGCCAAGCATTAAAACCTTATAGGCTATGACGTTAACAACCACAACATGTATTTATGTATAAACAAATTGAAACAGAGCGGCTTTTAATAAGACCAATTAAAATGGACGACAAGACCTTTATTTTAAACTTGTTAAACACAGAAGGGTGGTTACAATTTATTGGCGATAGAAACATTAAAAACACTTTAGATGCTGAAATTTATATTCAAAATATTCTTAATAATAAGCAAGTTTTTTATAACGTTTTTTTATTAAAAGAAACCACCCAACCGCTTGGTATTGTAACATGGTTGCATCGAGATAATCACATTTTTCCAGATATTGGATTTGCTATGCTTCCAGAATTTACAAAAAAAGGCTATGCTTTTGAAGCAACTTTTAAATACATGGAAGACATTAGAAGTCAAGTAAAATTTGATAAAATACTTGCGATAACCCAACCGAACAACGTGCAATCAATAAATCTTATAAAAAAATTAGGATTTAAATATGAACGCCAATCTATAAAGAACTCACAAATACTGGATATTTATGCGATTACATGTAACACGAAAAAATACAAGACAAGAAAATACCTAACTATTTAGGTGCAACTATATAACTTTTTTTTCAAATATTACTTATAAAATTCAATTTTGTCAATTGGATACCCATTAAAAATTGGGTCAATCCAAATTCATTTTTGGATAGTTTTTTAAACTTTCTATTTTTCCAACCACCTTATATCCTAATGTCTCTTCTCCTATATTTCTATAAGCGTCAAGAAGACCCAAAATTTCATATTTACCTTCCTTTTCAAAAATGTCAATAATGACTTTTTAATGTCCAGAAGACCCTACAATTATTACAGTCTCTTTATTCATGTCTTGTTTTTTTAACCCAAGTTGCAACTAGGTAGGCGGCGAACTGCGTACTTGTTGAGTT
>JASGCT010000086.1 GCA_030053915.1 Alphaproteobacteria bacterium
ATAAAGGCGGTGTAGGTAAGACTACTTTAGTATATCATGTTGCATATATGCTAAGCGAGTTAGGTTATAAAACTTTAGCTGTAGATTTAGATCCACAAGCTAATTTAACTTCAATGTTTTTAGATGAAGATAGCCTCATAAAAATATATGAAAATGAAGATACAAGACATACAATACTCAATAGTATTAAACCGCTCACTAAAGGAATTGGCGATATTTCTGAAGCGACTTTTGAAATAATCAATGAAAATTTATACTTAATACCAGGCGACTTAGAATTGTCTATATTTGAAGATAGACTAAGCGATAATTGGAATAAATGCTTAAATAAAGATGAACTTGCATTTCGCATCACCTCATCATTTTATAGAATAATCCAAAACGCTTCTTTAGCACATCATTTTGATTATACTTTAATAGATGTTGGGCCCAATTTGGGACCAATTAATCGTGCCACCCTCATTTCAGCAGATTATATTGTTGTTCCTATGGCGGCAGATTTATTTTCATTACAAGGATTAAAAAATTTAGGCTCAGCCATAAGTAGATGGAAAGACGAGTGGCATGATAGAAATTCACGAAATCCTGAGCCTTCATTAATATTACCCAAAGGTAACGTAACTCCAATAGGTTATATCGTTATGCAACATGTTACAACAGAAGGAAGACCTGTATTTTCTTATAAAAAATGGGCAGACAAAATTCCATCTGTTTTTAGAAAGTCATTTCTTATAGATAATCATACCGAAAATAAAAATATTGACGAAGATCCATATTGTATCGCATTAATAAAACACTATAGAAGTTTAATGGCAATGGCACAAGAAGTGCGAAAACCAATTTTTTTGTTAAAACCATCGGACGGAGCCATAGGTGCACATTTTAATGCAGTTAAGCAAGTTTACAAAGATTTTTATGATATGACAAATAATATTATAAAAAAATGTTTATAACAATCAAAACAATAATCTAAACAATATTAAAGTTAAAAAATATAATAGCCCAAAATCTATCATTAACTTTTATATTAAAATCTTATATTACATTTTTTTTTAAATATATAACAATTTATTGCTTCCTCACCCTAACTGTTTCAAAACGAATTCATAATGCTTCAAAAAGCGGCTTTTGACTAAAAATTTTTCATAAATCTTCCGCCACTTTTAACTAAATCAAACATTTCTACCAAAATTTAGTATCTAAATAAATTAAAATTCGTAACTTTACACAAAATTATTGCAATGAAAGACGTTTTAAATTATACCATTTTTGAATTTGGAAAATATAACTTAAAATTAGATGCCGTACTTATTTTAGCCATATTTATGATATTGGTTTTCTGGATAATTTATTTCGAAAAGAAAACCATTAATCATGCACTCAAAATAGATGCCGCACGAAAATATGCTATCTATACCCTTGTAAAATATATAACGCTTGTTATTTCAAGTGTCATTGCCTTACAAATATTAGGTTTTAATATTTCAGTTTTAATGGCGGGTTCCGCCGCATTTTTAGTAGGTTTAGGCTTAGGTATTCAAAATTTATTTAGCGATTACATTTCAGGTATCGTTCTTTTAACCTCTTCAACCATTAAAGTTGGTGATATTATTGAAATGAACGGAATGGTTTGTAAAGTTACAGATATTAATCTAAGAACCACCACAGTTTTAACCTCTGACGACAAATCACTGATAATTCCTAATACCAATTTAACACGTAATCAACTCATTAATTGGACACATAACGAAATTTGCTCCCGCTTTGACGTTACGGTTGGGGTAGATTATTCATCTGACATTAATTTAGTTACACAAATTCTTAACGATATTGCTAACCAACAAGAAGGTGTTTTAAAAGACCCCAAACCATTTGTGCGATTAACAGATTTTGGAGACTCGGCTATTAATGTTGCAGTATATTTTTGGTCTAATAATGTGTTTGGCATCGATAATATAAAAAGCGATATCCGCTTTAAAATTTTTGAAACATTTAATAAAAATAATATTATTTTACCGTTCCCACAACGAGTATTACATCAAGCAATCGACTCAAAATAATATAAAATATTTAAAAAAGTAACAGATTTAATTCATATAATAATATTATATTAAATTTAACATTAAAAATGTAAATGACTGCTAAATTGTTGTAATTTTGCACTACTAAAATAAATATTCACTTTAAAATTAAAAATTATGGGTACAAACTATCAATTTGAAACCAAAGCCATACATGCCGGCGCAGCACCAGATCCTATAACTGGTTCAAGACAAACCCCTATTCATCTTACAACGTCTTATCAATTTAAAAGTTCTGAACACGCCGCAAATTTATTCGCTTTAAAAGAATTTGGCTATATTTATAGCCGCTTACATAACCCCACCGTAGCGGTTTTAGAACAACGATTAGCTAGTTTAGAAGGTGGCGTATTTGCTGTCGCTACAAACTCGGGACATGCAGCACAACTGATTGCCCTGTTTAACTTATTAGAAAGTGGCGATGAATTTGTAGCCGCTAAAAAATTATATGGCGGCAGCATTAATCAGTTTTCAAAAAGTTTTAAACAATTTGGTTGGAATGTTAAATTTTTTGATGAATCTAATCCTGAATCTTTAAACAGCCTTATTACAGACAAAACCAAAGCCGTTTTTATCGAATCGGTTACCAATCCTGAAGGTAATTTAGTAGATATTGAAGCCATTGCCAACATCGCCCACAAACATAACATTCCTTTACTAGTAGATAATACCGTTGCCACGCCTTATTTAATAAACCCAATTCAATTTGGAGCCGATATTGTGATACACTCAACTACTAAATTTTTATCAGGTCAAGGCACAGTACTTGGCGGTATTATTATTGATTCTGGTAAATTTCCTTTCGAGAAATTTGGTAACAAATTTCCATTACTCAACAACCCCGACTCTTCATACAATCAGTTAGTTTTTACCAAAGCCTTTGGTAACTTAGGTTTTAGTGTTCGAGCCATAGCGGTGGGACTTAGAGATCTAGGCTGTCAGCAATCTGCTTTTGATGCTTTTATTACATTAAATGGTATCGAAACTTTAAGCTTAAGAATTCAACAACATGCCAAAAATGCCGCATTTGTTGCACAATGGTTAAGTAAACATCCTAAAATATCATGGGTATCACATCCTAGCACAAAACCTGAAACCGATTTACATAAAAAATATGGACAAAAAGGGTTTAGCTCAGTTTTTACATTTAAATTAAAAAATGGAACGCTTGAACAAGGTGTAAAATTTGTAGAAAGCTTAAAACTATTTTCACACTTAGCTAATATTGGCGATACCAGATCTTTAGTAATTCACCCCGCCTCAACAACTCATTCTCAATTAAGCGAGGAAAATAAAATATTAGCAGGGGCAGGACCAGAACTTATTAGACTTTCTATTGGCATCGAAAATCAAATTGACCTTATTCAAGACTTAGAACAAGCTCTGGAAAAAGTATAATTTAGTTACCCCGACACAAATGATTTTATGGGTCAAAAAACGTTTATAAAAAAAATAGGTATTCTTAATTTAATGCCTCTAAAAAAGCTAACCGAAGTTAATTTTGTAAATATTTTAAGTAATCACCCAGATATTGAAGTTCAATTTATTTGGTTAAAATTTGAAAGCTATACAACACAAAAACAAGCTACAATTGAACTTTTAAAAAGTTACCAACCAGTAATTGCAGCATTAAACAAAGGACAAATTGACGCATTAATTATAACGGGCGCCCCTGTAGAGTTATTAAATTTTGAAGAGGTTAAATATTGGCAAGAGATCCAAAAAGTTTTTGATATTGTAGCTCAAAAACACATTGCTATCTTAACAATTTGTTGGGCAGCACAAGCCGCATTATATTACTATCATCATATACAAAAGAATGTTTTGCCTCAAAAAGCATCTGGCGTTTTTCAACACAAGGTTATAGAACATCCTATTACAAGAAACCTCGCACCAATTGTTTTATTGCCTGTATCACGTTATACCGTATCCTCGCCTCAACAAATTAAAGAACAGAAAAACCTTCAGTGCATCGTAACAAACCCTGACATTGGTGATATGGTTATTGTAGATGATATTCATAAAAGAACTTATTTTACCGGGCATGCCGAATATGCTGTTGATGATTTAAAAAACGAATATTTAAGGGATTTTCAAAAATTATCTATTCAAGCACCCAAACCATTGAACTACGATGTTATCAACCCACAATATTTATGGAAACAAGAAGCAATAACACTTTATAATAATTGGTTGAGCAGTTTAATTTAAACACTCATATCAATTTGACTACTGGACCATTTTGAACGTTTTTAATATAAATCTTTAAAATGAATCTATATTTATTTAATATTTACAAAATTTATTCATATATTTTTAAAATTTTAATCTAAAATGTCTTAATTTTGGGTTTTAAACAATTGTCAAATTTTCATGTCGCTGCCTTTATTACTTCAACAATATAAAAATAGTTCTTTTACCAATAATCTATGCCAAAAAATTCAATCTCAAATATATTCAAACATTTATCTTCAAAACCTAAATGGCGATCTCATTTATTTTATTCTTCAAGACATTTTATATAAATTCGAATCTCATAGAAATCATGTAATCATTTGTAATCATTTAGAAGAAGCTGAATATGCCTATAATACATTAACAAATTTATTACCAGAAAAGAGTATTTACTTCTTCCCCGCCAGTTTTAAAAATCTTCAAAAACCTCAAAATCAAAATTATTATCATTTACAATATCGCCAACATTGTATGCAGTTTTTGCAAGATACATTTTCAAAAATTATTGTAACGTATCCAGAAGCATGGCTTGAAAAAACAGATTCTTATGAAACCATTAAAAATAATACCCTACATTTCTCTATTGGACAAACTAAAGATTTATGGGATATTAAACAACAATTAGAATTATGGAAATTTGAACAAGTTAATTTTGTAGTTGAAGCGGGTCAATTTTCTTTACGTGGCAGCATTTTAGATGTGTATGGCTACGATGCCAATGCCTTTCCGTATCGCATAGAGTGGTTTGAAGATACTATTAAATCTATCAGAATATTTAACCTCGACTCCCAACTGAGCGAAAAAGAAGTCCAATCTTGCTTTATCATTCCAAATTTAAGTCTTCAAACAACAGCCCCTAAAAAAATTTTTTATGAACTATTGAACGGCAACGATGTTTTGTGGTTTAAAAATTATTTTTATTTTTCAGAGCAATTTAAAGCGGCAATAGATATATGCAATTTAAAAATAAACCATCCCGATAAAACCATTGTTAATCAAACCTTTGCCCCAATCTCGAATATTATCAACATTACAGAATTGGAAAATTGTCTTAGCGAACTCGAACATTTTACAAAAATTGAAATTGGAAACACCAATCATTTTAAAACCCCGAACATATTAGATTATCCTTCAGAACCACAAGTTGAAATAAATCGTAACTTCAATTTACTCATTCAAGATCTTAGTGTATGGCAGTTTAAAGGTTATAAAATTTATATTTTCTTTGAACAAAAAAAACAACACGAACGATTAGAACAGATTTTCTTTGACTTGAATGCAGACATCATTTATAACCCAATTTTTCATGCCATTCATGAAGGCTTTATCGACCACAACCAAAAACTTGTTTGCTATACCGAACATCAATTTTTTCATCGCTATCATAAACCAAAAATCAAAACCCAAAAAAACGTCAACTCTGCCTTAACCTTAAAACAACTCACAGAATTACAACCTGGAGATTATATTGTGCATATCGACTACGGCATTGGTAAATTTAGTGGCTTGCAAAAATTAGAGATAAATGGTAAAATTCAAGAAGTCGTTCGTTTAACATATAAAAACAATGATATTTTATACGTTGGGGTGCAGTCTTTATTTAAAATTTCAAAATATAGTGGTAAAGACGGTGCTGTTCCCAATATTCATAAATTAGGAAGCCCACAATGGCAACTTTCAAAAGAAAAAACTAAAAAACAAATCAAAGTCTTGGCATTTAGTTTAATTAAATTGTATGCCGATCGCCGTAGCCAAAAAGGCATCGGTTTTAGTAAAGATAATTATATTCAAGCCGAAATGGAAGCCAGTTTTTTATTTGAAGAAACGCCAGACCAAGAAAAAGCTATCCTAGATGTTAAACACGATATGGAACAAGATTTTCCTATGGATCGCTTGGTTTGTGGTGATGTAGGCTTTGGTAAAACCGAAGTAGCATTAAGGGCTACGTTTAAAGCCGTTTTAGATAAAAAACAAGTTGCTATCTTAGTACCCACAACCATTTTAGCCTTACAACATTTTAATACCTTCAAAGAACGCTTTAAAGGGTTTGCAATTAATATAGATTATATCAATCGTTTTAGAACCGCCAAAGATAAAAAAAACATCATAGAAAAACTTAAAAATGGACATTTAGATGTTATTATTGGCACCCACGCTATTTTAAGCAAACATTTTGTATTTAAAGATTTAGGCTTATTCATAGTTGATGAAGAACATAAATTTGGCGTAAGTCATAAAGAAATTTTAAAAACGCTCAAAGTGAATGTAGATTGCTTAACGCTAACAGCCACACCTATCCCAAGAACTTTACAATTTAGTTTAATGGGCGCTCGAGATTTAAGTATCATCAATACACCACCAACTAACCGCCAACCTATCCAAACCGAAATTATGTATTTTAACGACCAGTCTGTCAAAGAAAAAATCTATTTTGAAGTAAACCGCGGCGGTCAAGTGTTTTTTGTCCAAAATAAAATTCAAGGCATGCATGAAACCTTTGGTAAACTGCAATATTTATGCCCAGATTTAAATATTGCTTTAGCCCATGGGCAAATGGACGGCTCTAAATTAGAACAAATTTTAGTTGAATTTATTGAAGGGAAATACCATATTTTATTAAGTACTAATATCATCGAAAGTGGTTTAGACATATCGAATGTTAACACTATTTTTATTCATAACGCCCATCATTTTGGTTTAAGCGAACTGCACCAATTACGTGGTCGGGTTGGACGATCTAACAAAAAAGCCTATTGTTATTTAGTGGTGCCATCGCTAAAATTATTGAATGAAGACCGTAAGAAAAAATTGGAAATCATTGAAAATAATTCTAATTTAGGAAGTGGCTTTCAAATAGCCATGCGCGATTTAGATATGCGTGGTGCGGGCGACATCTTAGGTGCCGAACAATCCGGCTTCATACAAGAACTTGGCTTTGATACCTATCAAAAAATATTAAATCAAACCATTAAAGAAATTAAACAGCAAGATTTTCAAGAACTTTTTAAAAATGATAATGCTGATGTCCAAGAAGATTTTAGTACCGAATGTAGTATTGAAACAGACGAAGAAGTATTGATACCAAGTTCGTATATTACCGTTGAAAGTGAACGACTTCAAACCTATAGCTTATTAAATGACACCAAAGATATTGAAGGGTTAGAACAATTAAAGAGTCAAATTTTAGACCGCTTTGGGATATTTCCGCCCGAAGTGGAACGCCTTTGGGAACTCATTTTAATTAAACAAATTGCCCAAAATTTAGGCATCGAAAAAATTATTTATAAAAATAAACAAGCCAAATGTTATTTTGTTAAGAACCCATCGTATTTTAAGTCGGATATTTTTAATAAAATACTACAGTTTGTGCATCAACAATTTACGGATATTTATCTCAAACAATCTGGGCAGAGTTTTTTACTTTTTTTTGAAAACCTAAAATCCTTTCAAAACTTAAAAATGATGTTTCTAAAGATAAACAATATCAATACACCATAAATATCCATAAAAAAAATATGTTTTATGTAAAAACATGAATTAATTTACAAAAATTTGTTATAAAGTATAAAAAAATCACAACGTTTTGTATATCAATTATGTATGATTTTTTTTCGTACATTGTATAATTTGAAAACCTTTTTATTTATTATCCATTTTTTTTAAAATCTAATTCTACATTCAACAAAATAAAAAGTATCATTAAATAAAAAATAAAATGAAGCTAAAATAAAAAAAAAATGTATCTT
>JASGCT010000087.1 GCA_030053915.1 Alphaproteobacteria bacterium
AGCTATTGTGGCTGCATTATTTTATTTACTAAGCACTATCAAATGGCTTGATCCTTTTAAATCACGTTATGGCAAATCTATTTTATTAATTATTTTCATTATAATTTTTACTTTTACCAATTTACTTTATATATTTGATTTTTATAATTATATTTATTTAAAACAACGCATTACCTCTCAAATATTTTTATTTTTAAACGATTTTGAAACAAATCAAAAATTTCTATTTCAACAGTATCCGATGTTTAGATTGATAACATTGGCAATTTCTTTAATTTGTTTTGAAGTTTATATCTTTAATAAAACCTATAGTATTATCAAAATGAAGTTGGCTTCTAAGATGACCTTGGGATTTAAATGGCTAACCCATAGTAGTTTTGTTATTGTTATCATCATTTTAATTTTTGGAAATATAGGTCAGTATCCGTTGCGTTGGAGCTCGGCTTTTACATTAGGAAATACTAATGCAAGTATAATTGCTTTAAATCCCTATCAATCTTTATTTAGCTCTTTAAAATTTAGTAAAATTCCTTATAATTTAAACGAAGTTAAACAGTATTATCCTATAATAAAGTCTGATTTTAGTCTTCAAGATTCTAATGACAACGATTTAAATTATAGTCGCTACATTCCATACAATTCTGAAAACTTTATACCACAAAATATTATAGTAATTATATGTGAATCATTTAGTTATTATAAAACTAATTTATTGCTTAAATCTGATGAAGTAGCAACCACGCCTTTTTTTGATAGTTTAGCAAACTCTGGAATATTATTTACGCAGTGTTTTACACCACATTATGGCACGGCACGTGGGGTATGGAATACCATCACTTCGATTCCCGATGTTTTATTAAATAAAACCGCAACACGCAATCCCCTGGCTGTAAATCAAAATGTTTTAATCAATAATTTTGATAAGCAAAACTATTATTTTATTGGCGGCAATACAAGTTGGGCTAATGTGAGAGGTTTATTAAAAAACAATATAAATAATTTGAATTTATACGAAGACAATATGTATAATTTGCCTATTGAAGACGTTTGGGGTATCAGCGATAAAAATTTATTATTGTATGCCAATAATATTTTTTCCAAATCAACTCAACCCTTTTGTGCAATTATTCAAACCTCAGGAAATCACCGCCCATATACCATTCCTAAACAAGATATTAAAGAAGGGTTTAACGTATTAAATGTTTCAAATGCTGTTTTAAAAGCGAATGGATTTGAAAATAATAAAGAGTTAAACGCTTTTAGGCTTATGGATTATGCCCTAAAACGCTTTTTTGAAACGGCCAAAAAATCAACTTATTTTAAAAACACGTTGTTTGTAATAGTTGGTGATCATGGTATTGCAGGACAATTTAACCAATTACAACCACAAGCTTTTGGCATCGGTGGCTTAAATGCCTTTCATGTACCTTTACTTTTTTACGCACCAGGCAATCTTAAACCACAACGATATACCTTTCCATGCTCCCAATCCGATATTATGCCAACCATTGCTGGCTTTTTTAAAAAACCAATAAAGTATTCTGGTTTTGGTAAAAATATTTTAGCTGATTCATTTTTAAAAAGCAACCCCCAAAAAAATAATTTTAATTTTATTATTGATACAGAAATAAAACAAATTGGACTTGTAAACGATAGCATTTATTATAATTTTAGTCTTTTAGATCCCAATCGAATTCAGATGTATAATATAAAATCGAATTATAAAATTCAGCCTCAAGATACCCTTGGCAAAAATTTTTATAATAGAACTAATGCTTATTTTCAAACAGCCAATTATTTATTATTTCATAATAAGTAATAAAAGATTTGTTTTAAATTTCCAAAATAAAATGTTTTTAGCTTTGGATTTGAATTATTTTTAGATATAAAAAATGTAATCCTTTATAAAGTTTATAAATAATTGATATTGTGTACCTTTTGTATAAAAATTAAATCATTTTAATAAACCTTTTCTCCGTTAATATAGGTTGCTTTAACATTTATTTTGAGTACCTGAGAGTCTTTTGTTGCTAATAAATCTTGGTCTAAAATGATAAAATCTGCCGATTTACCAATTTTTAAACTTCCTAAGTCTTTTTCCCAAAATGCTCCTTTGGCTGGCCAAAATGTCATGCCATACAGAGCTTCTTTGGGTGTTAGAGCTTCTTGAATCCTAAATCCTGATTCGGGTTGCAAATTGGCGTTCTTTCTAAAAACTGCCGCTAAATAGGTTTTAAATGGGCTGGGGTCGCCCACACCAGCAGGAAAATCGGTTCCTAAAACTATCCATGAGTTCTGGTTTAATAAACTTTTAAAACTATAGGCACCAACCATTCTTTTTGACCCTAATCTATCTTGAGCCCAAAACATATCTTCAATTGCATGACGCGGCTGAACAGATGGAATTACTGCCACACTGCCAAATAAATTTAAATCTGGACTATCTACTATTTGAGCATGTTCTATACGCCATCGCTTATCATTATTGGGTTGTAAATATTTATTGTATATTTCTAATACAACATGATTAGTACTATCACCGATAGCGTGAGTACATAGCTGAAAATTTGTCTCAGAAAATACCTCAGCTAAGCTATCGTAATGGTAATATGGAAATAGTAAAAACCCATAATTTCCATCATCGTCCTTATAAGGCTTTTTTAAACAAGCGCCACGACTCCCTAAAGCACCATCACCATAGACCTTAAACCCTGTAACTTGATAGTGGTTTGTTTTAATGATACCCCTTTTAGCTAAAAACTCAAAATTTTGGGGTTTGTCGCTCAATAAGATATGTAATTTTATTTTTAAAAGATTTTGATTATACATCGAATCTAACCACATCAATTCTGCATAATCAATTCCACAAATAGTTAGTGCGGTTAAACCATAAGCCACACAATTTTTTTCGGCAACTTGTACTTTTTTTACAAATTCTTGATATGTTTCTTTAGGTAAAATAGGATCTATTAAATTTTGAGCTCTATCAATTAATAAACCACTAAGCACACCCTCGTTAACATCAATAATGCCGCCCTCGATTGTTTGATTTGCATAAATATGTGCTAAGTTTAAAGCATAGTCGTTGGCTATTAAGGCGTGGCCATCTATCCTCGTTAAAATTACAGGTATATTTGTGAAAAGTTGATTGAGCTTTGAATTATTAGGAAGTTTTTTATCTTTCCAATTATTTTGGTCCCAACCAAAACCTTTAATAAAAGTTATTTTAGGATGTTGATTATAAAAATTTTGAACACGAGTTAACACCTCGTTCCATGATGTAGAGCCATATAAATTAACTTCAAATAAATTGCGAGCATATTCAGTAAAATGGGTATGACCATCAAAAAAACCAGGATATATAAATG
This sequence comes from Alphaproteobacteria bacterium, assembly GCA_030053915.1. Lineage (GTDB taxonomy): Bacteria > Bacteroidota > Bacteroidia > Chitinophagales > Chitinophagaceae > JASGCT01. The sequence goes on from JASGCT010000087.1 coordinate 3,369, forward strand.
CACCTTGTAAATCGATTTTTTGTGATGAATTATATTTATTTAAAATATCGCTAGGATTCCCTAAATCTAAAATTTTCCCATTGGATACCGCAATAGCCGAATAATCGTTAAATTGTTCATCAACACTATAAATTTTGGCATTATAAATAATGAGCTCTATTTTTTGTTTTAAACAACTTGTTAGAATTGTAGATAATAAAGGAATTAATATCCATTTTAAAAAATTATAATTGCTCATAAGTTTGTTATTTAAATTTATTTTTTATGCATATGGTGATTAAAATAGCCAATAAAAGAAGCGATAATAATCACTATAACTAATAAAAAAGATTTACTTATATTAGCATTAGCTACCATTGATGCACGAGGATACCAATTCAAATCAATAATAAAAATCATAAAAATTCCTATCACAAGAGTCCATAAAAAGCCTTTTAAGAATTTTTGATATTTTAACATAAATTAAGATTTTGACGGCGCCCAACTATCTTTTAAATCCACCGTTTTATGAAACACATAAAAATTTTGAGGTTGCTCAGGATTTTTGAAAAAATAACCATGTCTTATAAATTGAAAATGCTGCACATGTTTATCGTTTAGCAATTGAGGTTCGGCCCAAGCTCTAGGAATAATTTCTAATGAACGACTATTTATGAAATGACTCATGTTATCTTTAATTTGAGAAGTATCGGCAACAGTAAAAAGATGATTATAAAGTCTAAGTTCAATGGCATCAGCATGCTTAATGCTTACCCAATGAATGGTACCTTTCACGTTGATACCGCTGGTATCATTACCACTTTGACTTTCAGGTATATAATTAGCATATACTTCTTTAATAGAGCCATCCTCAGCTTTTAAATAACCCGTACATTCAATTATAAAAGCACTTTTTAAACGCACTTTTTGACCAGGAGTTAATCTAAAATATTTTTTTGGAGGATTTTCCATAAAATCATCTTTTTCTATCCAAAGTTCTTTAGTAAAAGGTAGTTTCCGCGAGCCAGATTCAGGTTGCTCGGGGTTATTAGAACTATCTAACCACACTACAGTATCGTTAAAATTTGTTATAATAAGTTTTAATGGGTGCACAACAACCATGCGGCGGGTAGCAATTTTATTCAAATCCTCACGAACACAAAATTCTAATAAACTATGTTCAATGATATTGTCTCTTTTAGCTATACCAATTCTATGGCAAAAATTGCGAATACTTGCTGGTGTATAACCTCTATTGCGTAAACCACTAATTGTAGGCATTCTCGGGTCGTCCCAACCATTTACATATTTATTGTCAACTAAAAACAAAAGTTTTCGTTTACTCATAATAGTATAGGTTAAATTTAATCGTGCAAATTCGTATTGTTTACTCGGGAAAAGGTGCAGTTTTTCTATAAACCAATCGTAAACGGGTCGATGAGGAATAAACTCTAAAGTACAAATACTATGAGTAATGGTTTCGATAGCATCAGATTGACCATGTGCAAAATCATACATTGGATAAATACACCACTGGTTGGCAGTGCGATGGTGATGGGCAAATTTTATGCGATAAATAATAGGGTCGCGCATTTGCATATTAGGATGGTTTAGGTCTATCTTTGCTCGTAAAACCATGGCACCTTCAGGAATTTTCCCCGCTTTCATATCGTTAAATAATGCAATGCTTTCAGCTACAGGACGGTTTCTATAACGCGAGGCTACTCCAGATGAAGTAGGCGTCCCCTTAGAAATAGCAATGTCTTCAGGACTACTTTCATCAATATATGCTAAATCCTCCTGAATTAAATGACAAGCTAATTTGAATAAAGTGTCAAAATAATCTGAAGCATAAAATTCTTGTTCCCATTGAAAACCTAACCATTGTATGTCTTTTTTTATGCTTTGAACATAATCTTCTTTTTCGGTTGAAGGGTTCGTATCATCAAAACGTAAATGCGTACTCCCCCCAAATTTGTCTACTAGACCAAAATTTAAACAAATACTTTTGGCGTGCCCTATATGTAAATAACCGTTGGGCTCAGGCGGAAAACGTGTTTTTATTTCTTGTATTCTGCCATTTTGAATATCATTGACTATAATTTCTTCTATAAAATTTTCTATATGATTTTGTTCAAATTCCATAAAAATTAATTAAGTTCTTGCCAAGCTGTCATACCACCCTCTACATTCACTAATTTGCTAAATCCTAAGGATTCTAAAAACATACATGCTTGCATACTTCTATTTCCTGAACGACAATAAACATAAAGAACTTCGTCTTTTAAATGATCAATATCTTCGGTTTGCATGGCTACTATTTGATCTAAAGGAATCAAATGACCCCCTATATTATATTCAGCGTGCTCTTCAACTCTTCGAACATCTAATAAATGAAGCTGTCGATTTTGAGCAAATTTTGTTTTAAGTTCAGCTACTTTAATTGATTGCATATAATTAATTTTAAATTTTATTGGTCGAATGGGTTACTACTTATTTTTACATTTATGGCATTAAAAGATTTTACTTTATTTTGGGTTTTTAGCTTTTGACCTAAGCTATCAAGAATTTCTATTTCAGGTTCGGGATCTTGCTTTATAATATACGAATTTAAAGTATCTACAATAAACGATTGGGAAGTAATTGTACCTAATTTTAAATTTAATTTTTTTAATGTTTCTATTCCAGCTAACAAATTTAAGCCAATTAAATTAGGAACGTCAACATCAATGTTTCTATAACCATTTCCCACAATTAAATCTAAAGCCGCCCCTCCTTTTATTTCGGTATTTTCAAGAATAGATTTGTTTTGATAATAAACATCTAAAATAATATTGTACGATGGATCGTTTCTATACGTGATACTTTTAATGTTCAAAGATAAATTTTTTAGATAAAGTTGCGCACTTTCTAATGAAAACCCTATCAAACTTGGCATTTTAACCTTTGGAGGCACAAGTCGATTCACTGTTAATAATATTTTTCTACCAGTTTTAACAGTTTCACCTCCTAGTGGGTCCTGTTTAATTACAGATATTGCATTCATAGACCCATTAAAAATAGAGTCGTAAATCTCATAACTAAACTGAGCCCCTTCAAGATTAAGAATCGCCTGATTGATAGGTAAGCCAACTACATCAATTACTTTTTGTTCTTTTCCAAATTTTGTGATTTTATTGAGACACATGTCAAAAACAAAAATACATAAAAATAATAATAAAATACTATATAATATATTAAGCCATAAAGGTTTTTTATAAAAATTGTTTTCAAAAAATTTATGAGTACCCATTGATTTTTCTACTCGTTTAGTGCGGTTTCTATTAATTGATCATAAAATGAAGCTAAAGTAAGCCCCATCGCTCTTACTTCCTTAGGAACTAAACTTTCTTTGGTTTGACCAGGAATTGTATTAACTTCTAAAAAATAAAATTCTTGACTATCGTCTTCTAAAATAAAATCAGCGCGTGCCACACCTTTTAAAAGCAACACCTTAAATACTAAAATAACCGCTTTTTCAAGTTTTTTTTGAAGTTGTTTAGGCATGCTGGCGGGACAAATTTCCTGACTTTCACCATTATATTTTGCATTATAATCAAAAAAAGCGTTCTTAGGAATAATTTCAATTGGAGGAAGTGGAATTATTTGGTTTTTATAGGCATAGCATCCTATACTGTATTCTTTACCTTTAATGGCTTCTTCAATAATAATTTGGTCATCATCAACAAAAGCTTTTTTTATAGCATTTGAAAGTTGATGCGGGCTCGAAATTTTAGAAATTCCATAACTACTCCCACCATTATTAGGTTTTACAAAAACAGGAAATTTTAAAGATGTTGCAATTTGTTTTAAAGAATATTTTGTGCCTTTTACAATATGAAATGATTTTGATACCTGAATCCCGGCCATGCTTACCACTGCATTTGTAAAGCGTTTATTAAAAGTTAAAGCGGCCGAAGTAGTTTGGCAACACGTAAAAGGTAATCCAATTAATTCAAAATAGGCTTGTAGTTTTCCGTCTTCACCAGGCGTGCCATGTAGACAAATAAAGGCAACATCAAATTTTATTTTTTTGCTCTTATAACGAAAACTAAAATCGTTTTTATCAATTAAATATTTTTTTTTATCTATTACACAAACCCAATTTTTAAGAGTAATATCTACCCAATAAACCTCATATTTTGTTGTAGATAAATTCAATTGAACTTCTTTGGCACTTTTATAGCTAACTTCTGCTTCACGGCTATAACCACCTGTAACTAGGGATAGTTTTAACTTTGATCCCATTTTTTATATATGTAATTTATTCTTTTTTTCTAAAAGTGCTTCAACTGTTTCAACATGATCTTCATCTTTTACACAACAATCAACAGGACATACCGCAGCGCAAGCAGGTTCTGCATGAAAACCCTGACATTCAGTACATTTATTAAAGGTTATATAAAATCTGTCATCACTAAGAGGAGCAATACGTTGCGCCGAATCAACTACCGTTCCATCTAATAAAACAAAACTACCTGAAGCCGTTGTACCATCTTTAATTGCCCATTCAACGCCTCCTTCATAAATTGCATTATTAGGACATTCGGGCTCGCAAGCACCGCAGTTAATACATTCATCTGTAATTTTAATTGCCATAAATTATAAATTTATATTATAAAAAATATTTAAAAAC
>JASGCT010000088.1 GCA_030053915.1 Alphaproteobacteria bacterium
AAGGTCTCATTATTAACAACCAATATATTAACGAAATACCTGAAGCCTATTTTTTAACTGAATTTACGCCATTTTTGGAATGTTTGAAAAACACATTAGACAATCAAAATTTTTTTATTGTTCAAAATGATGTGCACGATTATTTAGGCTGTATTAAACTATCAACTATTATTAAGCACATAGCCACAGTTACTACCCACAACCCCAATGCGCATGTTTGTTTAATTGGTACTAATAATCACAGAAATAACTCCAATGAACTTTTAAGAATTTTTGCCAAAGAAAATATTGAAGTCCAGCATTTTCAAGTGTTACAATCAAACTCAAGTTCAGCAATTTATCCCAATTATTTTATATATTGTCAAATAGCAAATGTTGATGAAGACCATTTTTTTATATTATTAAAAAAATATAATTTTTATATTGAATATCACAAAAAACCGCAGGCTCAGTTCTCTAATTCCAAGAAGTCTTTTGATTATTTGATGAATTTTATAAACCTTGATGTGGCGCACGTTTAATTTATTTCGTATTCTTCTTCTTGCTGGATTTCTATTTGTGTTTTTAATTTGTAAAGCCCAAGTAGATAGCAATAAAATGATGTTACATTACGATTCAATTGTTATTAGAGATGTTTTTATAGAAGGGAATCATAAAACGAAAAATTATATTTTTGAAAAAGAACTCTTTTATATGAAAAACCAAAAAATAGCAGTCAAAGATACCAATTATTACGATACTTTAATTCAAAATCAACTTTTTAATACTGGGTTGTTCTTAACTGTTAAAAGTAAAATTAAAATCAACGAACTGCTTCAAGGAAATTTTAATATTCAGGTTAAAGAACGCTGGTATTTTTTTCCGTTACCATATATAAAATTTATCGACCGGAATTTAAGTACTTTTTTAATAGAAAATAAAGCCGATTTAACCCGACTAAATTACGGTATAAAATTTAGCTATTACAATCTAAGCGGTAGGAATGACAAGCTTTTTCTGTGGATTGTTACAGGTTATAACAATATGATAGCTACCCGTTATCAAATCCCTTTTATACATAAAAAATCAAATCTAGGGCTATCTTTTGAATTTAAATATTCCAATCAAAAAGAATTAAATCTACAAACGATTAACAACCAACAATATTTTTATCGTACTACTACCAATGCAGTAAATTATATAAGCCAAAATTATATGATAACACTTTTTAAAAGACAGGCTTTTTTTTCAAATCATACTTTTAGCTTACAATGTAGTTTTAACCAAATTAGCGATTCCGCATTGGCAATCAATCCAAGCTATTTTCCTAACAAGGCTCTAAAGTATGCTTATGGCGAATTACAACACCAATATTCTTATAACCGCCTCAATTATAGTGTTTTTCCTGAAAATGGCTATTTACTAAAACTTAATTCATCGGTTAGAATTGCTGAAAGTGTATTACCACTTTTACAGTTTCAATTTCAGTCCACTTGGGCTATCCAACCCCATCGTAATACAATTTATACTTTACAAACCTGGGCTAAACTTAAAGCACTTGCTAATGATGCCTATTTTACGCAAGGTCTTATTGGTTATAACGATAATCAACCTCGTGGATTAGAATATTATGTGGTAGATGGTTTAAGAGGCTTTACAGTAAAAAATACGTTTTATGTTCACATGTTTGGGTTAAAGATGAAACCCATGGTTCATCAAAAAAAATTAAAACATATTCCATTTAAATTATATGGTCATGTGTTTAGCGATTTTGGTTATGCTAATAACGACGTCTTGTTTTCTCGTAACACGTTAAATAACAAATTTTTATATACCGCCGGTGCTGGTATCGATATCCTTAGCATTTATGACTTTTTATTAAATATTGATTATAGTTTCAATCAATTAGGGAAAAATGGTGTATATTTGCGTTTTAGTATAGGATTTTAATTTAATAATATGAAAATAGGTGTTTATTCAAGAAATTTAGAAGATCATCAAATTAATTATTTTTATGAACTCATAAAAGTAATTATAAACCAAGGTGCTGAGTTGTACATTTTGGAAAATCATTTTGTGTTCCTTGAAAACAAATTACCACCTGAAAGCAAAGTGTTTCCTTTGAAAAATTTTGAAACAATTGTTTATGAATTAGATTATATAATAAGTTTAGGAGGCGATGGCACTATTTTAGATTGTGTTGTTATTGTCAAAGATTCTGAAGTTCCAATTATTGGTATTAATACGGGGCGGCTTGGTTTTTTAGCCCCTTATTCAATTGAACAATACGCCGAAGTTATTGACATGATTCAACAACATACTGCCGAAATTGACAAAAGAAACTTAATCCATTTAGATTCTAATTTACCTATTTTTAATGATACGCCTTTTGCTTTAAATGAATGTGTAATTTGCAAAAGCGACCCTACCTCTACTATAAAAATTCATGCATATTTAAATGGTGAATACTTAAGTACATTTTGGGCTGATGGGGTTATAATTTCAACACCTACTGGCTCAACAGGCTACAATTTAAGTTGTAATGGACCTATTGTTTTTCCAATGAATGAGTGCTTAGTTTTAACACCAATATCACCCCACAATCTTAACATCCGTTCTTTAATTATACCCGATAAAGAAGTACTATCCTTTGAAGTTGAATCAAGAAATAATGAATTTGTTTGTTCCTTAGATACACGTAAAGTTGTTGTTCCAACCTCTACGACTATTGCCATTCGAAAAGAAAATTTTAAAGTATCGTTGATACGGAAACAAGAAAGTGATTTTATGTTTACACTACGTAATAAACTAACTTGGGGAATGGATAAAAGAAATTATTAATCTTTAAGATTTTAAATTAAAAATGGGGCATCAATAAGTTTATTAGCTGTATGCTTATTATATAATGCAAAAGTAAATCCTTTTTGTAAGGCGTACCCACCATATTCGCCTTTTTTATTGAAGGCGATATAGGCTAATTGTATATTTTTTGCTTGCTCTTTTTTGATTGCAATAATTTTTTCAATAGCTTTTTTGCAAGCTAATTTAGGGCTTAAACCTTGTTCCATATAATGTACAATTCTTTGAGAACCACCAATGCGGATGCTATCTTCGCCTTGTCCTGTACCAGCGGCGCATCCAATATTATTATCAACATAAATTCCAGCACCTATTATGGGCGAATCACCTACCCGACCACTCATTTTAAATGCCATGCCACTCGTAGTACAACTTGCTGCCATATTGCCAAAACTATCCATAGCTATCATTGCAATAGTATCGTGATTATTGGGACTCACCTTAGGATAATTCGTTTGATTTTCAATATTAGGTGTTGGTTTATATAAAGATTCTTTTAACCATGTTTCGTAATGTTGTTGCGCTTCAGGGCTTAATGTATCGGGTTCTAATTTAAAACCACTTTGAACAGCAAATTGTAACGCCCCCGAACCTACCAACATAACGTGTGGCGTTTTTTCCATAACCTGTCTGGCAACAGATATCGGATGTTTTATCCTTGGTAAAAAAGCCACACTCCCGCAATTAAAATGATGATCCATAATAGACGCATCTAAGGTAACTTTACCATCTCGGTCGGGGTTGGCTTGTAAACCAACACAACAACTTTTTTCATTTTCAGTAACCATAACGCCTTGTTCAACAGCATCTAAGGCGCTACCTCCTTTCGATAAAACCTCCCAGGCCTTTACATTGGCTCTAATACCCGCATCCCAAGTGGATATAACAATAGGTTTAATGACCGTACTATTATTGGCAGCAGTTTTCAAAAAAAACGGCACAAAACCAAGTTTATTTATAAACTTCCTTCTACTATTCATCATGAATCTTTTAACTCTCTAAAATCTACCGGTACAATTTTGCTTACTCCCATTTCTTGCATGGTTACACCATAAATAATATCAACGTTATTCATAGTCTGCTTATTATGAGTTACAATAATAAATTGAGAGTTTTTACTAAATTTTCTAATTAAGGCACTAAATTTTTCAACATTGACATCGTCTAAAGGGGCATCAACCTCATCAAAAATACAAAAAGGTGCAGGTTTTATTAAATAGATTGAAAACAATAATGCGGTGGCTGTTAAGGTTTTTTCGCCCCCACTAAGTTGGGTTATAGAAGACGGACGTTTTCCTTTAGGTTTAGCAACAATTTCTACATTGGTTTCGGCTAAATTGTTAGGGTCTGTTAAAATTAAATCCGCAGTATCTTCTTCAGTAAATAAGGTTTTAAAGACTTCCTGAAAATGCTGTCGTACTTCAGTATAAATTTTTAAAAATTGATTGTTGGCGGTTTGTTCAACCTCTTGAATAGTTTTTAATAAACTATCTCGAGCCGAAATTAAGTCATCACGCTGATTGGTAATAAAATCATGTCTTATTTTCATTTCATTAAATGTCTCAATTGCTGTAGGATTAATGTCGCCTAAATTCTCAAGTCGTCTTTTTATTTTATCAACTTTGTCTTGCAAGGCTTGAACATCTTCAACCTCTTGTACAACATCGTTCATTTGCAAAATACTTTCTAAATCAAGACTAAATTCTACTTTTAAACGTTCATTAACACCAGCTAATTTTAAACGGTATTCATTTAAAGCCTCTCTTAAAGTGTTTAAATCGAATTCAATGTTCTCACGCTCTTTTTGTAAATTTTTAAGATGGTCTTGAAATTCAAATTGTTTAATTTTTTGGCTATTAAATTCTTGTTCTAAATCGTTTAACTGCTTATTAAATGCTTCTTTTTGAATCGTTTTTTCAGTGAGTACTTGGTTTAAATTATGTAAGTTTTGTTGGTTTTGATGAACAATTTCTTGAATGTTTATGAGTTGATCTTCAAGGTCCTGCTTTTGCTGTTGAATTTGAGTGTTTTGGTGGGTTCTAATTAATATTTCTTGGTTTATGGTATTGACGTTATTAAATTGTTTTTCGTATTTTAAATTTAATTCATTGATAGCATTATTGGCTTGTGTATATTGATTTTCGGCTGAAATATAGGCTTGTTGTTTTTGACTAAAAATTATGTTTTCTGCCGAATATTGTTTTTGAATTTCAAGAATCGCATGATCTAATTTTACTTTCTCTACCATTATTTTTTCTAAACTTTCATTTAATAAACCAATTTGTTTCTGGATTCCTAAAATTTGGCTTTGGAGCAGTTCAATTTTATGCTTGGCTGTATTGGCTAAATGAAAATTTTCTTGCTTATTTTTTTCAAAAGTAGAGAGTTTTGATTGTTGAATGATTTCTTGAAGTTGCTTATAGTGATTTTGCATAGTTACCAAGGTAGATTTTTGCTCTGCAAGTTCAGTTTGTAATGCTTCAATGACTGGCGCTAATTTTTCTAAGTTCTTTTTGCGTCCAATTTTTTTTCCTTCATAAGCACCAATGCTTCCGCCGCTAATATGGTATTTGCCTACCGTCCAATTGGCATTTTTTTGAACAAAAACGAAGGGTGATTGGCTTTCTAAATCAATAGGAACTTCTTCGTTTTCAATGATATAAACATGATTAAGTAAATATTGAAACAAGGGTTGGTATTGTCCATCAATCTCAATACAATCTATAGCTTTTAAATACGTATTAGAGGGATTCATAATCTGATTTTCATAAAACTGAATACTATCTAAAATCAAAAAGCTGGCTTTACCTTTTTTATTGTTTTTTAATAGTTGTACCGCTTTAATAGCCTCGTTATAATTTTTTACTACAAAATAATTCATAAAAGGTTCTAAAATATATTCGATAGCCGCTCGATACGGTTCTTGAACGTATAAAATGTCTGAAAGCAGGGGTGCTTCAGCCGACCAATCATTCGATTTTGATAAAAATTTTACGCCTTCTGGATAACCCTCTAATTGATTAATCATATCTTGTAACCACTGATATTCATATTTTTTAGCATCTAAGCTACGTTCGGTTTTAACAATTGTATTTCTTTGGTTTTCAATACTTTCTTGTAATAAATTTAATTCCGTTTTATTCTTATTTTGAATAGTAATTTCGTCTTGAATTTGTTTTTCAATAAGGGTACTTTTTTGATTCATGTTCAAAAGTTCCGTATTTAAACTTTCTATTTGTTGATTTTTTTGATTAATTTCAAGATTATAATTTTGTTGGTTTTTTGAATTATTTTCAATTGAAATTACAATAGTAGCTAATTGTTTTTCAGATTCAAATTGTAGTTTTTGTTGATTTTGATTACTTTGTCTTAATCCTTCGAGTTCCATTCTTAATTTTTCAAAATTATCTTTCTTTTCAATCAGAATGCTTTTTTGAAAAGTTTGTTGTTCGGCAATAATTTTTAAATCTTCTTTTTGTTGCGCTAATTGTTCGTTTGCTTTTTGTAAATAATATTCAAACGCTTCAAGTTGCTGGGAGGCTTTTTGGGAAGACTCTAAAAATTGATTTTTTTTATCTTCATTAAACTTAATTTGTTGAATAAGAAGTTTTTTAGAATTTTCGGTTTCTAACAAAGCTGTAGCAATAGCACTATAATTTTGGCGTTCATTTTGAACCATTTTTTCTTTCTCAATAATTTTTGACGCCAATTCTTCAAAACCAGCATTTTCTAAATTAAATTTTGTTTCTTGAGCTAATTTTTTGTCTTGTTGAACTTGCAACGCATCTTTTATTTTTTGATATTCTTGTTGAAACTGTAATGTGGAAGCCTTAGCTAATACAATAGATAAATCTTTATATTCTTTTTTTAAATCGCGATACTTTAAAGCTTTTTGAGCCTGCGTTTCTTGAATTTTTAATTGCCCAGATATTTCAAACAAAATATCTTCTATCCGGTTCAAATCGGCGGAGGTTTGGTCTAATTTATTTTGAGCTTCTTTTTTTCTACTTTTATATATAGTAATGCCTGCCGCTTGTTCAAGCAAGCGTCTTCTACTGTTATCTTTATCTTTTATGATATCATCTACCATGCCTAATTCAATAATTGAATAACTATCACTGGTAATGCCTGTATCCAAAAATAAATTTTGAATATCTTTTAACCTACACATAACGTCATTCAGTCTATATTCGCTTTCGCCCGACTTATAAAATCGTCTGGTAATACTAATCTCAGAATACTCTGATGGTAAAAGGTTTTTATTATTTTCAAAAATTAAAATAACTTCGGCTAAGGCGCTAGCATTTCTAGTTTTACTACCATTAAAAATTAACGACTCAAGGTTGTCGCTTCTTAGATGTGAAATTTTTTGTTCTCCAATAACCCAACGAATACTATCAATAATATTGCTTTTTCCGCATCCATTAGGTCCTATAATTCCAGTAATACCTTCGTTAAAATGAATAACCGTTTTATCGGCAAAGCTTTTAAAGCCTTTAATTTCAATAGATTTTAGCAACATGCTTATTGGTTTAAATCGTTTAGTTTTTGGTCTAAAATTTCAAAGCGTTTACCTGGAAAATTATTAACAATCATCATGTCGTGCGTTGCCACAACCACGGCAGAATTATTCTCTTTGGCAATTTGAACTAATAAATTCATGATATTATCACTACTCTCTGGGTCAAGATTACCTGTGGGTTCATCGGCTAAAATTAAAGAGGGGTTGTTTAAAATAGCCCGAGCTAAATCAACTTTGTTTTGCTCGCCAGCACTTAATTGATAAGGCATCTTATTATATTTAGCTTCCATGCCTACTTTTGCTAAAACCGACATCACCTTTTCGTTTATTTTAAGTTTATCCGTCCACCCAGTTACTTGTAAAACAAATTCCAAGTTTTCAAAAACAGTTCTGTCGTTTAATAATTGAAAATCTTGAAAAATAACACCAATATTTCTACGCAATAATGGCAATTCGCGCCATTTCATAGTATTCATGTTAAATCCTGCAACCATACAATTTCCATTAAAAACAGGCAATTCACCATGTAAAGTTTTTAATAAACTTGTTTTACCTGTGCCTG
>JASGCT010000002.1 GCA_030053915.1 Alphaproteobacteria bacterium
TAATTGGTAATCACTGGCGCCGCATACACGCGTATTGCACCGCTATAATTTGATATAGTTGTATCGCAACCACTTGGTGCATTAATGTTCTTAATAACCGCATAATAAAAACTATCCCCAGGCACACTTAAACTTGGGATATAATTTTGAACACCAGAAACACTATCGGTAGGATTCGCATCACGAAGTAATACATTAGAATTCTTTCGATACCACACAAAACGTATCGTTCCTAAACCACCATTATTTCCGTTTACAGTTATTTGCGCAACAGGTGACCCAGCAACACAATAATTTGTAACTAACGTAGCAGGTTGGTTTGTGATAATTGGTTTCCTATAAATATTTATACCGCCACTCAAAGCACTCGTTACGGTTTTACAATTTGCTCCGGAAGTTGCATCGTTGCTGATAACCACATAATAATATTTTGTACCCGATGCACTCGTACTCGGTATATAATTTAAATTCGTACTTGTACCAGTTGCTGTAGTGGCGCCAATTGTGTTGGCTGTAGTATTCTCAAACCATTGATAGCTTTGACTTCCATAACCACCTGCCGTACTTGTTACACCCAAAGCTTGTGCCGTTGTGCTTTCGCAATAACTTGTATCACGATTTCTTGGCTGAACACTAATTGTTGGCGTATCAAACACTTCTACAATGCCACTATAATTAGAAAAAGTTGCATTACAAGCGATTGGGGCAAAAGAATTTCTTGCTCTAAGATAATAATACGACCCAGAAGCCGAATCGATAGGGGGTGCATAAGTGGTTAAAGTTCCAACCTGTTTTGCTGCAACGTGAACGCGCGCGTCTGTATTATTATTATTGCGATACCATATAAGAGTTCCGGACCCTAATCCATAATCTACAGTATAATTAAAATTACTTCCTACGCCTCCGGACATGACACAATATTTTTGTGCTGGTACATTAAACGTAATTTCTGGAAAACGGTAAGTACTTATTCTACCACTTATACCGCTTGTTATAGCACAACTATTGCCGCTTATATTACTTCGAATTATCGCATAATAATATATACCTGCTACAGTATCTAAAGGTGTTAAACTTGATGTTAAATTTGATAGTCTTACAGCATTATTGTTAGTAGTTTGATTTAACCCCGAAAAATACCATTCATAAATAAGATTATTGCCATTATTGGGATCTGTAGCAACAATTGATAACACTCTTTTGGCATTTCCTAAACAATAAATAGTATCTACGGTTCTTATTTGTGTAGAAATTTTAGGAAGTGGCAACACTGTTACGCCAGCTGATTGTTGGCTTAAACTACAATTGGTGCTTTTTATTAAGGCGGTATAAAAATAAGTGCCAACGCTGTCTCGATTGGGCGTTATAGAACTAGATATTGTGCCAGTAATTAAATTCCCTCTTATTCCAGCTGAATTACTAATATACCAAGTAAAATTAACCGCACCGCCACTCCCATCATCAGCAACTACATTAAAATTACTAATGGTATCCCCCTTACAATAATTCGGTCTGGCTGACGCTAAATTACTACTGCTAATGTTAGGAAGTTTCAAAAAAGTTATGGCGCCACTTATAGAACTTCTTATAGAATCACAATCCGCTAAACCACCATTTTTTAATGTTACAAAATAAAATCTTGCAGTTGCGTTATTATTGACTGGCACAAGAGGGGTATAAAATGAATCTAAAGCCCCACTAATTATTTGTGCACCGTTAAAAGAATTTATTGTATTAACATACCAGGTATAATTTAAACTGCCTAAACCACCATGTGTAGCAGCAATTCGTAAATTTGTAGCTACACTATCTGCACAATAGGTTGCCGCACTACTAGACAAATTTAAGGTAATAACAGGATTACTATAAACATTGATAATCCCACTTATATTAGACGTTTGAGCAACACATCCTAGAAACGGCGAACGCACTATAGAAAAATAATACTTAGAACCAGATACTGAATTATCGGGTACAATACTTGCTGTTGAATTTCCTTCTACTGTATCTGTAACATTTTGAATAACATTATTAGAAGGCGATCCATTTGAATACCAAGTAAATATTAAATCACCTAATGTGCCACCGCCAGATGTTTCTATAGACAACCCATTAAAAGAGACACCATTTCTACACTGAGTTTGAGACGTTGTTGATGGCTGGCTAATAATTTTAAGTGAATCAAAGGTTGAAATTATAAAAGGAGTTGTTGGACTTACAGAACAACCAGAAAGTATCGCATTACCAACCCCTGTTTTTGGAGATATTTCAGGATAATAAAAATAAATACCCACGGTATCTATATAAGGTAAAATGCTATCTGTAAAAGCTAAACCACCATTATTTAATAAATAAGCATTTGTTTTAGACGGTGATGTTGTTTTATACCAATTAATTAAATAATTGTTTGATAAACTCCCTTTTATACTTGAAAAATACGCTTTTATCGGTTTAATAAAACTACTCATATTAGATAACCCTTTACAATATTTTGTATTAGAAGACCTTATACTATCTATTACAGGAAGCGGAAACACAACATTTAAACCACTTAAAGTACTTGTGTCATAGCAAGATTTATTGATGCCAGAAATAGTTTTGCTTACAACAACATAAAAATAAGTAGAATCATACACTAATTTCCCAGCATTGGTTAAACTTACATTTGGAGCATAACTATTTGAATTACTACTAGCTTCGGCAACACCACCACGCGCACCGTTGGTATTTGTACTCGTTCTATACCAAGTATAACTAGCAATTTCACTACCATTTACAGCAATGCTCGCTACAGATTTTGCAGTACCCACATTACCTGTTGTACTACAATAAATTTGAGGCTCGAAACCAGTTGTGGGTGTAATTGTTGGATAGTTTACAATATGATTTAAACCAGAAAACTGAGAAGTAGTATGACAGGTTTTGGTATTACCAAAAATGGTAACATCTTCAGCTACAACTGCAAAATAATATAATTGGGTGTCATAATTAAAATTTAAGCTCAAATTTGCTGTATTAAAACCAGTTGTTTTAACACTATCCGCATTGGTAAAATTAGTATTGGTTGATTTTTGATACCATTGATAGGTTAAGTTGGAAGACATACCAGATATGGAAAGAGAAGATGTCATTGATATTTTTGCACCCGTATCGCCACTGCAAAAAAGCGTATCGCGTACAGATGGTTGCCTAGTAATAATGGGGGATGTAGAAATATAAAAACCAGTATAGGCATAATTTGTATCTACAAATACGCCATTGGTAATTATGGCTCTAATTCTATAAACAAATGTGTCAGGTTCTGGAAAAATTTCAGGTAACCTTGAGGTATATATTTGGTTAGAACCCACAATTTTGCTACCAGTACCAAGATCAGCAGAATCTCTTGTTTGAATATCAAACCGAGTCCACCTAAAATATACATCTGTTAAACCCGAACTCGTTTGCCCACCAAAATAATTTGCAAATATTGTATCAACTGTACTTAAAACATAGTTATCGCAATAAAATCTATTGGTTTCAATAGACGGAAGGTTACTAAAACCATAAAAATTGATATAGCCAGAGTTATTAGATTTTACTGTACAACCATTTTTGCCAACCGCATCTACCCTAATACGATAAGTTGCCGAATTTGAGGATACAAACTTTAATGTTGTATCCGATACACCCGTAAAACGACCGCCCGCATCAAATACTAAATCGTTTCTACTATAATATACATCATTTAAATACCATTTATAATCAATACTATCTAAACCCATGCCACCAACTCTGTTAATGGTTATCGGTTTTGTTGATACAGTGGCATTTGACCTATAAAATGTGTCCGTTACATTATTCATAATTATCATAGGCGGACTATAACTTGCAACATCTAATACTCTAAAATATAAATCAGATTTATCGTCATTATTACTCTGAATAAAAATCGAATAATTAGTCCCATTAGAACTTGGAAGTGAAATATTAAATCTATAAACATCGGTTATGGTAGTTCCTGAAGGAATATTCACACTTACATTAGAAAAAGCTATATCATTAACATCATCTTTAACATTTAATTGCAAATTATTAATTAGCGATGGCCCGCTATTAACTACTGTTATTCGTAATTGCAATGTATCACTTAGACTATTACAAAATCTGGTTTTAAAAATAGAATCAATTGTAATGGTACCGGTTTGCAATGGGCTAATATCTATTTTGTTTTTAGGTTCGATTAATTTTGAAAAAGATGCCTTTTTTTTACTTAATTCCTTAGATTCGTTTGCAACCTTAGTATTTTTATCAAAATATTTAATATGATTTTTAATTGAATTAGACTTAAAATTTTTAGCATATAACTCCCCCATTGAGGTTATTTTAAAAAATAAAATACCTACAGCAACACAGGTCCACCAATTTTTTCTTAGTTTCTGCATTTTATAATATTAGCTATAGCTAATCTACTAACGTAAAATAGCCTGCGAATTTTGCAAAATTAAGTTTTTTTTATGCTAAATGTTAATAAATTTAATTAAATAATTGTTAATTTTTATTAATTTAAGGATTTATTCTCCAAAAAAATATAGGAAAACATTAAAATTGTTAAAATTTGAGCCCTAAATTTAATAAATTTTTACTTTAAAATTATAAAAAATCAAATAATAAATTCATAACTTTGTAAAAACAAACTATTATGTGTGGCATTATTTCATATCTTTCTAAAAACTCAACGCTATCAGAAGAGCAATTTTTTGAAGCTTGTAACACTTTAAATCATCGAGGTCCAGACAATACTACCACTTGGGTTAATGAAAATAAAACTGTCTATTTAGGTCATAACCGATTATCTATTATAGATTTTGAAACAGGTATTCAACCTATTTTTAATGAAGACAAAAGCCTTGCCATTATTGTTAATGGT
Source organism: Alphaproteobacteria bacterium (assembly GCA_030053915.1). Taxonomy (GTDB): domain Bacteria; phylum Bacteroidota; class Bacteroidia; order Chitinophagales; family Chitinophagaceae; genus JASGCT01. The sequence continues at coordinate 4,910 of JASGCT010000002.1, forward strand.
GAATTTTATAACCACGATGCCATCCGCGAAAACTTGTTAAAAGAAGGCTTTAAATTTAAAACAAAATCGGATAGCGAAATATTAATTCCGCTTTATAAAAAATACGGCATAGATTGTTTACACCATTTAAATGGTGAATTTGCTTTTATTTTATATGATAAAAACGAAAACTTAATTTTTGTTGGACGCGATCGCTTTGGCATTAAACCCTTACATTACGCTGTTTATCAGGGTAATATCTTTTTTGCTTCCGAAGCCAAAGCCCTCTTTAAAATGGGCGTTCCAGGTAAACTCAATTTTTCAAACTGTTTCGCAGCCTATAGCTTTCTTCCATTGAATAACCATTCTGTCTTTGAACATATTCAGCTTGTAAAACCAGGTCATTTTTTGAAAATATCTTTAGAGACTTTGGATATTAAAGAATGTGAATATTGGAATTTAAAATTTCCTCAAATGAATAGCCTCCCCACTAAAATTGATGAACAAGCCTATGTCGAAGAATTTGCCAGATTATTCGAAAATAGTGTTAAACTTCGATTACGTTCCGATCAACCTGTCGGATGTTATTTGAGTGGCGGTTTAGACTCTTCAAGCGTTATTGGCGTCATGAAAAAATTTTCTAACACCCCAGTTGAAGCTTTTACCATCGCATTTGAAGATCCATTGTATAACGAAGGTGGCATCGCCCTTGAAACCAGTAATTTTGTAGGTGCCAAACAACATATCCTACACATGAACAATCAAATTTTAGCCGATAATTTCGAAGATTCTATTTACCATGTTGAGCAACCCGTTATAAACACCCATGGCGTGGCAAAATTCTTATTAAGTAAAACCGCACGTGATGCTGGTATCCGCGTTATTCTAACTGGCGAAGGTGCTGATGAACTCCTTGCCGGATACATCGCCTTTAAAATTGATGAATTAAATGTTGGTACTGACCAGAATAAAAATGATATCTTACAAGATTTCTTAAAAAGAAACCCCGCCTCCGCCGGCTTATTTTTTAGTAATAATCAAGTAGAATCTTCATCAGATTTAGAATATATAAAATCTAAATTAGGCTTTGTACCTCAAATTCTTAAAGTGAGCGAAGGTACACAAATTACCTATTCGGGGCTAATCAAAAAAGAATATGATGCACGCCTCAAAGCATCCAATCCAATTCGTACTGCTTTTGACCATATTTATACACCTACATTAGACGGCATAGAATTACTGAATAAATCCTTATATTTTTTGAGTAAATCGATGTTACCTGGTTACATTCTCACAGCCTTAGGCGACCGCATGGAGATGGCACATTCCATTGAAGGACGCCCCCCATTCTTCGACCAGCATTTAGTTGAATTTATTTTGCAACTTCCTGTGAGCTTAAAAATTAAAAATTGGCGAGAAAAATATATTCTTCGAGAAGCTATGAAAGATGTGATTACAGACACACTTTATAAACGTGAAAAACACCCTTTTTTAGCACCACCCGTTTCCAGAAGTAATAAAAACGCATTTTATTTATATATGAAAGATATGTTTCACAGCGACTTATTGAAACATAGTACCATTTTTGAGGCAAAATTAGTCTTACAAAAATTTAATAACTTTGATAAACTTAGCCCCGAAGAACAAACCAATTCTAATAATTTATATTTAAATATTTTAAGCACCTTAATTTTAGAAAAAAAATTCACCTAATTTTTGAAGCTATTGAATACTTAATCCGCCTTGTAATTTCAATAATTCAGTGGCGGCATAAGCAGCTAAGAACTGAATATTTATCAAACGATAATAGGCTTGTTCTAAATTTTGTTGGGCTTGTTCAATATCTAAAATGGTTACCGCACCTAGCTTATATTTTCCAAGTTGTTTGTTTAACAAATTTTCACTTAAAATAATATTATCTTTTTCAACCTGAATTTGATGCGAAAAATTTAAATAATCTAAATAGAGTTTTTGAACATTTGTAATAGCTAAATCGAGTTGTTTACGATAGTTAAGTTTATCATTATCAATATTAAATTTATTGATTTTTAGTTGCTGTTTGGCAACACCACCATTATAAATTGGTACTGATAACGTTAAGCCAACATAAGGTCCATAGGTTTGACTATTACGAATAAACCCTGCTTTGCTTTCAGAGTAGTTTAAAGATAAACCCGTGGAAATACCCACCTTAGGATATGCCAAGCTATTAATTTGTTTACTAGTGAGTTCGGTAATTTTTATTTGGGAGGCTAAGCTTTGTAACTGCGGGCTTTCTACTAAACGATTTAAAATACTATCTAAAACAATTGCATCTGTAAAAATATTAGTATCTGTTAAAATAAAACTTGTATCGGGTGGCATTGCCATTAAGTTACATAAATCTATTTTGGCTTGTTTAATGATACTTTGTTGATTGTGTTTGTTTTGAACAGAAATATTTAAGTCTAACTGAGACTGTAAAATATCGGTTTCATAGCCTAAGCCAATACTTTTTTTAGCCACATTTATTTTTAATTTTTCTTGATTAAAATCAATAATCGATTCGATAGTTTTTAAAAAATTAATTTGGCGAATGATATCAAAATATTTTTCTTGAACTAAGGCTAAAGTATTTTGTATTTGTAATTTTAAATTGGCTTCAGATTGGGTTAAAATTTCTTTATAGCGTTTATATGTAACTTTAGCGTAATACCCATTGAAAATGAGATAGCTGACATTTAAATTTGGGGTAAAATTGTCTGAAAAAACGCCACTTGCATTGGTTGAAGAAGAAATGGTTTGTTGTTCAAAATTATTTAATTGGGCATTAAAAATATTGGCATTTAAGGTATTTAAACCAATTGTAGGTAAGGCGCCCGAAAATCCTAAGGTATAATAAAGTTTGTTAATGGCTACACTATTTTTATACAGTTTGATGTCGTAATTATTTTCAATTGCAGTTTGAGAGCAATACGATTTAGACCACATTTTTTGAGTATTGCCTTTAAAGTTTATAAATAGTATTAGAAAAATAAAAAATAATACCCTATGCGTCATGTATTAATTAACTTTTGTACCGACTAAATCGCCTTGAATGATTTTTACTAAATTGCCTACCTGATTGATATTAAATACAATAATGGGTAGTTTATTTTCAGAACACATCGTAAAAGCAGTTTGGTCCATGATTTTCAATTTTTTAAGAATGCATTCATCATATTTTAAATGATCGTATTTTACAGCATCTGGATTCTTTTCAGGGTCGGCATCATAAATACCGTCAACTCGAGTTCCTTTTAAAATAATATCGGCTTTAATTTCGATAGCCCGAAGCACACCTGCAGTGTCGGTTGTAAAATAAGGATTGCCCGTGCCAGACCCAAAAATAACAATTCTGCCCTTTTCAAGATGTCTTATAGCCCTACGTCTTATATAAAATTCAGAAATTTGATCTATTTTTATGGCACTTAGGAGTCGGGTTGATAATCCAATTTTTTCTAAAACTGCCTGCATTGCCATACAATTTATAACCGTTGCCATCATCCCCATGTAGTCGCCATGTGCTTGTTCAATACCCATCTCATTAGCATCAGCCCCTCGATAAATATTACCACCCCCAATCACCAACCCCACTTCAATGCCTAAGTCAACAATTGATTTTACTTCATGCGCATATTGTAGTAAAATGGCTGGGTCGAAAACCTCACCTTTGGTTTTATCTCCAGACAAAGATTCACCTGAAATTTTCAACAAAACACGTTTATATTTTAATTGAGATATTTTCATAATCTTTAATTTTTAGTTTGATTCTCGGGATTACTATTTTTTGGTGGAAATGGGCGTTTGAAGTCTGTTCTGTTTTTCTGATAATCTCTGGACGGACTTTGGGACTTTGTCTCGTTCGCGACGTTATTTTTAGAGGCTTGATTTGGATTATCAAATCTTCTTTTAGGTTTAAAGTCGGTTGTTGTTTTACTACCCCCATCGCCAGCTACGTTATTTTTAGAGGCTTGATTTGGATTATCAAATCTTCTTTTAGGTTTAAAGTCGGTTGTTGTTTTACTACTTGCATCGCCTGTTGTGTAATTAGGGTCTTTAGGATTGCTATCTTTATACTGTTGGGGTGATTTAAAGCCTGGCTTATTGGAACGGTATTTGCTATCCTTCTGATTTAAAGATTTTAAAGATATTTGACCACCACCATCAACAAAATTAGAGGTTTTATTTTCTTTCTGTTCAGTCAAATCAACCGGTCTTCCAGATTTATTAATTTGAGAATATTCAAGTACTTTATCGATGCTTAACGACACAAAGCGCCGATTGGGTAACGAAAAAATCATCGTGTTTTTTAAAATTTCCTTTTTAACTAAATTGGCATACCCATCAATGGTTTGGATTGAATCGACATTTGGAAAATACTGTAAGGCGTCTAAATAAGTATCTAACTCAAAATTTAAACAGCATTTTAATTTTCCGCATTGTCCGGTTATTTTATCTTGATTAAACGACACATTTTGATATCTAGTAACACCAGAATTTACATTTTTAAAATCGGTAAGCCAGGTACTACAACATAATTCGCGCCCACAACTACCAATACCACCAATTTTAGCGGCTTCTTGACGAATACCAATTTGTTTCATTTCAATTTTAAACCTAAATTCCCGAGCATATCGTTTTATAAGTTCTCTAAAGTCCACATAACCATCATTGGTATAAAAAAAAGTGGCTTTTTTTCCATCAGCTTGAATTTCTACTTCACTTAATTTCATTTTTAAATTAAGGTCTATAGCAATGGCTCGGCTTGTAGCCAATACTTTTTTTTCTAATTCTTTTTGAACTAAATAGCTTTCAATTTCAAATGGTTTAGACGGGTGAAACACTTTTTTAACAAGGTCGCTATTTTCGTTTAATTTCCGTTTTTTTAATTGCAATTTCACAAGTTCCCCAACTAAACTGATATTTCCTACATCGTATCCATACACACCTTCAACTGTAACCCAATCCCCTTTTTCAAAAATATAGTTTGAAGTGTTTTTAAAATAATCTTTCCTACTTCCATTTTTAAAGCTCACTTCAATAATGTTAAAAGTATCGTCTTCGTTGGATATGGGCATACTAATAAGCCAATCAAACACATTTAATCTGTTACAACCACCCGTGGTACAGCCACCATTGCTTTTGCAACCCGATGGTTTTCCGTTAGAACTACTACAATTTCCGCATCCCATACTATTATATTTTCGAGTGCAATATACAACAAATTAAACAAATATTTGTTCTTTTTTACGTAAAATATAATGGAGTTGAATTGACAATGTCATAAAACAGGTCTTAGCGTATGCATTTCGTTCAATATAATAAATATAGTTGTTTATTAATTTAGCAATAGTTTCTTTTTGAACAGGGTCGGCAAGTTTATTAAATGTCATCACAAAATCTTGCTCTTGAGTATTAAAAAAAACCTCTTCAGCCGGAAGATAACCTTGTTTTATTGATAATTCAATCAAAAATAAGAAATACGTTAGGGCATGTTTTTGCTTCTCCCTACCAATTTCATGAAAACCGTTAATACATTCTTGAAGCGCATCTTGTTTAAACTGATAAATTTGATTTAACCAGTTTCTTATTAATTGAAGTTCAAAGGGATTGACGTCTTCGGTAAGGCTAATGGCTTTATTTAAATTTCCATTGGCTATGTACGAAATGCGTTTGGCTAAAATAGGATCACAGTGAAACTTCTGGGAAAGGGCTTCAAAAACTTCAGTTTCAGTATATTTAGGTAAGGTTATCATTTGACACCTACTTTTTATTGTATCTAACAAACTATGCTCATCTTCACATATTAAAATAAAAATGGTGTGTTCTGGTGGTTCTTCTAAAATTTTTAATAATTTATTGCCTTCCTTTCCCATAAGCTCGGGTAACCAAATAACCCACACTTTATAGATGCCATCAAAAGGCTTAAACACTACCTGAGCGGCAATATCATCGCAATCTTCTGCAGTTATTTTTCCTTGTTTATTTTCAGCATCAATAAAATTTAACCAATCAAAATAACTCGGGCAAGGGCTTGATTCTAAAAATTGCCGCCATTCAGCCATAAATGTGTTAGCTGATTTTTTTTTATCGCTTTTGTTCACAGTCGGAAAACAAAAATGAAGGTCGGGATGAATATAATTTTGAGCACGATAAAATTGAGGTTTTGAAGGAATATTCTGAAATGTTTCTTCGTTTATTTGTTCCGGCAAACATACGATCCAGGTAGCTAATGATACGCCTAATTTTAACGCCCCACCACCTTCTTTGCTTAAAAAAAGATAAGCGTGCCCTAATTTTTGATGTTTGATAATATCTATAAATTGTTGCTTTTGTTGTTTATAGCCAACAACGTCGTCAAATGGAATCATAATATTAGCCTATTTTAAAATGTAATGCATTCACCGTAACTGTAGTTGACTCTTGCGATTTGTTAAATGGTATCTGTTTATCCATAAAAATAAAAATTAAGTTCTTGCCAAAGATACACTATTTATTCATAAAAAAAGTAAAATCTAAATAATTAAAAAATCTTATAATTATTTTAAATAATTTGCTTACCTTTGCTTTATGGAAAATTTAGAAAAATCTAAAATAGAAATAGACATTGGTTTGGACCCCAATCTTCATCCACAATCCATAGAATGGAAGGCAAGCCATTCAACCTCTAACGACACGCAAGTTGCCCAAGCCATGTTGTTATCGTTATGGGATGCTAAAGATAAAACGGCTTTACGCATCGATTTATGGACTTCAAAAATGATGGTGGATGAAATGGCTGATTTTTACTATCAAGTGCTGATTGGCATGTCGGAAAGTTTTTCAAGAGCCACCCAACAAGTTGAATTAGCGCAAGAGTTAAAAGATTTTGCCAAGCAATTTATACAAAAATTTCAAACCAACATGTCTTCTAAAACCTAAAATATTAAATTTATGAACTTAGAAAATCAAATCATGACACTTATGAAAGATGCCATGAAAGCCAAAAATGAAGCGGATTTAAGAGGTTTAAGAGCTATTAAAGCTGAAATTATTAAAACAAAAACAGAACCAGGCTTTAGTGGCGAAATGACACCTGAAACCGAAATTAAAATGTTGCAAAAACTTTTAAAACAACGCCAAGATTCATTGCAAATTTTTCAAACTCAAAATCGCCCAGATTTAGCCCAAAAAGAACAAGAAGAAATAACGCTTATCCAAAAATTTATGCCGGTGCAGCTTTCAGACGATGCTATTTTAACCGAATTAAAAGCCCTTCAAACCGAACTCAACCTCACTCAAAAAACTGAAGTTGGAAAACTGATTGGCGCCGCCAACAAAAAATTAGCAGGCAAAGCCCCTGGCGCAACCATTGCTAAATTAGCACAGTCCTTGTTTTAATAGCACCACGATGATGCTCGACATAATTTTTTTAATCTTATTAGCGCTTGCTATTTATAACGGCATCAAAAACGGAGCAGTCGTAACAATTTTTAGCTTTTTTGCCCTATTTATAGGCTTAATTGCCGCTTTTAAATTATCAAACCTCGTAGCCATTTGGCTCGGTGAGCTTTGGAAATCTGGAAAAAACTTTTTACCCCATCTCGCTTTTATCTTAGTATTTGTTTTAACCATAATTATTGTTAAACTTGTTGCTAAATTCCTTAAATCCGTTCTGTCTGCTATGTTATTAGGCTGGATCGATAAACTCATCGGAATTGCCATCAACTTATTTTGCTATACCTTAGTATATGGAATATTTTTATTTTATGGAAGTACTTTTAAATTGATACCTAAAAACCTAAGCAGTACCTCAAAAACCTACCCCTACTTAGAACAATTTGGCAAAGGCGTTGTTTCAGGACTTAGTTACCTTTTTAGTTGGCTTAAAGATATATTGAATTAATTATGAACCAAGATCTTAGTAATATTAGACAAGATTATCAATTCCAAGAGTTGAATATACAAGATTGCCCTAACAATCCTTTTGATTTATTTGATACATGGTTTCAAGTGGTTTTAGATAGTAACATTTTAGAAAAGAACGCAATGGTTTTAAGTACTGTAGATGCTGATAACCAGCCCCATTCGCGAACCGTATTACTAAAACAAATTACTAAAACAGGATTTTGTTTTTTTACAAATTATGCAAGCCCAAAATCTATACAGTTATTACAAAATCCAAAGGCAAGCTTGTTATTTTTTTGGAAAGAATTTGAACAACAAATTCGAATTACTGGTACAGCCGTGAAATTATCGAACGAAGTAAATCAAGCCTATTTTTCATCCAGACCGCGCGATAGCCAACTAGCCGCTATGGTTTCTAAACAAAGTCAATTTCTAAGTTCCAACACACAACTCAATTTAGAATTTGAAACATTAAAAGAATCCTATTCAAACGATACCAATTTAGTTTGCCCTAATCATTGGGGTGGATTTGAAATTCAACCCGAAAGTTTTGAATTTTGGCAGGGAAGACCCAATAGATTACACCATAGAGTGTTTTATCAAATGGACCCGCAAAAAAAAACATGGCTAAAAACACTTAAATACCCCTAAATATCTCATTTTTAAGTATTTAACAATCACTTCTAAAATTAAAAACAAGATTTTTAAAACCAATCTATGATACCCAGCCCATCAAAAAAAATATTATGGTCGGCTTTAGACTGGGGTTTAGGACACACCATACGTTGCGTTCCTTTAATTGAAAACTATCTCAAAGCAGGACATCGTGTTAGTTTAGCTGGCAACCAGCAACAAATTAAAATTTGGAAACAATATTTTCCTGAGAACGATTATAAATTAATAAAAGGTTACGCTATTAAATATCAACATAAAAATCGAAATCTTAGTTTGGCTATCTTAAAACAAATTCCTAAAATTTTAAAGACCATTCGATATGAAAATAAATGGATTAAAAAAATTTTAGAACAAGAGCATTTTGACTATATCGTTTCGGACAATCGGTATGGATTTTATCATAAAAAAATACCCAGTATTTTTATAACCCACCAATTACATATAAAATTACCGGTTCGTTTTTTTCAAAAAATATTAAACAGTAAGCTTCATAGCTATTTGAATACCCATTTTAACCAGATTTGGGTTCCAGATTTAAGCGACCTCAATAAAAATTATAGTGGTTCTTTATCGCATCCAGCACCAAAAATTTTATCGTCAAAATTAAACTACATAGGCATTTTAAGTCGTTTTTCCAATTTTAATAAACCCCTGCTTAACACAACAAAGTACCATACCTTATTTTTACTTTCAGGGCCAGAACCGCAACGAACCATTTTTGAACAGATTATTTTAACCGAAACAGCTTTGTATCCAAACGAATCATTTTTATTAATAAGAGGTTGTTTTAACCCAACACCACTTAAAATTAAAATACCTAAGAATACTTCGATGATAGACCATGTAAACGCATCAGAATTGTGGTCGTTGTTATTTCAAGCTCAAAGCATTGTGTGCCGAAGCGGTTATACTTCGGTTATGGAATTAGTGGGTTTAAACCTACCCTTGATATTTGTTCCAACCCCCCAGCAAACTGAACAAGAGTATTTAGCAAATTACTTAAACAAAGTTCATCACTTTCCTTATTTTAGTCAATCAGATTTTAGGTTAAAAATATAATAAAATTGTAACATGTATTCGTGTTATTTTATTGAAACTCCCATTAAACATACACTAAAAACAAAAAAGGCAGGTTGAAAACAACCTGCCTTTTACAAAAACTGCCATTTAAAATTTAATTCGTAATCTTTATCGGGAAATTAACATTAATATCAGCTGTTCCTTTAATAGAATTTTGAGTAACATTAGATGTTTTTAATCCTGGTAAATGCCTTAATTGTAAGTTTAAATTATATACACCAAGTGGCGCTACCGACTTCCAAAGTGTTTTTAATCCAACAGGCAAACCATTACTATCCATATCATCATAGTTAATGGTTACGGCTGTAGTAGGATTAGGAGTAAATATAAATTGATGTTCAAAGTCAAGGTCATCAATTTCTCCAGTAACATCTGTAACAACGCTATTTGTTACGTTCACTAATTTAATTTGGAAAGAATATTTAGTATTAGCACTTAAACGTATTGTATCTGGCTTAACATTGGTTAAATCGCCATTGCCAGTTGGGTCAACTAATTTAAAAGAGTCCATTAAGATAGTATTTGTTGAATCGTAACGGTACAAAATAATGCCCGAGGTAGCATCGTGGTTCCCTTCAACTGGAGGGTCTTTTTCGCAGGAGTTCAAACTGATTAAAGCCATAAAAATGGCTGAAAATATTGCTAATTGATATAGCTTGTTTTTAAAGTGTTTTTTCATAATGAAATTTTTTAATTTATTGAATGCAAATTAGTTATTTTTTTACTTGCATGTATTAATAATTTGTTAAAGTTTAAAAATTATATTTTAATCGGACTGAGAGATTAATACCTGGTGCGTCTGTAAAATATCGGAATCTATTAAGATAATCTCGATATTGAATATTGAGCAGGTTATTAATACCTGCACCTAAACTAAAACGTTTTGAGAAGCCCCAGCCAAAATCTAAATTGGCTAATAGATACCCTTTGGGGGGTGGGGCAAAATCATAATAATTTTTAGGAACCTGGTTTTGTTGAAAAACATATTTGAAACCAAGTTTAATGTATTTTGAAGCGGTATTTTTTTTAGTTTTAAAAGCATAGTTAAATCCTATTCCTATATTTTGTGGTGGTATTTGAGGTAACCAATCGTTAATTTTAAGATCTCTTGCAAATAAAAACGAGGCATTAATAAGCGTAGATAAATTTTTATAAAGTGTTTTATTAAGTGTAAAATCTAAACCCGTAAATAAGGCATTGGTTTGATAATACTTAAAGGCTGGAAACGTGCCCGAAATTAATGTAATTGGATACGTTAAAGGTGTAACATTAATAAAATCTACTAAGATATTAGCATAAATGGAAATTTCAAGTTGATCTTTTTGATTATTAAAACCATATTGCCATTCTAAAATATTATTAAAGCCTTTTTCACTTTTTAAATTTGAATCCCCAATTTCAAAACTCGCCGTCCCTTGATGCAAACCATACACGAACAATTCGTTCACATTAGGTGGACGCCAGGCTAACGAAGTATTAACATTTAGCTTGTTAAAATTACTAAAAGCTTTTTCGTAAAGAAAACTTCCTGAAAAATTGGCAAAAGTTAGAAATTGTTGATACACCCCTTTGGTATTATTTCGTGAGGTTACTAAAGATTTGTAATCGAAGCGCAGCCCAAATTCAATTTTTTGACGGTTAACCAAAGGTTTTTTAAAAATAGCAAAAGCGCCTGTGTTAATTAAATTATATTTGGGAATAAAAAACCTTGCCCCTGTCCAGGTATTTAATTGTATTTGATTACTAACTCCATAAATTTGATTAAAGCGGCTCTTTTTTTCAAAATAAACATCAGTTTGAATAGTTTGCAAGGTTAAATCTAATTCAGGTAAGTCGGTTATAACCGCATAATCATATTCTTGACGATGGTTGTTTTGATACGAAACATTTGCGTTTAATTCTAATTTGTTTTTCAGTTTAAAAAAATTCTTAAATTTAAAAGTAAAGTGGTTAACGTCTTGATATGGTCGATTGATACTATAGTAAAAAGAGTCAAAATTGTTGATAGGAACTGGGCTTTTAATAGCATTTAATAAATCGTCTAAGCTTCCATAATTAGAGCCCACAAAAATACCTAATTTATTATGATAGTTATTAATAAAAATTTCATTGTTATAATTGGGTTTTCGTAAGCCTAAATAAGCGCTTAAATTCCATTCTACAATTCCGGTATTGGCAGTATAATACAACGGTGTTTGGGCATTACCTCCTTGTTTATAAGACGCTTGAACCCTCCAGCTAAAATCAGGAAACCGTACTAAATTTTGCTCCACCAAAGCTGCCGCACCAAAAAGGTGGTTGTTAGAAAAATAAACGGTATTAAATTCAGCATGCGTTTTTCGGTCTTTGGGTAAGGGATTCGGGTCGGCAATTACAACACCGCCTATAGCATCACCACCATAGATGAGATTAGACGCACCCTTTGAAACGGATAAATTTTGCGCCGCAAAAGCATCTACTTCAGGTGCATGATCGCTTCCCCATTGCTGCCCTTCTAGTTTTACCCCATTATTTAAAATAACAACCCGATTACTATGTAAACCATGAATAACTGGCTTAGCAATGGTTGAACCAGTTTGCAACGTAGATACACCCGATAAATTACTTAGTGCATTGGCTAAAGATTGTCCTGACGTTTCTGACAATTGTTGTGTTGACAATTTCGATCTTGCCCCACTGTATTTAATAGCGCTTGTTCGCACTACAACCTCCTCTAATTTAGAAGCCGATCTTTTTAAATGAAGTATTAAACTTAAAATTTGTTCTTTAATAACAAGATCATAAAAGGAGCTATCATCGTTTGATCTCATGGTTAGTTTATATTTGCCTTTACATAAGCCATTAAACGTAAAAAAACCATTTTGGTTACTAATAAGTTGTTTCATTTCATTCTTTTCCATATTTAATATAGAAATAATGGCCCCACCTATTGGGTCTTCACTCCCAAACTCTAATAGAGTACCGCTTACAACGTAACTACAATTTTGTGAATACAAAGAAGTAAACCCTGATATAACAATAAAAAACAATAAAATTAAAAACTTAAACACAATAACTCAAAATCAATAAAAAATATAAAAACAGCATGTAACTATACTTTTATTAACGGTGGTCCTTTATTAAGTGAATTTAAATGAAAATTATAAAAATAATTGGTTTCAAAAAAAAATGGTAAACTTATTTTTAATAAACAATTGGTATTAGCTATCGTAATAGGCAATATCATACTTCCAAAAGTATTTAATAACCAGTCGTTTTGTAAACAATGGTTTGTATTTTTATGAAAGTGCTTAGAGGTTGTGGTTTTGCAATAATTTGATTTATGGTGATCTTTTTCAATAAGATTATGAAGATATTGCTTGGGTGTTAAAGCAAAACAATAAATAGCCATTAAACAAAAACCGATAATTTTTTTTAGGCTTGAACTTATTAACATATACTCTTAAAATGCAAATATACATAATTTTTAATAAATTAAGTACGAATTACTATTTTATATTTAAAAATTTAAAAACATCTTTAATAGAATAGTTTTCATAGTTAGATTGAATTGGTCGTTTTCATTATATTCTTTGTAAAAATCAAAAAAACGTGTATATTTGCGAAATTTTTTTGATTAATGACCATTTTAACATCCAAGCAAAGCTTTTTAAGACTAATAACCTTAGGTTGGTTATTTTTAGCTACCTTAGTTCTTGGCAGTTTTTATTTTGTATTGTTGAGTATTTTTAAAAATATCCCTTTAAAAGAATTAACAACCTCTAAAGACTTTAAATATTTAGGAGGTGTCTTTACTTTTATGTGCTTTTTGGTACCTTGTTTCGTGTATGAATTACGCTATGGACATCGATTGATCAATAAAGAAATATTTAAAAAGGAGAGTCGTTCTCAAGTTCTAATTATCATAATTTTATTGACTATTTTAACACCTTTTGGGGCAGAATCAATAAATATCCCTATCAGTTGGTATTCTGACCAACTCTTACAATATAGCCTATCCTTAGAAGCATCTTATAATGCTCAAATTTTACTATTTTTAGACTTCAAATCGCTATGGGATTTATTATGGGCTTTAATTTTTGTTGCTATTTTACCTGGATTTGTAGAAGAGTTATTTTTTAGAAACTATGTACAGCCACTGTGTATTAATTTAGTTAAAAATGCTTGGGTTGGCATCATCTTAGGTGCTTTCATTTTCAGTTTAGTCCATTTTTCAATCATCGGATTATTCCCTCGCATGGTTTTGGGTATAATTTTAGGTGCAATTTTTTATTATACACAAAATTTATGGTTAAGTATTTTAATGCACGTGTTAAATAATGCAAGTATTGTAAGTACTGTATATTATTATAAAGATGATGCAATAAAAATGAAGGCGTTTTTAGATACCAGCAATACAATCCAACCCTTTACAACGATGTGGTGGGTAGGTTTGTTATGTATTTTACCTATTTTTTATTTACTAAAAAAACTTAAAAAAACTGCGCAATTAAATTCTAACATCTTGAACTAAAACTGATTTATCTTTAAAGTTTGAAATTTGAAGACTGAACACTGCAATTGGATGTGAACATTCGGTTAAGGCTCTTAAAACACGCTGCACTTGGTTTTCTGAATCATGCCCTTTTATCAAAAATAAAAAGTCTATTTTTTGAAAACTTGGTATTAACGTTTTTTGCTTTGCAACATTTTGATACAGAAAGAATTGTAATGAAAAATAGGGTTCAATTCCATAAAAGAACTCGAATTCTAAAGCCATGTAATCGATTGTTGCATTAGCAAAATTAGGCTGTTGAACTGTTGCCAAGATAGGTTTTTGAAGCTGTAGTTTTAAATACAGTTCGTTATTTATTTTATTAGCTATTTGATATGTTGATAATACAGATTTAATACCAATTAAAGTAGCGTCTTTAAAAAAAGACTCAACAACTTCGGCATTTTTAAAAATCGTTTTATCTATTTTTTGCATGTTTAATATATTTTGCAAATCTACATTATTTTTTCATCAAACTAAGGCATTTATGACAAATTTAGACAATTTCTAAAAATATCTTAGTAAAATATGATTCTTTTATTGTAATTTTGTAAAATTTATTTATATGTATAGTCCAATTAAAGTCCATTTAGAGTCCGGCAAAAAATATGCTTGGTGTAGTTGTGGTTTAAGCACTAACCAACCTTTTTGTGATGGGAGTCATAAAAGAACCCCAGGTGGTGAAGGTCCCATGATTTTTGAAGTACAAGAATCTGGTACCAAAGGTTTGTGTACTTGCAAACATACTAAAAACCCGCCATTTTGTGATGGCGCTCATAAAGCTATAAACTAATGCCTAAACATATTTTTATTTTTAACAAAGGTCTCCTTGTTTTTAATAAAAAATCGACTTTTTGGATTATTCAAAGCACTTTATATTTATTAATTTTTGGCATAGCCTGCCGAAGTCCTAAAAAAATGCAAAAATTAAATTCGACCCTTCATACCATGGAAACCCCAATTAAGAATACTCAACTTGTTTCTGATAGCTTAAAAATTATTGAAGTCAATAAAACTATAGATGAACAAAAAATCAAAGATTCTTTGAAACGGCTTGATAGCATTTTGGTGCGACTAAAAAATCAACCTTTTGCATACCTTTCCTTTAATGCAAAGTTAAAAATAGACCTTGAAACAGAACAAGGACATGACAACTATTTTGCCAATATTAGTTTGTTAAAAGATAGTATTATGTATATTACAATACGTGCTAATATATTGGGAATTAGTGCCATAGGCGCTCAAGCTATTATAACTAAAGATTCGTTAATTCTTTTAAATAAAATTGATAAATCAATAAAATATTACCATATTTCATATATTTCTAAAATTTTAAACATAAAATTAAATTTTACGACCTTACAAAATTTACTTATTGGAAATCATGTGCTTGATTCTTTTATTATTGATAATCTTGTTGAACAATCTAATAATTATGTAGTTCTTGCACATAATACATTGCTTGCTATAAGTTATATTTTTTCAAAGAATGATTTAAGTCTTCACTCAATTAAACTTGTTGAGTCTAGCTTAAATAAAGTGAGAACCGCTTTAATAAATAATATCGAATTCCAAAGGTATCAAAATATGAATTTTGCAACTAAAAGAAATATATCTGTAAACGATTTAAAATCATTTGATGTACAATTAGATTTTAAAGAATTTAATTTTAATGAACCCTTAAAATACGGCTTCGTAATTTCTCAAAATAAAGGTCATAAACCATCTTCAAAAAAAATAAAAAAATCTCAACAATGATATTTAAAATTAGTAAATATTGGGGCATTTTAATCTTAGGTTTGAGTATCTCAAGTACACTTTTTTCGCAAACCAAAGAAGAACTTCAAAAACAAGAAGAACAATACCGTAAAGAAATACAAGAACTGACCATAAAATTAAATAAAACGCAACAAAATAAATCCAATTCTTTAGCCCAAATAAATTTAATCAAACAAAAAATTTCAACCCGACAATATTTAAGAAACAAAATTAACCAACAACTTAATTTAATAAATAAGCAAATTGAACAAAGTACTACCAAAATAGGCGATTTAAACCAAAAATTATATTTGTTAAAACAAGAATATGCCCAAACTATCGACTTTATGTATCGTAATCGTAGTAATTTTAGTATTTGGTATTTTATATTAGCTGCCAACGATTTTAATGAATCTTTTAAACGCATGTATTATTTAAAACGATATCAAAATTATCAATTAAATTTAAAAGCGTCTATTGAAAATAATACCGAAAGTTTAGTAATTAAAATGGAAAATTTAAATCAAATCAAGAAAAAACGTCAAGAAAAAATAAGTGTTAGCAATAAAGAATTAGACTTATTAAATAAAGATAAAGCCACTGAAGATCAATTATATAAAAACTTAATTGGCGAAGAAGCCCAACTTAAAGAAGCGCTCGAAAAAAAAGAAAAGCAACGGATTAAAATGAAACAATTGATAAAAGACATTATTAAAAAAGAAACCTTAGAGGCGGCGGCTAAACGTGATAAAACAAAAAATCATACCAACAAACCCAATACGGCAACTACGGTTGAATCTGATAATTCTGGTTTGATTAAATTAAAAGAGCAAAGACCGTATTCGCCCCTAGAACAATCTGCAGATGATATTGAATTTTCACTTAATTTTGAAAAAAACAAAGGTGATTTACCTTGGCCTGTAGATAAAGGAAATATAGACGTTCCATTTGGCGTAAGTTTGATTCCCAATACTAAATTATCACGAAAAAGCGATGGCTTAGAAATTTCAGTACCTTTAAATTCTACGATTAAAAATATTGCTGATGGCATCGTTTTAAAAGCATCAGAATTTGGAGGTGAATTTGTAGTTATGATTTTACACGGTAAATACATTTCGGTTTACAGCCATTTAGCCTCTGTTAATGTTAAAGCAGGTCAAGAATTGAAAGCCAGAGCTATCATTGGTAAAAGTGGCAAAGATATCAATGGTGAAGGATTTTTACTTTTTATGATAACGAACGATAAAGGCACACCGTTAAACCCTGAACTATGGTTAAAAAAAAGAATAAATTAATATGATATATAAAACAACCTTAGTCCTTGGGGCTTCTACAGACCCCAATCGCTATAGTAATATGGCAGTTTTAAAATTACAGGCACATCATATTCCAGTCATTGCAATTGGAAAAGTTGCTGGTGATATTGGCACAATTCCTATTCAAACTAAAATAGATCGAAGTCTTACAATTCATACCGTATCGTTGTATTTAAATACGGCACATCAAGAACAATTCTACGAAGAAATCATATCATTAAAACCTCAAAGAATTATTTTTAATCCAGGTACCGAAAACCCTTATTTTGAAGCCATCTTAACAAAACAAGGGCTGGAAGTACTTCGAGCTTGTACTTTAGTTATGCTAAGTACGAATTCTTTTTAAAAAAACGCTACGCACCTTCTCTATTTTTAAAAATGACAAAAAAATGACATCCTGTTTTTTGTTTTTTATTATTTTTGACAAAATTTTAGTTATGTTTAAAGATTTATTTAAAGGTTTTTCAATATTTTTGTTTTTAATAGTGATTTTGGTAAGTTGTGGTAAGGATGGTGGGCTATTTTCATCGAGCGAGTTGAGTGGCGACAAAGCTACGAGCGGATTAACGGGCGATGTTGATAATGGAAGTGGTAAAGTAACTGGGGGTGGTAAAATTACTGCCGCCGAATGGAATGATTTGCAAAACTGGACTTTTTGGGATACTACAATTTCAAAATCTGAATTTAATATGCTTCCTTCGCAATGGGGTCTATTTAATACAAATCGTATTTCTGTTCAAATAAAAAACACAAATCTTAGCCCTGCCTCCAATGCTATAGTTGTTCTAAAAAAAAATGGAGTACCCGTTTTTGCAACTAAAACCGATAATTTTGGTAAAGCAGAATTATGGCCCAATTTATTTTTCAATCAACCCATTGCTGATTTTTCTCCTTATTCAATTGATATAAACAATGGCGAAAAAATAATAAATAACATGAAATCATATAAAGATGGCATCAACGAAGCGATTATTGGAACAAACGTATTACCAATGGCTATTGAAATTGCTTTTGTTGTTGATGCCACTGGGTCTATGGGCGATGAATTAGAATTTTTAAAAGATGAATTGTATAGTGTATTAAACCGAATTAGTGACACATTAAGGAATGCAACGGTTTCTACAGGGTCTGTTTTTTACAGAGATTTCGGTGATGATTATATTACAAAATTTAGTGCTTTTTCAAATAATATGTCCCAAACTATTAATTTTATTAAAGCACAATCTGCCGGAGGAGGCGGTGATTGGCCAGAAGCAGTACATTCTGCCTTAGAAACAACCTTAAAGTCTTTACAATGGTCTAACAATGCTACCACTAAAATTGTATTTTTAATTTTAGACGCCCCACCTCACCAAGACGACCAAACTGTTAAAAGCAGTCTGCAAAACTCGGTTTTAAATATGGCTAAGGCTGGTATTAAAATTATACCTATTGCCGCCAGCGGGATTGATGATAATACCGAATTTTTTCTACGTTTCTTGTCTATAACAACGAATGGTAGCTATATTTTTATAACCAATGATAGCGGCATTGGCAATAGCCACAAAAAAGCCATTGTTGGAAATTACAAGGTTGATTTTTTAAATAATTTATTAGTTAAATTAGTGTATCGGTACGCTTCCCAACCATAAATTTAAAGTAATGCCTTAGGTTAAAACCATAAATTAAAAATGAATTTATATTTTTTTACAATTATTTGTTAAAATTATGTAACTTTGTTCTTTAAAACAATGTTTTTGAATAGAATAAAAAATCTATGCTTCTTAGTGTGTTTGGTTTTAGGTAATCTAATTGCCCAGAGTCAGGTTGTTGTTTATTTTTGCGATTCGGCAACTTTACAAGGTTTAGATACCGTATTTACAAACAAAAATTGGTATGACTCTTTAAATAGTTCTACCCTGCTTCCATTAAATTCAAAGCTACAAAGTAAATTATATTATTTTGATTCAAATATTAATATTACTACAAAAACACCGCGCGATTCTGTTCGTGTGGTTATAGTTGAAACATTAGACACACCTAGTTTAGCCCGCGTACAATTTTTTTGTGGGCAAAAAGTTATCGGCGATATCGTAGGTTTTAATACCAATAGTAATTTAGCGTTTTTTAATCTGCCCGACACTGCTTTAGATAAAGCGCCTTTGCCCCTTAATACGCCTTTACAAACTAAAACTTATTTTGCTACCAGGCGTTCTAATCCTAACACCTTTAAATGCCAAAGTTATGCTAGAGTCCCTATTAAAATTACGGTGAGCGATTTGCCTATTTTTTCATTACACCCCTCACTTCAAGACACATTATATATCGTTGGCAATCCAGCTAAAAACCTTAATGTATCAATATCCAATCGTAATGATTCTTTAAAAATTTCATGGTATGTTTCACGCAGTCCTGGAAATTATAACGGCGTTTTAGTAAAATTTTTTAGTAAAGACACTTTTGCCACCCCCTTTACTACGCCCGATTCATTTAAATTATACGAAAATGGTTATGAATATTATTATGCTGTAGCTGAAATTAACCAATGCGCAACCACTAGTAATTTTAGTGGGCGTATTCAAGTAGATTATCGTCCTTTTTTTTATATTCAAGAACCTTCTAATGACACTGCTAATATGTGTCTCAATTCTACATATACCGATGCAATTCGATATGCTTTCAAAGCCTCCCTTAAACCAGGAATCGGACGCATTACATCTATCGATCTTTATCAAACAACTGATACCCCTACCCGCAATGGCAATAGGCTTCTACATGTATCAAACGTCTTTAGTTTTGATACATTTTTAACATATTCTATTCCAACCACAAATTTAATAAACGGCTTTAGATATTATGTAGTAATTAGCACAAGTTTAAATCAAACAATAACGTCAAGAATTAGTGGCATTAAATATGTGCGTAAAAACACAGCAGTTACCATTGAAGCCCTGAAACCAGAATTTATTTTACCAGATTTAAAATATATCAAAATTGTTTTCGGCGACCAAATACAATTAAAAGGGACGGTGGATGGTCCAATAAAAGCTAAGAATTATTTAAGACGGGATACGATAGCAAATTTTAAATGGAATTATGACGACCAAAACAATAGTTTTTATGATTCAATTTATAATGCACAACCTATTTACGATAATACAACAATCAATCTACAAGCCAGCAATGGCTTCGGCTGTCCGGGTACAGACGCATTAGTAGTTTGGGTTAATAAAAATAATAGCAAAAGAAATAATTTGTTTACAGTACCTAGAGTGTTAACCCCTGATAACCAGGATGGTCTGTTTGATGATTTCTACTTAACAAAATTACAAACCGTAAACCAAGTGTCTATGGTTTCGGTAGATATCTACGACAAATATCTTTGTAAAATTTATACCGACACGTTTCCACCGAACACTTACGAAAAATATGACTTAAAAAATAAAGATGGTGATTTTTTATGCTCTGGAACTTATTATTATGTTATTAAAATTAACGACTTAAACTATATTCAACAAGGAAGTTTTTATGTTATAAATTCAAACCAAACCAAACCTTGTGCAACCACACCTTGTAAAGTAAATTTATTTAAATAATCATGAAACATTTTATTAAAATTTTAAAAAAAATTGCCATTTTATTGATAATCGTTTTATTGATGTTCCAATTTTTTCAAATAGACAAAACCAATATTGTAGATAATTCAAATAATATCAGTCAAGTATTTCAAATGAATGATAGTGTAAGCACTATTTTAAAAACTTCTTGTTACGATTGTCATTCTAACAATATAAACTACCCTTGGTATACCTATATCCAACCTGTTGGGTGGTGGATAAAACATCATATTAACGAAGGTCAAGATGAGCTTAATTTTGACAATTTTAAAACATATAAAATAAGAAGGCAATTTAAAAAACTCCAAGAATGTATTGAAGAGCTTGAAGAACAAAAAATGCCTTTAGAAAGTTATACCTTGGTTCATAACGAAGCCAAACTTTCTAACGAACAAAAGTCTTTAATGATCACTTGGTTTAAACGTCAACTAGAAACCATGAAAACAACCTACCCAGAAGATAGTTTGAAAAGGCCATCCAAAAAATGAAATTACTATACTATTTTTGTTTTGGATTATTCGTTTATATATTATTAAGCGTTTCTATTCAATGTGCCAGTATCAGCTTACCTTTAGGCGGACCTAAAGATTCTTTACCGCCAATCTTAATTCGCAGCAATCCCCCTGATTCTCAAATTTATTTTAAAAACAAAAAAATAACTTTTTATTTTAACGAATTTTTACAAGAAAACAATTTAATAAATAACCTCTTTATTTCGCCCAACCCAACTTTACAACCTGAAATAAAAATAAAGTTAAACACGGTAACAATTTTTATTAAAGATACCCTGAAACCCAATACTACATATTCTTATTTATTTAATAATGCCATTGCCGATTTGCGTGAAAAAAATTTATACAAAAAACTTAGTTATTGTTTTAGTACAGGCGATATGATTGACCATAATACCTTTCAAGGCAGCGTTGTAAATGCCGAAACTGGCGAATTTGATAGCACTGTAATTGTTATATTATATCGATACACTAAGGATGATTCTATTGTTTTTCACGAACGCCCCGATTATTTTTCGCCAGTCAATAGTCAAGGGCGATTTTCATTTTCGTTTTTACCCGCCGATAGCTTTTTAGCATTTGTGGTTCAAAATAGTAATAAAAAAAACTACTTTGATAGCACCACCCCTTTCGCATTTTTGAATCATCCAATTATAACAAGTACCGATACCAATAAAAAAGATACTTTTTACTTCTATAAAAGTATAAAAAATAACAATAAAAAAGCGAATTCAAAAATCAAAAATATTAAAGAAAAAGATATTCCTAAAATTAGCTTTAAAACGCCTATAGAAAATAACGAATACGATTTTTTAAAACCTTTTACCATAAGTTTTGTAAATAAAGTATTTTGGAATGATAGTTTTAATATTCAACTTACAGATACGTTTTATAAACCATATTCAAATTTTATGATGAATTTTGATACCACAAATTTTACGTTTAAAGTCAACAATTTTAATTGGCTTATCGACAAACCTTACTATTTAATCATGCCATCGAGACTTGTTAAAGATGAGTACGATAAATATTTTGCCAATGCCGATACGATAAAATTTAAAACATTCAATGATAAAAATTATGGTAAATTAATTTTAAGATTAAAAAATATCGATTTAACCCAAAATTATATCTTACAATGCCTTGTTAATAAAGAGGTTATTTTAAAAATGCCGATAACTAAAAACACTTTAACTATACCCTATATGTATCCAGGAAAATTAAATTTGAGTATTTATAAAGATGAAAATAAAAATGGAATATGGGATAAAGGCTTTTATAGTAAGCAGCTAAAATATCAACCAGAAAAAGCTATTATTTATCCAAAAGATTTACAAATAAAAAAGAATTGGGACAATGAATTTGTTATTGAATTTTAAAATATGGAAATACCTTCAAAATATTTAAACGATTGTGTGCAAGTACTTTCAAAATTACCTGGCATTGGCAAAAAAACGGCATTACGATTAGCGCTTCATATTTTAAAACAAGATGTTCAATTTACTACCCAATTTTGTAACGCCATTCTACAAATGAAAACCCAATTAAAATTTTGTAAAAATTGTAACTTTTTAAGCGATGGCGATTTTTGTAATATATGTTCGGATACGTTTCGTAAAAAAGATCTCATTTGTGTGGTAGAATCGATACGCGAAGTAATTGCTATAGAAAACACACAACAATATTCCGGACTTTATCATGTTTTAGGTGGATTAATTTCACCTTTAGATGGCATTGGTCCTGAACAACTTAATATTCAAGCTTTAGTTGATAGGATTAAACTACATGTCCCGGAAGAAATTATTTTTGCTTTAAGTCCTAATATTCAAGGCGATACTACTATTTATTATATGCAGCAACAACTACAAGGCTTCGCCTGTAAAATTACAACAATTTCAAGAGGAGTTTCTTTTGGTGGTAATATTGAATTTGTAGATGAATTTACTTTAGCGCGTAGTATTCTAAATCGCCAACCACCACAACATTATATTCAATGAACAATAGAAAATATCTTATTTTTTATAATCCTATTTCGGGCGGTTTGTCCAAAGACAAAATCATTCAATTTTTAGAAGATTTTTTTACATTAAATCAGGTTACATTTTGGGTAACCCCCACGCAAATTAATACCGATTATCAAAATGAAAAAAACCTTGTACTTCAAAATAATATAACAGACATTGTTATTATTGGAGGTGACGGTACTATTCATAATATTTTTAAAGCCTTCTATAATTTAAATATATATTTCACTATTTTACCTTTTGGTTCGGGCAATGGCTTAGCCAAACATTTGAATATATCCACCAATTTAAATAATATAAAACAACTCTTACTAAGTTCAGTCTGTATTCAATTAGATGTGTATTATTTTAATAACGACTTCATGTATATTGTAGGAGGCATCGGACAAGATGGTTATATAGCTCATCAATTTGCACAATCTAAAAACAGAGGCACTTTAAACTATATCAAATTATTATTTAACCGCCCTTTACATCATTATAATTTCAGCCTTGAAATTCAAAACGAAGTCTTGAATTTAGATGCACATTATATTAGCTTTGGCAATGGCAATTATTATGGCAAAGCGGCAAAGCTTTGTAATTTTGCCAAACTTGACGATGGATTATTAGATGTTATAATTGTTCCCAAGCAAAAACCAACTTTTAAAATTCTAACCTATTTAAATTATTTACAATTTATCCAAAAACATGAATTGCCTTATCAAAATTTAGCTAAGTTTAATAATCATGCTATCTATTATTTGCAAACCAATGCATTAACTATTAAAAACCATAGTGATGCTCCAATGCATTTAGATGGCGAACCATTTTTTGCAAACAACACTTTAACCGTTTCATTATCACCCTATAAAATAAAATTGAGGGTTTAATAATTCCACTAAAGAACTTAGATCGAAACGCTTTTATTTTATTTGCTTCATTAGATTTAATCCGAAGAATTAATTGTCTAGTTGTTTTACAGAGGTTTTTCGTTTCATGATGATGGCGTACATTGCTGGAACAATAAACAAACTAAGTATTAGCGAAAAAATAACACCGCCAACAACTACAATACCTAAGGGCTTTCTACTTGCTGCCGATGCCCCTAAACTTAAAGCAATGGGTAAACTACCTAAGGCGGTGGCAATGCTGGTCATTAAAATAGGTCGTAGCCTTAAACCAGAACCTATAACAACAGCTTCAATTAAGGGAAGTCCTTCTTTCCGTTTTTCGTTTACAAAATCCACAATTAAAATACCATTTTTAGTTACTAAACCAATAAGCATAATCATGCCAATTTGTGAAAAGATATTAAGAGTTTGGTTGGTAAACCATAAACTTAGTAAAGCACCGCAAATTGCCATTGGCACCGTTACCATAATAATAAAAGGTTCAATAAAACTTTCAAACTGAGCCGAAAGTACAAAATAGATTAAAAGCAAAGCAAAAATCAAGGCGGTGCCTGTATTTGAAGTACCTTCAGCAAAATCGCGCGATGCCCCAGTTAAGCTGGTTTGAAAAGATTCGTCAAGAATTTTATCAGCAAGTTCATACATTTTTTTAACACCATCGCCAATGGTAGAACCATCTACTAAAGAAGCCGAAAAGGTGGCCGATTTAAAACGATTGTAATGATTTAAATTTGGTGGATTACTGGTTTCATTAACAACAATCAATTCGCTTAAAGGAATATAGTCGCCCAAATTGTTTTTTATTTTTAGCTCTTCAACATCCAAGGGTTTAGAACGATCTTGACGTTCAACTTGACATATAACTTGGTATTGATTGCCATTTTGAATAAAATAACTGGTACGAGCGCCACTATATGCAGCTTGTAAAGTAGAAGTAACGTCCGAAACTTGTAAGCCCAAGCTTTTGACTTTTAAGCGGTCGATTACAATATCAAATTCCGGCTTATTTAATTTTAAATTGACATCGAAACTTTGAAATATTTTTTGTTTTTTCATGGAGTCTAACATGATGGGAATGATTCTTTTTAGTTTATCAAAATCTAAGGTTTGAACCACAAACTGAACGGGTAGTGCCACTCTGGAGCCCGTACCTACCGAAATAGTTTGCTCCTGTATAGGAAACACTTTTAAGTCGGGATACTGGGCTTTAAATTTTGCACCAAGTTCTAAAGCCACCTGATTTTGCGATTTGATTCTTTCGTTTGGTGGAATTAAATTAAGTCTAAAATAAGCCGAGTTAGAGCCAGAACCACCAATGCCGGGTGTGATAGAAATTGTTTTAAATCTTTCTGGAATCGAATCGTATAAATAGTTTTCAATTTGTTTAGAATATGAAAATGATTTGTCAAAATTAGTGCCTTCAGCCGCTAAAAGCGAAATTCTAATAGAGCTTCTATCTTCTAGTGGCGCTAATTCCGATTGCAGATGATTTTGAAAATAATAGATAAGAAATAAATTTATCATGAGGACAGGTACTGCAATCCATTTAATTTTCAAAAACTTATTTAAAATAAATCGATAACCATTTTCTAAACCAACAAAAAAAGGCTCGGTAGCAACATAAAATTTACCATGACCATGACTGGTTTGCCCTTTCTTAGGTTTGGGTGTTAAAAGAACGTTTAACACGGGTGTAATTGTAAGGGATACAAAGCAAGAGATAAGCACGGCGGCAGATAAAGCCACACCAAATTCTTTAAACAAACTGCCCACAAACCCTTGTAAAAATATAACAGGCATAAACACGATAGCCAAGGTAATTGAAGTAGCTAAAACTGGGAAAAATATTTCTTTACTGCCTTCTAAAGCGGCTTGTTTTATAGGCATGCCCATTTCTAATTTACGAAATATGTTTTCGGTAACAACAATACCATCGTCCACTACCAAACCTGTTGCTAATACAATGGCTAACATGGTTAGAATATTGATAGAAAACCCGCAAATATACATGATAAAAAAAGTGGCTATTAACGATATAGGTATATCAATTAAGGGTCTAAAAGCCACCAAAATACTCCTAAAAAATGCCAAAATTACAAGGACTACCAAGCCTAAAGAAATTATAAGAGTTTCCTTAACCTCTTCAATGGAATTTCGGATAATTTTTGTGTTATCCACACCAACAGTAAGTTGAAAGTCTGCCTTAGAATTTCTTTTAATATCGTCCAAACGTTTATAAAATTCATCGGCGATTTCGATATAGTTGGCGCCTGGTTGTGGCACGATTGCCAACACTACGGCTGGAATACAATTGGCTCGGGTTTGTTGTTCTTCAACTTCGGGTCCTATTTCTACTCGGGCAACGTCTCTTAAGCGAATGGTACCATTGTCATCGTCTCGCAAAATTAATTGTCGAAACTCTTCTTCGTCTCGGAGCCTTCCAAAAGAGTTCAAAATAAACTCTTGATTTTTAGCAACTAACTTTCCTGCTGGTAGATCAATATTTTCGGCAGCTATAATTTGATTAATGTCTGTAAAACTTACATTGTAGGCATTCATTTTATTCGGATCTAACCAAATGCGCATGGCTTTTCTTTTTAAACCAAAAAGGTTCACAGCACTTACATTGTCAATGGTTTGAAAACGGTCTTGTAAAATATTTTCGGCATAATCACTCAGTTCCAAAAGACTTTTGGTGCGGCTATTGATGGCTAAAAAAAGAATGGGGTCGGAATTAGCATCGGCTTTACTTACAACGGGCGGGGCATCGATGTCTTGAGGCAAATTGCGAACTGCCGTATTAACTTTGTCGCGCACATCATTTGCAGCATTATCCAAATTGACACCTAAATTAAATTCAATGGTAATTTGCGAAGAGCCCGTACTTGAAGTAGAGCTGATAGTTCTAATACCTTGAATGGCATTAACCGCTTTTTCAAGTGGCTCAGTAATTTGATTTTCAATAATATCGGCAGCAGCACCAGTATATGTAGTTTGTACGCTAATAATTGAGGGGTCGATAGCCGGATAATCTCTTACCCCCAAATTTGTATAACCAATATAACCAAATAATAATAATACTAAATTTAATACGGTTGCAAAAACCGGACGTTTTAAACTAAATTCGGATATGTTCATGCTATTGAATTAAGTTTTTAAGAGACGTTACTTTAGAAATACTAATTTTACTATTGGGGCGTAAGTATAAAGACCCAATGGTAACAATAGTATCACCAATAAACAACCCTTTTTTTATTTCCACATTTTTATCTGTTCGATAGCCCGTTTCAACGAAAACAAATTCGGGTTTATTATTTTTTATACAAGCAATTTTTTTAAAATTTCCTTCGGGAATTATGACACTAGAAGGCACAAAAATAATTGCATCGTTTTTATTGGTTTCAATAACAGCTTTTACAAAACTACCAGATTTAAAAACACTGTTTAATCGACATCGTAATTTTACATTCTGACTATTTTTATTAATGGCTGGTTCAATGCTAAACACAGTGGCAAAACTTTGATTAGGATTGCCTTCAACAGATATTTTAACTGTATCGCCTAATTTTATGGAAGTCAAATATTTAGCGGGCAGGTCGGCATCTAAAATTTTACCATTCGCCCCTTCAAAATCGGCCATTATTGTTAAAGGGGTTACATAAGCTCCAATGCTGATATTTTTATTACCAATATACCCAGAAAAAGGTGCTTTAATAATAGTTTTAGATATTAAAGATTGGGTATATTCAATATCCGCTTTAGACGACTCTATAGCTGTAACAGCGATATCATATTCATTTTGGGTAGTAGCGTCTATTGCCAAAAGTTTTTTAAGTCGTTCTTCGTTTAAAATATTAAGTTTCAATTGCGCTTCTTGTTTTTTTAATTGGGCTTGTAAATCACTATCAAAAATTTTGGCTAAAATAGTACCTTGTGCAACATATTTGCCTTCAGGGATATTTAAATAAGTAATGCGACCGCTTATTTCGGGTTGAATACTTACAAAATCTTTAGACATAACAACACCATTCACTTCTATAAAACGGGTCGTTGTGTCAAGCGCAATAACAGTAATTTCAATAGGCACAGCTGGGTCTTGCTTGATAGCTGTAGGAGTCTTTGATTTTTCTTTACAAGCCGTCAAGAAAACAAAAAATGTAACGAATACAACTAGTTTTTTTATCATAACCCTCTATTTTCTCTTCTTAATATTTTTATAACAATTTTTAATTTTTGGCTCGTAGAACTAAACGCATTAAATAAAGTATCAAATTTATTTTTTCCAAATGCCCTTTCAAGTTCGGCAATTTTAGACTTTTTAACATCAATAAATGGTAAAAGGTCTTTACTTTCTATATCTTGAATTTCTTTTAACAGTTTCATTTTTTGATTCAAATTTTTATGTGTTTTCAAAAAACCAAGAAGCGGGGTTCTCGTTGATTTACTTTTATGCATTTTAAAATAATTTACTTTGTACAAATATAAGGAGAATCTCTTTAAAAAACCATAAATTAGTTAAAATAATTTTTGTTGTTAAATTTTAATGATTTTTTTAAAAAACCAAAGATTTTAGAAATTATAGCGCGCAACAATTGGCATGCGACGTCCTTCACCAAACGATTTTGAACTAATTCTTAAAATGGGACAAAATTGCTGTCTTTTATACTCTTGTCGATTTACCAATTCTAAAGTCTTAACCGCTAGTGCGGTATCATAACCCTTGTTACTAATTTGCTTAACCGACATGCGCTGGTCGATATAATAATATAAAATAGCATCTAAAATAGGGTATTCGGGCAAACTATCACTATCTTTTTGATTTGGTTTTAACTCGGCACTTGGGGCTTTTAGCAAAATATTTTCAGGAATAGTCGCGCTCGACATATCATTTATAAATTGGGCTAAAGCATATACTTGTTGCTTAAAACAATCCCCTATAACACTTAAACCACCTGCCATATCGCCATACAAAGTGCCATAACCTGTAGCCAATTCACTTTTATTAGACGTATTTAATAAAATAGTATTAAATTTATTGGCTAAAGCCATTAATATATTTCCCCTAATTCTACTTTGTAGATTCTCTTCAGCAATACCAAAGGGTAAATTTTCAAAATGAGGCTCTAATGCACTTAAAAAAGTATTATATAGAGTATTAATAGGTACAATTTTGTAGCGATTTCCTAAATTTTGGGATAACATTATGGCATCTTGAACCGATTCTGGGGACGAAAACTCTGATGGCATGAGTACTGCAAGTACATTGTCTTTTCCTAAGGCGGAAACAGCCAAGGCTTGACATACTGCCGAATCTATTCCTCCAGAAGCCCCTAAAATCGCTTTAGAAAACCCCATTTTTGCAAAATAATCTTTGATGCCTAAAACTAAGGCTTCAAAAATGTGTTGGATATTAAACTTAGGGTCAAAAATCTGAGTGGTTGATAATTTATTAAGGTTTATAGGCTGCGTCTCGTCTGTTTCAAATTGACCCTTTTTAAAATAAAGGTATTGTTGGTCTTCTTGAAAAGATTTTAAGCGTAACACCATGTGATTGTCTGGATTTAATGCCAAAGATTGCCCATCAAAAATAACCCCAGTATTTGCGCCCACCGCATTCACATAAATAAAAGGTTTTTTATATTGGGTTACATTATTTTGTAATACGTTTAAACGTAATGTTTCTTTGGTATAACTAAATGGTGAAGCACTAATATTAATAATAAAATCGGGGTTAAACGTTATTAAATGCTTTAAAGGCGTTTGGTTGTATATTTCAAGATTTGGCTGAACATTCCAAATATCTTCACAGATTGTCAGGGCTATTTTATATTGATTAATAGGAATAATATGAAGATTCGAACCACTTTCAAAATAGCGATCTTCGTCAAAAATATCGTAAGTTGGTAATAACGTTTTTTCTACGCAGTGAATAATTTTGCCTTTATGTAACACAAGGGCAGTATTTAATTTTTTTTTTTGTTTGGACTGTTGATATTTTGGAGCCCCGATTATAATAAAAATATGATGACTCCATTCTTTAAGTAAATCGATACCTTGGTCAATAGCGTCCATAAAACCCTCTTGGTCTAAAAGGTCTTTTGGACTATATCCACATATAGAAAGTTCGCTAAAAATAATTAAATCCGCTTTATTTTGAATAGCTGCTTGGATAGCAAGAATCATTTTTTGAACATTCCCTTTAATGTCGCCAATAATAAAATTGAGTTGGGAAAGTGCAATTTTCATAAAGTTCAAATTGCCACAAAATTAACTAATATATCTTAAATATATCTTAAATTTATAATAAAATTAAATAAAATAATTATATTTTAATAAAATTTAGTATTTTTGCAAAATAATTTTAGTTAAAAGATTATGACCACAATTTTTAATTCTAATAAGCAGCATACTTTAAAAAAAAGTGCAAATATAAAAGGAACTGGATTACATACAGGTATAGAAGTATCCATGAATTTACACCCCGCTATGCCTGATTTTGGGATTCAATTTAAACGTACTGATATTCCTGATGCGCCTTTAATTAAGGCAGATTGCGATTTAGTTACAGATACCAGTCGTGGTACCACCTTACAAATTGGCGATGTTAAAATCAATACCGTAGAACATATTTTGGCGGCTTTAACTGGCATGGGCGTTGATAATTGTTTAATCGACCTATCAGCACCCGAAGTGCCTATTATGGATGGCAGTTCTGCACCATTTGTTGAACTTATTTTAAGTGCCGAAGTTGTTGAACAAAATGCCGAAAAAATATGGTACTCCATTCAAGAAAATATAACATTTTTTGACACAGAAAAACGTGTTGAAATGATGGCGATGCCCGCCGATGAATTTCAAGTTACAACCCTAATCGATTTTAATAGCCCCATCTTAGGAACGCAACATGCAAGTTTAAAAAAAATCAGCGATTTTAAAGCCGAGTTTGCTTCGTGCAGAACTTTTTGTTTTATTCATGAATTAGAAACCCTGATCGAAAATAATCTTATTAAAGGGGGCGATATTAATAATGCCATTGTAGTTATTAACGAAACGCCCACAAACGATTTAATTGTACGTTTAAAAAAGATTTTTAAAAAAGATAATATAGCCATAAGTAACGAAGGGTATCTTAATAACTTAAGCCTCCATTTTCAAAATGAACCAGCACGGCATAAACTCCTAGACGTCGTGGGCGATTTAACATTAATTGGCTACCCTATTAAAGCAAGAATTATTGCTAACCGACCCGGTCATAGAAGTAATGTTGATTTTGCTAAAAAAATTAAAGCCTATATTAAAAAAAATAAACAAATTAAAAATATTCCTATTTATAACCCCGACTTACCACCGATATTTGATATCAATGCCATCCAAAAAATTTTACCGCACCGTGCCCCATTTTTATTAATAGATAAAATTGTTGATATTACCGATAAATACATTTTAGGCATAAAAAATATTAGTTTTAACGAATGGTTTTTTGAAGGACATTTTCCCGGTAACCCAGTAATGCCAGGTGTTATACAAATTGAAGCCTTAGCCCAAACAGGCGGCGTATTATGTATTAATAATATGCCATTGGACAATTATAACACGTATTTTTTAAAAATAGATAATTGTAAATTTAAACAAATTGTAAGACCAGGCGACACACTTCTATTAAAAATGGAATTACTGAGTCCCATTAGACGAGGTATTTGTGAAATGAGAGGCACAGTTTATGTTGGTAACAAAATTGTAACCGAAGCTGATTTAACAGCTTCAATCGTTAAAAAAGATAAAAATTCAATAATATGATTTACCCATTTACATATATAGACCCTACGGCAAAAATAGCCAATTCGGTAAAAATAGACCCTTTTACAGTTATCGGTAACGATGTAGAAATTGGTGAAGGCTCGTGGATAGGCAGCAACGTTTCGATTTGTGAAGGAACAAAAATTGGAAAAAATGTTAAAATTTTTCAAGGGTCTGTTATTGGCGGACTCCCACAAGATTTAAAATACAAAGGTGAAAAAACGCATACAATCATCGGCGATAATACAACGATTCGCGAATTTGTAACCATTAATAAAGGAACAACCACAAATCAACAAACTTTAATCGGGCAAAACTGTTTTATTATGGCTTATACTCATATCGGACACGATTGTATAATTGGAAATAATTGTGTGTTAAGCAATAATTGCCAAATGGCCGGACACGTAAAATTAGAAGATTGGGTTTGGATAGCCGGCGTAACTGCAATTCATCAATTTATTACTATCGGACAACATGCCTATATTGCCGGGGGAAGTTTAGTAACCAAAGATGTACCACCTTATATAAAAGCAGTTCGTAACCCACTTACTTATGGCGGCGTTAATAGCGTTGGACTAAAAAGGAGAGGATTTTCGGCAGAAAAAGTAAATCATATTTTAGATATTTATAGGGTAATTTTTAATCGTAAATTAAATACCACGCAAGCCCTACAAGTTATTGAAGAAGAATTTAAAGTTACCGATGAACGAGACGAAATTATACAATTTATTAGAGAAAGCGGTAGAGGTATCGTAAGGAAATATAACGATAAAAGATCTGATGATGTTAATTTTGACGAAGAATTCAACCGCTAATAAATATTATGGAACCTTCAGAAATTCAAGAAAATTTTAAAAAAAACATTCATGATAAATATGTTATATTCTCAAGTTTGTTTTCTAATTTACCATATACTGGCATTACCAATGTAGGAAATCTTATTCCAATTTTTTATTATTTATGTAAAACAGGATTGCATAATAATAAGTCGCCCGAAGAAATTATAAATCATTTTTTTACCAAATATTATAGCTTCGAAACCATTTCAGAAGCTCAAAAACAAAACGATTTGTTTAAATATATTCAATTTATTGAACGTCAAGTAGTTTTGTTTGATGCTTTAGAAGATTCAGGATTTTCTACTGTCAACGATATGCAAGGACCTGGCACGCTAACCAACTTTATAAATTCTAATAATTCAGCCAAAAACAACCCAATATTGAAGCACCATTTATCTACTTTTAAAGTTAGAATTGTTTTAACAGCACACCCAACGCAATTTTATCCTAGTGGTGTATTATCAATAATTCACGACTTATCAGATAGTATTTTAAAAAATGATTTTGATACGATTAATGAATATTTAAAACAACTAGGAATTACCCCTTTTTTTAATAAAGAAAAACCAACACCTTTAGACGAAGCCAAAAACCTGATGTGGTATTTAGAAAATGTGTTCTATACAACCCTGGGCGATATCTATTCGAATATCGTTAATAAAATATTTGATTTTAATAACAATGAAGATTTTATCTTAAATCATTTCCATAATCCTATTATAGAATTAGGCTTTTGGCCAGGTGGTGATAGAGATGGAAACCCCAACGTAACCTCATTAACCACCTTAAAAGTAGCTAAAGATCTCCATAAATCAATAATTACCTGTTACTATCGTGATATTCGACAACTTAAAAGATATTTAACGTTTTCGAAAATAGATCATTTGTTAGCTGTTTTAGAAGACCTCTTATTTAAAAATATTTTTATCCCAGAACAAACAAAACCTGTTACAGCTCAAGATATTTTAAACCAATTATTAACAATTAGGCAAATTATTATTAAGGATTGTTTTAAATTGCATCTCGAAAAATTAGACTCTTTAATTTTTAAAGTAAAAATTTTTGGCACCCATTTTGCTACCTTAGATATTCGGCAAGACAGTCGCATCAACCGAAATATATTGTTAAAAATAAATGCCGCACTCGTTTCTAATAATGCACCCCCTATTCTACCCAAGGATTATGAAAAATTATCTGAAATAGAAAAAATAAAAATATTACAACTAATAATCTATCCTCAAAAATTAGAAAATATAGTATTTGATGACGAAGTAAAAGACGCCTTACTAACCATGCAATATATTTTAAAAATACAAGCTATGTGTGGCGGCATGAGTTGTAATCGTTTTATTATAAGTAATTGCCAATCGCTTTCAAATGTTTTAGAACTTTTTTATTTATTACAATTAGCAGGTCACGACGAATTGGTATCTCAAGTTGATATTGTACCCCTTTTTGAAACTATTTCCGATTTAGAAAACGCTGATGAAATTATGCATCATTTGTTTTTAAACAAAACATATAAAAGTCATTTATTGACCCGACATAAACAGCAAACTATCATGCTTGGCTTTAGCGACGGTACAAAAGACGGAGGATATATGCAAGCCAATTATTCTATTTATAAAGCTAAAGTTCAGTTGTCTGCAATTGCTCGTAAACATAAAATTAAAATTGTGTTTTTTGATGGACGTGGTGGTCCGCCGTCGCGTGGCGGAGGCAAAACGCATAAATTTTATGCCTCTTTAGACAACTCCATTTTAACCGAACAAATTCAAGTTACCATCCAAGGTCAAACAATAACCTCTAATTTTGGCACCAAAAAATCGGCACAGTATAATTTAGAACAATTATTAACAGCCGGACTTAAAAATAAATTAGAAATACAAGCCGAACCGCCATTTACTAAAATTGAAAAATTTCTTTTTGAAAGTTTAGGTAATATTGCTTTTGAAGCCTATAAAAAATTAAAAAATGACAAGAACTTTTTACTGTATTTGCAAACTGTAAGTCCTTTGCAATTTTATAGTGAAACCAATATTGCGAGTCGTCCTACAAAACGCAATAAGGATGGACAAATAACCTTAGATGGTTTAAGGGCAATTCCATTTGTGGGTAGTTGGAGTCAACTTAAACAAAATGTTCCAGGATTTTATGGCATGGGCACAGCTTTAAAACAATTAAAATTGAAGGGTTATTGGGACGACTTAAAAAATTTATATCAGAACAATTTATTTTTTAGTACTTTAATAGACAATAGTATGATGGCGATGCTAAAATCTAATTTTACTTTAACTCAACATTTACAAAAAGATCCACAATTTGGCAAATTTTGGCATAACCTTAAAGCCGAGTATATACTTACCGAAAAATTATATCTTGAACTAACACATAATAAGGTTTTATTAGAAAAAGAAGCCGTTGGTAGGGAATCGATTTTAATGCGTGAAAAAATTGTACTTCCTTTATTAGTCATTCAACAATATGCCTTATGTAAATTAAGAACCATGGCTAAGGACGACCCCACTTATAATACTTTTACGAAATTAGTAACCCGAAGCATGTTTGGCATTATTAATGCTGCCCGTAATGCGGTTTAGTGATGTTAAATATCGCAAATTAAAACACTTTCTCTTAATGCCGCAATTTTATTGGAATACGTAGGTATAAATTCTTGAGCTACATAATCTTTAAACCCTGTTTCATAAATTGCTTTCATAATGGGTGGGTAGCTAAGCTCTTGAATTTCGGCATTAATTTCGTGCCTGCCAGGCACACCTGCCGTATGATAGTGTCCAAAATAAACATGATGGTCTTTAATGGTTCTTATCACATCGCCTTCGTCTATTTGCATGTGATAAATATCATATAAAAGTTTAAAATTGGGCGAATCTAAGCGCTTACAAAGTTCTATGCCCCAAGCCGATTTATCGCACATATAATCTTTGTGGTCTATTTTTGAATTTAATAATTCCATTTGAATCATAACCCCTTTTTGTTCTGCAAGACCTAAAATTTTTTTTAAGCCTATAATACAATTTTTAAGACCAGTTTCATCATCCATACCGCGTCGGTTACCACTAAAACAAATGAGGTTTTTATAACCTGCTGCAGAAACATATTGAATATGTTCAAGGTAATTTTTTACTAAGGTGGTGTGATATTGTGGATTATTAAACCCATCTACTAAATTAATTTCGGCACCGTTGCACATTGTTGAAACCAAATTATATTTTTTAAGAGTTGCCCAATCCGCTGGTCCTACTAAATCAATCCCTACTAAACCAAGATTATTAGCCGCTAAACAAAGCTCTTCAAGTGGTAAAAAATCGAAACACCAACGGCAAACCGATTGTTTAATATTTCCATTAAGTTTAAGTGGCTCGGATTTTTGTCCCAAACTATTTTTGGGTAAAAATGGCAAAGCCATAGTTGCAGTTAATATAGTTTTAACGGCAGATCTTCGATTTTTCATAAAATAATTTTTAAATAAGAACCTAAAGCAAAATATCTTTTCATTTTACACCTAACTTTTTGTTTTAACAGCAACCACTTGTATCTCAATTTTCATACGATAGTCAACTAAACCTGCTGAAATAAAAGTTGCGGCTGGTTTATTATTTCCTAAATATTTTTTTAATATAGGCCAACATTGCGAAAAAAGCGATTTATCGGGTAAAATATATAAAATTTGAACAATATCATCTAAAACCGCATCGGCTTCTTTAAGCGCATTTTTAATATTCTTAAAACATTGCTCGGTTTGGTCGATAATACTATCCGAAATAGCCATAGTTGAATAATCAAACCCGGTTGTTCCAGATACATAAATAGTATTGCCAACTACAACGGCACGACAAAAATTAATTTGATCTTCAAATTGTGAGCCAGAAAAAATATTCTTTCTTAACATATTATAACAAATTTATAGTGTTTAACCCTTATTTTTTTGATCATCTTTTTTAATGGCTTTGTTTAAAGCTTGTCGTTTTCGCATTAAAAATTCTACTTGACTTTGAAACACTTTTCTTTGGTCGTTACAAGAATTATTAATGGATTCGGCTTGCGATTTTCCTACGAATAAATTTTGCATTTGAGTAAAACAATCATCCAATCGCTGGTAAGTTGTTGTTACCGAATCGATAATACTATTAACAAAAAGACTATCTGAACCAGTATAGTTATAAATTTCATTGCTATAATTATTTAAACGTTTCGCTAAAATTGTGCGGTTGTAGGCATATAAGTTTTGATAAATTTTTTTAAAATAATTCGTGTCGTTTTGTTTAGTTTTATCAAGAAACATATTTAATGTATCAAAATAAGCACTGGCAACATTAGTACTTGTATCTGGGTCTAAAGCAAAAATGCTTCGTCGATATAAAACATAGCCATTTGCGCTCTCAGGATGACTGCTAATATATTGTTTGCTCCAATAGATGGCTTCTTTTACTAATTTTGATTTATAGGATAAATCAACTAAATTATAGATATCGGTTTCATCTGATTGATTGTTCTTTAACGTAATAATTTTTATATACCATTGATAGGCTTTATTGTATAATTTAGCTTTATTCATAAGCTCATATCCTTTTTTAGCAAGTGAAATTTTGTTTTTTAAAGATTTTTGAATGTCAATGGATTGTTCAATTAGGTTGGCGGTTTTATCTTCTAATCCTGGTACTTGACTGTATATGTCTATTGCGGATTCTAATAAAGACTCGTTCACATCCTCTGGATTTTTTGAAAAATAAATATCTAAATATTTTACTGCATTGGTATAATCTTGAATTTTACTATAATTTAATGCCAATAATAACGAAAGCTGTGATACTTTATCAATACCAT
This sequence comes from Alphaproteobacteria bacterium, assembly GCA_030053915.1. GTDB lineage: Bacteria > Bacteroidota > Bacteroidia > Chitinophagales > Chitinophagaceae > JASGCT01. The sequence continues at coordinate 42,672 of JASGCT010000002.1, forward strand.
ATTTATCTTCAAGAGCTTCGCATTGTTCTAAAGACGCCTTGAAATTTTTGGTACGATACGCATATTCGGCACTTACAAATTCAATCCGTGGCGAAGGTTCGGCAAGTTGTATATATGTATCAAGGGCATGTTTGGCTTTGTCAGCGTTTTTCTCATCATAATAATCAAAAATCAAATAGTAAATTGGAGCAAAATTTGGGTCTATTTTAATGCATTCAGACGTTAAATTATCTACGATATCATCATTCGTATTATGGGTAGCATATATTTTGGCTTGCAAATAATATGGCATTGGATTGTTTTTTTCTAAATTTTGAAGTTGTTTAAAAGCTAAAATAGCCTCACCCCCAAATTCAGTATTCAGCTTAACATAGTTATAACCAATTACTTGATATAAGGCGGGTTCGATAGGTGTAAATTCTAAAGCTAATTTAACTTTATCAACCACATATTGCCTATCACCAATATTACGCGAGATGTGGTTATAAAATCTGGCTAATCCAACCACCAAGCTTGGAATGGGTTTCCCTTTGTTTTTGCCTTTAATTGGCGTCGTAGTGTTAAAAATATCTTCGTAACGTTGTTTAGCAACATTAAAATCGCCACCTTCAATAACCCCTAAATTTGCAAATCCTAATTGAATCCAAGGATCACTAGTGCCTAATGCAGCTTGCGCATTTTCTAAAACTTCTCTAGCATTTTTAGTGCCTGTTTTGGTAATCGAAAAAACTTCATCTTGTTCTAATAAATCTTGAACTAACCAAAAATAAGACTGACCATCTTTGGGGTTTTTAGAAATTTTATCTTTTAAATAATTTGAACAATCTGTATAACGCTGATAGTCTATCAGTTTAAATGCCATTTTATCTAATTCAAACTGGGTGTAGCTTGTTAAACATATAAACATGCTCAGTGCGGTTACAAAAAAAACTTTTTTCATAATGTAATATTTTAATTAATACTTGTTTGCCTTAAATTGAAATTTATTTGTGCCGGTAAAAGTACCGATTTTTTGAAGACCAATTGTCCATTTTCTAAACTTAAATAATTGATAAAACCAGAACCTAAACCACTTCGATTTTCTTTTAAGATATAATAAATGGGAACTCTAAGAGGATACAACCCTTTTTGAATAGTATTTGGAGAAGGGATCGTATAGATATTTTTAAGACTATCGGGACAATCTTCGCAAGCTATAGCCGCAAATTTTAATTTTTTTAAAATAGCCTGTTGTGATTTATTGTAATAAGAGTCATTAATCCAATTATAAGCTATAAAACCGATATCTGCCTGTTTTTTTGTTAAAACGCTTAGTATAGAATCATTACTTGTAGCGGCTTTAACATTTTTACCAAAGGGTCGATTTTTTAAAATATGTTTAATTAAAAACATATTGGTTGCGCTACTATTATCTTTATCAACCACAACCTTTACATTTCGCTGACCACTTAAAATATTTTCTAAATTTAGATAGTCAAAAAAACTATCTGTGGCATCTTTTGGAATTAAAACGGATATTGCACTATAAGCAAGCACATGGCTTCTTGGTGCGTAACCAATATTTTTTTTAACTGTTTTAAATTCGTTGTCTGAAAGATCTCGAGAAACAATGACGAGTCGAATACTATCAAATTTTAAATCTTTAATACACTCAATTTCGGATTTATAGGATGCAATAATTTTTGCCTCAGGATATAAGGATTCAAAAACACGAATTTGCTCTTTAAAAACAGGCTCAAAACTTTCTTCAACACTTATGTAAATGGTACCTGAATTTGCAGTGTCGTATTTTTTTAGAGATTGGTTAGGTTCACAAGCCAAGATGAGGCAACTAAACATAAAACATATCCTAACTAATTGATTCATAATCTTGTTTTAAATCCCATATAAATTCGATAGAATCCGTATAACAAAAAAATGCCCGCAAATAAATATCTTTGTAGATTGTCGTAATACATTATTGGTTTAATTTTAAATAAATCAGCAAAGAACAAACAACCGCTTATAAAAATAAAAAACGCCCCCATCGCTGCGGCTAAATATTTTTTTAAGACAATCCAAAATTTATCCTGTTGACTTTGTTGCCAATCCATTTTATATATTTAAGGTTTCACAAAAATAAGAAAAAAAAATCAATTGGGTGTGTTTTTTTTATTTTTACTAATGTTTTTCCAAATAATCAATAAAAAAATTCAAATAAATATCGTAATTTTGCTCAAAATTTATATAATATGCCTCAAAATCACGATATCGACTTCCAAATATATGGGGAAGAGATGCAGTATGTAGAAGTAGAACTAGACCCCAATGAAACGGCGATGGCAGAACCTGGTGCATTTATGATGATGGAAGACGGGGTAAGCATGGAAACTATTTTTGGAGATGGTAGTAATCATAACAATTCAGGATTCTTAGGAAAACTTTTTAATGCTGGTAAACGCGCCTTAGTTGGTGAATCTTTGTTTATGACAGCTTTTACAAATGTTTCTTTTGGCAAAAAAAAGGTTTGTTTTGCATCACCATATCCAGGAAAAATCATCCCTTTAGATTTAAGCACTTTACAACATAAAATAATTTGTCAAAAAGATGCTTTTCTTTGTGCCGCCAAGGGCGTCAGTATCGGTATAGAATTTCAAAAAAAATTAGGCGTAGGATTATTTGGCGGGGAAGGGTTTATTATGGAAAAATTAGAAGGTGATGGACGTTGTTTTTTACACGCCTGCGGTCATGTTGTAAAACGACAACTTAATAGCCATGAAATTTTAAAAATTGATACTGGGTGTATTGTTGGCTTTACGTCAACCGTAAACTATGATATTCAGTTTGTTGGGGGTATCAAAAATACTATTTTTGGCGGCGAAGGATTGTTTTTTGCAACCCTAACAGGCCCTGGCACCGTTTGGATTCAATCGTTACCCATAAGTCGTTTAGCAGGTAGAATTTTAACGTATGCAACTGTAAAACGTAAAGAAGAAGGTAGTATTTTAGGCGGTATTGGTAATATGTTAGATGGCGATAATTGGTAAAAATAAAAAAAAATTTGGATGTTATTAAAATTTGTCTTACCTTTGCGGTTCATAAAACTTTTTTTTTTACGAAGGGAGCGGAAACGTTCCCTTTGTAGTTTAATAAATAATTATGATTGAAAAAATTAAACATATTGTAGAACAAGTGCTCGGCGATGAAACGATGTATTTTTGTGTTGACTTATTTATTAAGCCCACTTTAAATATTAAAATATTTTTAGATGGTGATAACGGTATATCAATTGCCCAATGTAGCTATTTTAATAAAAAAATAAAGGCGCTTCTAGAAGAAGATGTGTACTTTAAAAATGAAAACTATTCTTTAGAAGTTTCTTCGCCCGGGGTGGATACCCCATTGAAAAATGTGAGACAATATTATAAAAATATAGGTCGTACATTGGCGGTAACTTTAAACGAAACACCTGAAAAAATAGAGGGCACGTTAACTCATGTTCATGCCGACAGCATCGAACTTGAACAATTGTTAGGCAAAGGGAAAAAACAAATTACCCAAACGAGCACCATATTTTTTAATAATATAAAAGAATCTATTGTACAAATAAAATTTTAAATCCTAATTAAATCTAAAAATCATGTCAAGTATTAATTTAAAAGACGCTTTTCAAAATTACAAAGAAGAACGCGAATTTGATCGCCCAACTACAATGCGCCTCATTGAAGATGTTTTTAAAGCACTCCTCAAAAAAAAGTATGGTACCGATGAAAATTTTGATATCACCGTTAACGCCGAAAAAGGTGATTTTGTTATTTACCGCAAAAGAATGATTGTTGAAGATGGCGTTGAATTCAATGAAGTAACAGAAGTTCCATATTCAGAAGCCCAACTTATTGCCCCTGATTATGAAGTTGGCGAAGAGGTTATTGAAGAAGTGAAATTAGATGATTTTGGAAGACGTGCAGCGCTAACGGCCAAACAAACTATCCATGGAAAAATCAATGAAATAAAAAAAGCCGCTCTGATAAAAAAATATACAGATAGAATAGGCGACATTATCTCTGCTGAAGTATATCAAGTGTGGAAAAAAGAAATGTTATTATTAGATGAAGAAGGTAATGAACTTATTTTACCCAAAGAATACCAAATACCTAAGGATTTTTATAAAAAAGGGGATATCGTAAAAGCTTCCATTGAACGCGTTGAAAACAAAAACGGTTTAGCCCAAATTATTATTTCAAGAACCTCTCCAGCCTTCTTAGCAAAATTGATAGAAAATGAAGTACCTGAAATTTTTGATGGGATTATTACAATAAAAAAAATAGTGCGTGAACCCGGGGAAAGAGCCAAAATTGCAGTAGAAACTTTTGACGATCGTATCGATCCAGTAGGCGCTTGTGTGGGTATTAGGGGTAGTCGTATTCATGGTATTGTAAGAGAATTAAAAAACGAAAACCTAGATATAGTGAATTTCACAAATAACACCCAATTATTTATAACCCGCTCCCTGTCCCCAGCTAAAATAAGTAGTATGGAAATTGACCGCGAAAATAAACATGTAAAAATTTATTTAAAACAAGACCAAGTTTCCTTAGCCATTGGTAAAAAAGGCTCTAATATTAATTTAGCCTGCGAACTAACGGGTTTTAAAATTGATGTTATAAGAGAAGGCGAACAAAACGAAGACCAATTTGATATAGAACTTGACGAATTTAATAACGAAATTGATGGTTGGGTTATTGAAGAATTTAAAAAAATTGGCTGCGATACCGCCCGTAGCGTGTTGCAGTTAACGATAGACGAGCTAGAACGAAGAACAGACCTTGAACGTAAAACAGTTGAAGAAGTCTGTAAAATTTTAACCGAAGAATTTGAAAAAGGAGAATAATATTTAAACTAAACTTAAAAAGCATGTCAGAACTAATAAATGCCCAAAAACCTGTAAGATTGATAAAATTATGTATTGAATGTAATATCTCTACGGATACTGCTACATCGCTTTTAACTAAACAAAATTTGGGTTTAGACGAAGGACAACTTCAATCCAAAGACCCTAAACTTCATGACGCTCAAATAAAAGCACTTTATCAAGAATTTCAAAATGATAAAAGAGACAAGAACCGTGCTAATCAAGTTGAAATTGCCCATCAACATGAAAACAAAAGACCAAAACACGATGAAAAAGAAATTAGTTATGGCAATAAAAAACCACAAAGTAGCGTTGTAACCTCTAAACCAACAGTTATCGAAACACCCCCTGAAGATATAGTCAGCCTCGAACCAAAACCAACCCAAACTAAATCTCAAGAAATTCCTTTAGAAACCCAAGAAAAAAATCTTAAAAATACCCTAAAAACAGAAGCCCCAAAAATTGAAGCCCCAAAAATTGAAGGTCCAAAAATATTAGGTATTGTGGATTTAGAAAGACTTAACACAAAGAAAAGCCCACAAAAATCTAAACTAAATTCCAAAGAATCAACGCAAGCCTCTGAAAAACCAACACCCGAACACAAAGAACCTATCCCAAGTATTTCTGTAGAACAACCCTCATTATCCATAGAGCCACCTGTAGAACCTATACATGAAGCGCCACTTCCAAAACAGGATATTGAAAAAACAAGTAACAATATCACGGTTGATAATACAATCAACAATACGAATAAAGATTCCGGATTAAAACCTACTACCCCGGAACTACAATTTGGAAACATAAAAGCCGACAAATTAAAAGGACTTACCGTTGTTAATAAAATTGATTTAACGAATATCCCAAGCGATACTAAACCTATATATAATAATAATAACAATCAATCGCAACAACAAAACGACAACAAACGAAAAAGAATTAAAGTAAAAAATGAAAGAGAACACCGAAATAACCAAAACAATACCTTACATAAACCTAATGGAAGCCAACCACCCACAAATGACAATAATAATAGAACCAGGGTAAACCAACAACCCTTTAATAAACCCTTTGTTAAAAACGACAGGGGGGGAGGGGGTCCTAAAAAATACGCACCTAGTTCTAACCACCAAGGGCAACCAAACAGAGAAATTGACGAAAAATTAATTCAAGAAAAAATTAAAGAAACTCAAGCTAAATTGGCTATTTCTAATGTTCGAGTAAAAGGCGCTAAAGGGAAATTACGAAAATTAAAAAGAGAAGAAAAACTTGAAAATGAAACAAAAATAGATGGCGAAAATATTTTACAAGTTACAGAATTTTTAACAGTCAGCGAACTGGCCAGTCTTATGAATGTTGCATTTACAGACGTTATTGCCAAATGTATGCACTTAGGCATTATGGCAACTATTAATCAACGTTTAGATGCTGAAGTCATTGAATTAGTTGCCAGTGAATTTAATTTTGAAGTTCAATTTGTAAGTATTGAAGAAACTGAAGAGTTTAAACAACAAGAACTAGAAGATGACAATATAGAAGATAACGAAGTACGACCACCCATTGTTACTATTATGGGACACGTAGATCATGGTAAAACCTCTTTATTAGATTATATTAGAAATGCGAATGTTGTTGCAGGAGAAGCCGGTGGAATAACCCAACATATTGGAGCTTATGAAGTAACACTTGAAAATTCCAGAAAAATTACCTTTTTAGACACCCCAGGACACGAAGCGTTTACATCTATGCGTGCCCGAGGTGCAAAAATAACCGATATCGCTGTAATTGTGATCGCCGCAGACGATGCTGTTATGCCACAGACTCGAGAAGCTATTAACCATGCCATGGCTGCAAATGTTGATATTATTATCGCTGTAAATAAAATAGATAAAGACGGTGTAAACCCCGAAAAAATATACGAACAATTATCGCAAATGAATCTATTAGTTGAATCTTGGGGCGGAAAATATCAAAATCAAGAAATCTCGGCTAAGAAAGGACTCAACGTGGATGTTTTACTTGAAAAAATTTTACTTCAAGCCGACCTATTAAACGTCAAAGCAAATTCTGAAAAATTTGCCAGCGGCACAGTGATTGAAGCGAGTTTAGACAAAGGTCGTGGCAACATGGCTACAATTTTAGTTCAAAACGGTACATTACATGTAGGCGATTGTATATTGTCTGGACAATATTTTGGAAAAATTAAAGCTTTGTTTAACGAGAGAAATCAAAAAATAAAAACAGCAGGACCCTCTACACCCGTGGTAATATTAGGACTCAATGGAGCACCGCAAGCTGGGGAAAAATTTAAAGTGTATCTCAACGAATCCGATGCCAAAGAAAAAGCCAATAAAAGATCTCAGCTTATTAGAGAACAAGGACTTAGAACCAAGAAACATATTACCTTAGATGAAATTGGAAGACGCTTAGCACTTGGAAAATTTAAAGAACTTAATATTATAATTAAAGGAGATGTTGACGGATCGGTTGAAGCCCTTAGCGACTCACTACAAAAACTATCTACCCCAGAAATTGCCGTTAAAGTTATTCATAAAGGTGTGGGTCAAATTTCAGAATCCGATGTATTACTTGCCGCCGCTTCAGATGCTATAATTATTGGATTTAATGTGCGTGCATCCTTACAAGCTAACAAACTCATTGACGTAGAAGGAGTTGAAGTTAAATTATATTCTATAATTTATAACGCTATTGAAGAAATAAAAAGTGCTATGGAAGGTATGTTAGAACCTCATATTAAAGAAAAAATAACCGCTAATGTTCAAATTAAAGAAGTCTTTAAATTCGACAAAGTTTCTGTAGCCGGGTGTTTTGTACTAAATGGAAAAATTTTAAAAACAAATAAAATTAGAGTCATTCGCGATGGCATCGTTATCTATCCAAAAAATGAACAGCAACAAGGCGAATTAACAAGTTTAAAACGTTTCAAAGATGATGTTAAAGAAGTGCTTTCTGGAATGGAATGCGGTATTTCAATTAAAAACTTTAATGATTTTAAAGTAGATGATATTATTGAAGCATTTGAAGAAGAAGAAATAAAAAGGACTTTGTAAAAAAGCAACGTTTCATAAAATAACATTTTACAAATAAAATTCATACTGTTTAATAAAAGGACACTAATAATAAATCCCTAAAAAATCGAACTTAATTAAACGATTCAGTAGCATACATACCTTCTATAGATGCCTGATATTTTTGTAAAATATCCTTTCGTTTAAGGCTCATTTTAGGCGTCATTTCGCCACCTTCTACCGACCATTCTTTTGATAACAATGTAATTTTTTTTATTTGTTCTACATGGTTAAATAATGGGTTAAAACTATTGACTTCATTTTGAATTAATTGAAGTACAGGTTCGTATTTTATTAAAGATTCAGGCGTGCTATCAAAAAGTAGATTTTGTTTTTTTAAAAAATCAATGATTTGATTAAAATTGGGAATTATGAGCGCCGAAACAAATTTTTTACCATCGCCAACAACCATTATATTTTCAATAAATCTACTTTCTTTTAACTTATTTTCAATAGGCTGAGGTGCCACATATTTACCACCAGATGTTTTCATGAGTTGTTTTTTACGGTCCGTAATCTGTATAAATTTATCGTCTATCCAAACGCCAATATCGCCAGTATATAACCAACCATCTATCACAGTCTCTGCCGTTAGTTCTGGTTGTTTATAATAACCTTTCATAACGCAAGGACCGCTAACTAAAATTTCACCATCTGAAGATATTTTCACCTGAATGAGGTTGGCAGGTGGACCTACAGTTCCAATTTTTGCCTGTCCAGGTAACATTCTATTAACACAAATGATAGGGCTATTTTCGGTAGGACCATATCCTTCGTATGTTGGAATACCGGCTGTATTAAAAATTCGTAAAATTTTGGGTTGACACGCCGCCCCACCAGTAATTATATATTTTATGTTTCCACCTAAAGCCGCTTCCCACTTAGAAAAAATAAGTTTTTTTGCAATAGATAGTTTTAACTTATAAATAAAAGACTGCTTTTTATCGTATTCAAAATCATCTCCTAAACGCACAGCCCAATAAAAGAGTTGTTTTTTAAACCCTGTTAAAGCCGCACCTTTATTCATTATTTTTTCAAAAACCTTTTCTAATAGTCTAGGCACCGAAGTAAACACATCGGGTTTCACCTCTAACATATTAGCTCCTATGGTTTCAATACTTTCTGCAAAATAAATAGCCATTCCACTAAACATATAAATATAGGAAGCCACTTTTTCAAAAATGTGATTAAGGGGTAAAAAACTCAGCGCCTTAAAATTAGGATTATCTTCAAAAGGTAAAGACGTTTTACCTGAATAAATATTAAAGCAAATATTATCATGACTTAGCATGACACCCTTAGGATTGCCCGTAGTTCCAGAAGTATAAATAATTGTTGGTAAATGCGACCGCCCAATGCGTTGCTTCCATTGTATTAAATTCTCTAACGCGGCTTCGGTAGGTGTTGTTATAAGTTCCTTCCAATGATTACAGTTTTTTACCTCATTAAAAGAATATATATATTTTAAAAATGGTAACTGATTTTTTAAAGCTATAATTTTCAAATAAAATTCTTCCGAGCTTATAAAAACACATTGAACTTCGGCTTGATTTAAGATAAATACAATCTCATGGTCGCTGGTTGTGGGGTAAAGTGGAATTAAAATACAACCCGTTTGCTGAACGGCTAAATCTGTTATTAACCATTCCGGTCGATTATTGCTGATAATCGCTATTTTATGGGCATTTTCAGGCGTTAAATCTTGTCCATTTAGTCCTAATTTTAATAAGCCACAACTAAGTCCATTAACCATAGTTTGCACTTCTTGAGTGGAATAAGATCGCCAAACACCGTTTTCTTTGGCATTTAGCATATTATCCTTAGGAAATTTTTTAAGTTGATGTTCTACGCAATCAAATAATCTATAGGATGAATCTAACATAAATATAATTTAGGTATAAATTTACAACTATTTATCTTAACTTTACACTTTTTATGGAAATAATTTATAATTATAACGACTTATCGTTTGTAACGCGTTTTTTATATCAAATGCATTCTGATTACAAATACTGGTTGTTTTCGGGGGACATGGGCGTAGGAAAAACCAGTTTTATTGCTAATTTAGCACGCCAATTGGGTGCTCAAGAATCTGTTAAAAGTCCAAGTTTTTCAATACTAAATCACTATACACTTTCCAACAAAATCATGGCGCATTTAGACTTATTTAGAATCCATTCTGAACAAGAATTATTTGAACTCAATTTAGATGATTATTTAAAACCTTATCCATTTGTTTGTATTGAATGGCCTTTTAAATCTGCATCTTGGATAAAAACTCTTAAAAAAAGCCTGAATCTTAATTTTGAGATATTTGATGATAATTATCGAAAAATTACATTAAAGACAAACTATTGAATACAAGATATAACATATTCCCATAAAATTTCAAAAATCATGAAACAAGTTTAAAGCCAATAAATTAAAAAACAATAAATTTGCAATATGACACTTAAAATTTTAGCCAGATTCTAATTAGCTAAAAATCAATAATAAAAACTATTAAAGAAAAGATTCTTTAAAATTTTTTGGTAGCTACGCCATCTTTAATAGCTTGTAAAGCAGCGGCTTCACCCATCATAGCAGACATTTTATTGCCTTTACCATCATGTCCCTTTGCCATATATCCACCCCTTGCAGTTTTTGAAATTTCGGCATCTTGCATAGGTACATTTTTTTCTTTTGTTTTTAAACAATAGGCTTTAATTGCTTTTGAAATATCCATAAATTTTTATTTAGTTTGCGAAGTTAATACATTTTTTTCAATTAATTTAAAATTATTGTCTAAAAATTTTACTTGTATTGATTTTGAACAGCTTCCAATTATAAAATTGGTATAAATTACCTTGAATTTTAATAGGATCACCAATATAAGGCTTTATGTCTTCAAATAATGCCTCAGGATTTTCGGTGTATAATAGAGCATACTGTTTTGTTCCAAAGATTGTATAGGCAAACATAGGTGAAATACCTCCAGAGATACAACGTATGGCACATGATTTATGTGGTTTTCCTTGACCAGGATTCATGGCGCCAAAATAACATTTAGGATCTATAATTTCACCTGCAAGGGTTATCGAACTGTCTATAATAGTCATCGGCAAAAACTTAGGCAACACCGGGGCGTGAAGTGTTTTTACAGAATTAAGCCCATTACTAAGTTCGATGATATAAGTTGAATCTCGATGCATCCAATTGCCTGTTATTTCAACAAACGGGGCTTGATTGTGGTCTTGCTTTTTCAAAGATTCAAAAATAGCACCCACACCAAATTTTCGAGCATTTACTAATGGATAGGCTTTAAAATTAGGATTCCCATAAATATCTCTATTACCTAGCTCTAAAAACATGGCACAAGGGTATTGAATTAAAAACCCTTGTTTAGGCTTTGGTAATTGGCTATAATACGAAGGTGCAATGTGTTTTTGTTTTAATGCCAATAAGCCTGCCAGCACTATCAGAAGCATTAAGAAAATGATACTAATTTTTTTTAAAAAAATAAAATAATTTTTTGGAATCTTGGCTTTCCAACCTATATAAAATTCTTGAGCTTTTATATTAGGATAGTCTATTTCTAAAGGTTTAACATAGGTGCCTTCTGGATTTTTTTTAGGATAGATATAAATAAGATTGTCTTTAAATTTAAGATTATACGTTGATAACTTCTCTTTAAATGGAGGCGGAGCACATCCATCTTCGGGTCGGTATTGATACCCATGCCAAGGACAAGTGATACAACCTTGAACAATTTTACCTTCACCAATAGGACCACCTTGGTGCTTGCAAATATTTGAAACTGCACTCAGTGTTTTATTATATTTAAATATAGCAACCCTTTCATTATTTACAAGAACTATTTTGGCTTGTTTTTCAGGAATCGTATCTAAATTACCTACAAGTAGCCAATCATCTTGATGAGACAGGTTTTGATGATCTTTTTTCATTTCAATAAAACCACTCCAAATATGTAAAGTAATTAATGTAATTGCCCCAATGAACAACAAAACAAAATAAATCCAGCTCGTTTCAAGTTCTAATACGCCTAAACAAATATGACCAATAAGTAACAAATAAGCCAAATACACCCCATAATGAAGGGTCTTCCAAAAATTGGGGCTTAATGTATTTAACCAGTAATCGTGACTTGTAAACGCCATCGTTAACAAAATAAGGTAAGCCAAAAACCCTAAAACCTGAAAAGGAAAATAATAAAGCGACCCATAATTGGTATTGCTTAAAAACAAAGACATGAACATCCACATATTGCCATTCCCATGAAATAACCACAATGAAAACCAGGCATGTACACTTGCAATAATAAATAAACTAACCCCAAAATGCCTGCGATTATATAATAGTAGTTTCCAATGTTTATTAATACGAGCTAAAGGACCAATAGCTAACACGATATGTAGCATAATAATTGCCAAAGTGCCAAAACTTCTTATGAGTACATTTTCGAAAGTAATCGTTGGAAATACCGTAAAACTAATAATCCAAAAAACACTTAAATAAAATACTATAAAAATCCAAAGTGTGGTGTCATATATTTTTTTTTGGGTATTCCATTGAACAAGTTGGTAAGAGGTGCTCATGATTGTCTATTACAAAATACCCAAATGATTAAAAAGATAATAAGTGGGGCTATGAAAACCCAGATGTAAAAATGTTGTTTTCTTAAATTTCTATCCATATTTATGTTTAAAAAACTGGAGTTCCATTCGGTTGAAATACATACCGAAAACTAAAATAACCCAAATTGTTTTGGGTGGTAGAATTACTATTTTTATAAAACGATAAAACTTCCATTTTTGCCCATTTTCGATTGGCGGTTCTAATAACCAAAAATCGTTGTGGAACCGGATAAATAAAATTATTGATTGCATCGTATTTAAACCAACTATTACTGGTATTATTATCAGGAAAAACTGAAACGACTGGATTATTAGGCTGGTCTTGTTTTACCCTAATATCTTGAGCATAAAGTAAGGTGTCTAAAATTCCAGTTGTTAAATAAGCGCCTCCAACTCCTCGTCCACTTGAACCGCCGTTAAATTGAATGGTGGGATAATTATTGTTCGTAGAGAAAACCACACGAATATCCCAAAGTGTAGAAGCACTATCTTGTGGGGGAATAACCGATTGGGTTTCAAAACTATAATACCAAGCAGTATGTGTTAAAATGGCTTGGCTATTCACTATATTTAAAACCGAATCAACTCTTAGATTATTTTCTGTTTTAAGTATAACAAATTGAGGTTGGAATGTTTGTGTGCAATTTTGAAAAACAAAAATCACGAAAACAACAATTGGAAACACAATTTTTTTTTTCAACATCATATTCGTTTTATTTGCAAAATTACAAAAAAATATTTATTTTTAATAAAGTATTTAAAATTATTCATTTATTTACTAAAATTCATTTAAAATACCATAGGTTTATTTAAATCTTCGCTCCGTTACAGATCAAAATACCGAAAAGGAAGGTAAACTATGACATAAATTAGCTGTAACTGTTAGATTAAAAAGTCTTAAACAGCCGTTGGGTTTTGATATTAAAATTGTTTTTATTGTTTCACAAGTATCCATATAATTATGTTGTTGTTTGCCCAAGAGATTTTTTATATTTAAACTCTATAAACCAAGCCCATAAAATATATACCAAAATTAACAGAACCCCTATTATTATAGAAATCATTGTTTTTTCTGGGAAATAATACGTAAAAAAGACACTATGTAGAAAATAAAAAAACAAACATAACCCAAAATAAGATAGCATCTTTTTAATTTTATAAGGAATAGGATAGTGTTTTTGACCCCATTTATAACAAACTACCATCATTGTACCATAACATAAACAGGTTGCCCATGCACAAGCCATATATCCATACTTCGGAATAAAAATCCAATTGATACCAATTGTTACAAAGCAACCTATTAATGTTATCCAGATGCCAATTTTAGTTTTTTGTGCTAATTTATACCAAATGGAAAGGTTGTAATAAACACCTAAAAACATATTGGCTAACAATAATATAGGCACAACACTAAGCCCCGACCACATTTTAGGCGCTATAAAATAACGCCATATTGGCAATAGCAACATAACAATTAAAAACAAAATACATAACACAATAGAAAAAAAACTAAGGATGCGGGCATAATTCTGTTTAGCATCTGCTTGTTGAGCGTTCTTGAAAAAAAATGGCTCCGCCCCTAATTTAAAAGCCTGAACCGCAAAAGTAACCAACATCGACAATTTATAACAAGCACTATAAATACCAATCTGAGCGGTTGCCGACAGCAACTTGGTAGGCACGGCTAACCAACCCAACATAATTCTATCAAAGGTTTCGTTAACCATTCCTGCCAAACCTACTACAATCATTGGCCAGCCATATTGAAACATGTTTAGCCATAATTTAAACTCCAATTTAAATTTTATTTTAATAATATGTGGTAATAACAACATAATAACCAGAATATTTTGAAGTAAATTGGCAATTAAAATATATTGAACACTAAAACGTTGAGGATTATATTTTTGAAGCCAAAAATGTTTATTATGAGCTATTCTTTCAGGAGCTATCGATAAAAAATAATACATGAAAAACATATAGCAAAGAATCCCCGAAATTTTTATTACAGCATAATAAATTGGACGTCCATCTTGACGTAATTTACAAAATGGTATTGCCGTTAAAGCATCTGTAACAATTATTAAAAACATCAACCACCAATACGAGTTGTTAGATATTAAAAGTATGTTTTTAAATCTCTCAGGGGATTGATAAGCAAAAAAAACTAATAAAAGAATCATCACTAGAATCGACCAACTTGCCGTGTTATAAATAGATTCTTTTTTTTCTGGGTACAAATTTACAAAATTAAAAAAAGATGTTTCCATGCCATGTGTTACTAAAACATTAAAAAATGGAATTAAGGCATAGATTGTAGACATTTCGCCATAAGCATTTGTGGCAATTTTATAAGTTATATAGGGCGTTAAAATATAATTTAATAGTCTGGCAAAAATTGTACTAAACCCATACCAAAAGGTTTCAGATATTAATTTTTTGATATTCATGTTATTTTAAAAATAGTGTAAGAACTGCAAAGATAAAATTATTAAATTAAATATTCATAAAAATGTTTAATTTTGTGCATTAATTTACGATGAAATTAAATAAAACTAAAATTATAATATGACGTATAGGTACTATTTGAAAAGCAATTTTTGGAGTATTTTTTTGATTTTAATGATGGGATGCTCAGAACATAATAATAAAAAAACCTTGAACCATATTAAAGAAAATTGCCATTTAGTCCGTTTAGATAGCTTTATGTTTGGAACACACAAGCCTAATTTTGATTCTCAAATTCAATTACTTAAAACAAATTATCCAGGATTTGCCGAAATTTTTTTATTACAAATAATTGGTCTTAATCAAAAGCATTTAGCCACAAACTATGCCCAGTTTATAGATGCCTATCAACCCATTTATAACGTAGCAAACCATAAATTTGGAAGTTTTGATACATATTACGATAAAATTATAAGTGGTTTTAGCAATATGCAGCGTTTTTTCCCTAATTATAGTTTGCCTAAACATATTTACACGTTTATAGCACCTTTCAATTCTTATGCATGTATTTTGGCGCCTGATGGTTTAGGTATTGGTTTACAAATGTATTTAGGGTCAGATTATAGTCTCTATTATGCCGAAGATCTTAATAAATTTTTTCCTTCTTATATGATTCGAAAATTTGATGCACATTATTTAATTTATGACGCCATGTTTAACGTAGTAAACGATATTTTTCCAGAAAAAAAGAACTTAAATGCTCTGTTGGAACAAATGATTGAATCTGGGAAAAAAAAATATGTTGTTAAACAAATTTTACCAGAAATTGAAGATACTATATTATTTGGCATGACCAGTAAACATTATCAAAATTTGCAAAAAGAAATAGAAAACATTTGGACATATTTATTACAAAACAAATTATTATATTCTCGCGACCCGTTATTTATCAGGGATTTTGTTGGAGAAGGTCCGTATTGCACGGCATTGGGCGAAGGCTTACCTGCTGATTTAGGATCCTATTTAGGATTCTTAATTGTTCAAAAATGGGTTAAAACAAACAAAAAAACACTTCAAGATTTAATATTACAAGATAATTTAGTTTTATTTAATGAATCCGGGTTTCGTCCTTAAATTACGAATAACTTCTAGATTTCATAATAAAACTAAAATTAAAATTAAAACTTATTTCTTTTTTATTTATATTTGCCAAAAATTATTTATGAATTGGAAAACAGTGTTTAAATCGGACAACGATGTTCATGTCAATATTGTTGTTGGGCATCTCGAAAAAGTGGCTATTCCATTTGAAGTGTTAAATAAAAAAGATAGTTCCTATATATTTTTAGGAATGGTTGAAGTACTAGTACCAAAAGAATATTTTGAAAAAGCGGAACATGAACTAAGTATGTTAAAATTGTAACATGCCCTTACATCTTAAAACATTTTACACCCGCTCTATTTCTGCTCTGGTTTTTGTTGCTGTCATGTTTTTGGGTTTATTAGGTGGAGAATTTTATTTTTACGGTCTTGTAGTTCTAATTCATAGTGGGTGTCATTTAGAATATATTAAAATTATTCACAAAATTTATAGCAAACCTTTAACATGGCGTTTTAATTTGTTATACCTTGGTTTTATCAGCCTTGTAGGCGGAATTATGTATGTGGCTTTTTTTTATTATTTTGATAGTTTAATAAGAATAACTTGTCTCATGTACCTCGTTTTTGGGGGTCTTTTAATATTTTATTTTTTAAATAAAAAACCATTGCCATATTGGTATGCTATTAGTTTTGGGTGGACTTATATTACAATGGCTTTATTTATATTATTTGTATTTTTTAAATGGTCTTTAGAGTATTCTAAAGCCGCCTCTTTTTTTGGCGATGAACCTAAAGTATGGTTTAATATACCACTTTTTATTTTTGCTAATTTATGGATAAACGACACCGGGGCTTATCTTGGAGGCTCGTTATTCGGCAAAACAACATTTAGCAAATGGTCGCCCAAAAAAACAATTGAAGGCGTAACAATTGGTATTATCTTAGCAAGCATTTCAAGCTATTTTTATGGTTTCTATTTGATGGGAGCTGCTTATTCAAATTTATATCTACTCTTTTTTTCGATAATTATTACCTGTTTTGGAACAATAGGCGACTTATTTGAAAGCTTTTTAAAAAGAAAAGCTCACATTAAAGATAGTGGCTATATTATGCCAGGGCATGGTGGTTTTTTAGACCGATTTGATTCTTTACTATTTTCTACACATTTTTTAGCTTTAATATTCTTATTTTTAGAATTTGTTTAAAATTTTAACAAAAATTTGGTGATTTTTTTTGATTCTCTCAAAAAAAAGTAGTACCTTTGTACTCTATAATTATAAATTTTAATACTTTATGAGTAAAATAATTAAAAAAACTACCCTCTTTACCCTTATTATTATGGTTGTTATAGCCTGTAATAATAAGCATATTTTAGAGCAACATAGTGCGTTTTCGCCAACTACAGGTTGGGATTATGATAATTTTAGGGGTGTCTCGAATCCAAGTGGCGTTTTTTATAGTACCCCACCCGGTATGGTATTTATAAAAGGAAGTATGTTTAAAATGGGCGCCGATCAGCAAGATGTTAGAGATAATTGGAATACTTTTACAAAACGCGCCACAGTAAATAGTTATTATATTGATAGAGTTGAAGTTACAAATATTGCTTATAAAGAATATATCGACTGGCTCGAAACAACTTTTATTGCAAATACCGCCATTCCAAAAGATAAACTTAAAGACGTTTCTAAAATATATAAAGATGCCTTACCAGACTCTCTGTGTTGGAGAGACCCATTAGCCTATAACGAACCTCTTGTAGAAGAATACTTTCATGCACCAGCCTTTCATAACTACCCAGTAGTTGGGGTTAGTTGGAATCAAGCTACTAACTTTTGTAAATGGCGCACTAATAGAGTTAATGAAAACATCCTTGTTTCTAAAGGTTATATTTTGTCAAAACCAGACAAAAATTCAAAAGAAGCCCAAGAAATTAAAGTGAAACCAACCGTTACGCCAAAAAGTAAAAAAGGTGGCTTAAAACTACAGCCAGTTGCACCGGCTCAAGCCAATATTACCCCAACCAATACCGCAGCAGCCGATTCATCACTATTATCACCGCCATGGGTTAAAGAAATTTTTGATACCAAATCTTACAAAATTGGCGAATATACCCCAAAATATCAACCCTCAAATAAAGGCAGAAAAAATGCAATAAACGAAGGCATCATGTTTCCCGATTACCGATTACCCACTGAAGCTGAATGGGAATATGCCGCAAGTGCTACCATACACGACTTCCCAACCCAAGACAAAAAAAGCAAAAAAGTTGTTGAAAGCCAAGAACTTGTAACTTTAAGAAAAATAAACGTTTTTGGTAATAATAATATTTTAAATTATGATTATAATAATTATAATTTTAAACGAAATAATGGTAATTATGCTGGAACTTTAGGCGAAAAATCTGATGATAATATTTTTCCTGGAAATGTGTATTCATACTTACCTAATGTGTTCGGACTTTATAATATGCTTGGCAATGTAAGCGAGTGGGTGAACGATGTTTATAGACCTTATAGTAATATTGATGAATCAGACATTAATCCATTCCGTGGTAATGTTTTTACAGAACCCAATAGTGGTAATGGTGCTGGTACTATGCGCGACAATCAAGGAAATATCAAAACACGATTGCAAAGCAATGTAGAGGTTAGAGATAGAACTAATTATACAACTGCCGACAATATTGATTATAAAGATGGCGACGTGAATAGTAATGCCTATTATAACTTTGGTGCAGCTACTTTAATAAACGACAACTCAAGAATTTATAAAGGTGGTAGTTGGAACGATCGCTCCTATTGGCTTAACCCCGGCAATAAGCGCTATTTAGACCAAGCCAAAAGTACTGCAACAATAGGATTTAGATGTGCTATGAGCCACTATTCATCAGCCAATAATTCACAAAATAATTTAAAATAACTTCATATTTATGAAGTTAAGAATTGGTAATGGTATCGATTTTCATCGTTTAATTAAAGGGAGACCATTTTTTTTAGGCGGTGTACTAATACCCTGCGCATTTGGTCCAGAAGCGCATAGCGATGGCGATGTGTTGCTTCATGCAATTTGTGACGCATTATTAGGTGCGTTGTCGTTGGGTGATATTGGCTTGCATTTCCCTAATTCCGACCCAAAATATAAAAATATTGATAGTAAAATTTTATTATCAGAAACTAATAATCTTATATTAAATAATGGTTACAAAATCAATAATATTGACACTACAGTTTGTTTAGAAAATCCCAAAATAAAACCCTATACTATAGCCATGCAACAAGCCATTGCCTCTGTATTAAATATATCGGTTAACAATATTTCTATTAAAGCCACCACAACTGAAAAGCTAGGATTTATCGGACGCCAAGAAGGCGTCATGGCAACAGCAACTTGCTTATTAATTACAAACGATACAATTTATGGAAATTGACGATTTATATCAAATTTATTTAAAATACCCACAGGTATTTACTGATACAAGACGTATTATTAAAAATGGAATTTATTTCGCTTTAAAAGGCGAGCACTTTAATGGGAACGATTATGCTTTAGAAGCCCTTGAAAAAGGTGCAGCATGGGCAGTAGTAGATTCACCCAATCTCATAAATGCACCCCATTGTTATTATGTTACAGATGTTCTAAAAACATTACAAAATCTTTCAAAATATCATCGTCAAAAATTTAAAATTCCTTTCATTGCCATCACAGGCTCTAATGGCAAAACTACTACCAAAGAACTTATAGCAGCTGTGTTAAAAACTACATTTAAAATTCATTTTACTCAAGGTAATCTTAACAATCATATTGGTATTCCTTTAACACTCCTTGCAACGCCCTTAGATTGCGAATTAGCCATTATTGAAATGGGGGCAAATCATCAATTAGAAATTGCTGATTACTGTAACTATGTCATGCCAACCCATGGCATTATTACCAATTGTGGAAAAGCCCATTTAGAAGGCTTTGGTTCTGAAGAGGGTGTTAAAAAAGGTAAAGGAGAGCTTTTCGATTTTTTAACATCCCATGATGGCACTGCTTTTGTAAATAGCGCTGAAAAATATTTAGTAGATATGGCAAAAAACATTAAGTCCCTTGTGTATTATCAAAATCAACAAAATACCGTTTTTGCCCAACTCATCTCCGCCCATCCCACCTTAAACATAAAACTATCTATAGATTCTAATATAATAGATATACAAACCCATTTAGCTGGTTCTTATAATTTAGCCAATCTTGCTACAGCCGGTGCTATAGGGCATTTTTTTAAAGTCCCTACATTAAAAATAAAAGAAGCTTTAGAACATTATATGCCCGTCAATCAACGTTCACAAGTTGTCAGCTGGCATTCCAATACCGTATTATTAGATGCTTACAATGCCAACCCTTCGTCTATGCAAGTGGCAATAGAAAATTTTGCAACCATCCATCATCCTAAAAAAGTTTTATGCCTTGGCGCCATGAAAGAACTTGGCATTGCTAAAGAGTTAGAGCATGTTCATCTTATACATACTGTTCAAAAATATTCATGGCATTGGGTAGCCTTGGTGGGCGAAGAATTTAAAAATCTACCTCACCCATTTGCTTATTTTAATTCTATAGACGATTTAAAAACATATCTAAAAACAGAACCCCTAGAACATAGTTATATTTTATTAAAAGGCTCTCGTAGCACTCACATGGATACTTTAATTCAATAAATAATTATGATACAAAATAAAATCAGCGAAGCTGCTCTAGAAACACTTGATTTATTAAGTTTAGCACCATTAAATAACATTCTTGAATTTGATATTAAGCCTTTTTTATATCAAGAACTTATTTTAAAAGAAAAAGATTTTAGACAACAAATAAAAGACTTCAATTTTGAGCCGTTTAGACATAAAATTGTGGCTGTGTTTTGCTCAGTAGATGCAATTGTGCCAGTTTGGGCATTTATGATCATTGCCCATTTTTTAGAAAATGTACATGCTGAATCTTATTTTGGTGATAAAGAGACAATCGTCAATCAAATTATTTTAAACAGAATTACAACATTAAAGTCTGAAAACTATCAAGATAAAAGAGTTGTTGTTAAAGGCTGTGGTCACCTTGCATTAAACCCTGAAGTTTATATGGCAATCACCCAATTTTTAAAACCTGTTGCTAAATCTATTTTTTACGGCGAACCTTGCAGTACAGTACCTATATTTAAAAAACAAATTAATTTTTAACAATATAAACAAATTATTATGGACAAAATTGTATGGCTTATTGCCGTTATTTTAGTTGGTATAGGATTGCCAATACAAGGTGGATTGATCAATAAAATGTCAAAAGAAATATCAAGTCCTATTTGGGCTTCAATTATTTCTGTATGCGTTACGGTGTTATTGTATCTCGTTTATGCATTGGTTACTAAACAACCGTCGCCTCAAATTCCAATTTACAAAACTACACCAATTACTTGGATAGCTGGTTTTTTTGGTGGTATGTATATTTTAATTAGTTCCATGGCATTTTCTAGGTTAGGTGCAGCATTTACTTTTGCTTGTTTATTAGCAGGTCAAATGTTTATGAGTGTCATTATGGATCACTTTAAGATTTTAGTTCCAGAGATTAAACCTATCAATATTTATAGAATTATTGCACTAATAATGATCTTTGGAGGTGTTTATTTGCTTAAAAAATATTAATAACAAAATTTCTTACCAAAATCAGGTCTTAAATGTTGATAATAAAATTTTAGACCTTGTTGGGTCTTTCAACTGTGGTAAAAGGATATTAATATGTAAAGAATAACAAATAATTCATTTATAAACCTAAAAATTATTTTTAATTTACTGGGATTCCTGTGTTTTTTTTAAATACTTACAAAATTTGCGGACAAAAATATGAAATATGATTTTTTTTTTTTAATTTTGCAATATACAATTTAATTTTATGACTGAAACTATAGCCCACCAATTGTTTAATGTAACAATTGATAATATTACAATCCAAGTTGAACCAGGAACAAGTATTTTACAAGCCGCTAGGTTAGTTGGTGGGGAGGTTGCACCCCCAGCCATGTGTTATTATGAACCTTTAAAAGATAGTGGTGGTAAATGTAGAACCTGTTTAGTTGAAGTGGCTCAAGGTTCCACAAAAGACCCTAGACCTATGCCAAAATTAGTGGCTTCTTGCCGAACCACAGTGATGGACGGCATGGTAGTAAAAAATATTACCAGTGAAAAGGTTAAAGCTGCAAGGGCGGGTGTTGTAGAATTTTTATTGTTAAATCATCCCTTAGATTGCCCTATTTGCGACCAAGCCGGCGAATGTCATTTACAAGACTTATCATACGAGCACGGTGTAGAAAACTCAAGGAATGACTTTAAAAAAAGAATTTTTGAGCCAGTTGATTTGGGACCTCATATTCAACTTCACATGACGAGGTGTATTCTATGCTACCGTTGTGTGTTTACTGCCGACCAAGTATCTACATGTAGAAATCATGGTGTTTTAGACCGCGGCGACCACGCTCAAATTGCTACTTTTATTCAAAAAAATTTAGATAACGATTTTATTGGTAATGTTATTGACGTCTGCCCTGTTGGTGCCTTAACCGATAAAACTTTTCGATTTAAAAACCGTGTTTGGTTTACTAAACCAGTAAATGCCCACCGTGCTTGCGAAACCCCAAATTGCTGTGGCGAAACCATCTTGTGGTTGCGTGGTGAGGAGGTTTTTAGAGTAACAGCCCGAAAAAACGAGTGGGGTGAAATTGAAAAATCTAACAAAACTCAAAAAACTGGTTGGATTTGTGATACCTGCAGATTTGATAAAAAAAATACGGCTGATTGGGCTATCGAGGGCTTAGCTGAAATAAATAGACATTCTGTAATTGGACAAGGTAAATACTCTAATTTAGAGATCCCAGAAGAAACTTTTGAAAGCGTAATGCATGGTTCTAAACCACATCATTTGCTTGATATACACGAAGTTAGTAATGTCAATAGTCATCCTAAAGATCTTAGTCAAGCCAACCGACCCATGCACAGTCAAGACTTTGTATCCTAAAGTATCTTCAAGCAGAAATAGATTGGTTCGCGCCTAAAAAGAATGAAATCTTTATAATATCGTGTTGTTTAAAGTTGTTATTTTTTCAATCAGTGCATTTTTAAATGTAGCTTTAAAATCACCAGTTGTGGCTATTTGTGTTCCTCCGGCTAAGGCAAGATGAGATTGCCCGCCACCACTACCATCAATTAATGGGCAAATTAGATTTTTTATAAGTTCGTTTGCAACATATTTTGTAGAGCCTTTAAGCGTTCCAACCGCTACTTGCATTTTATTATCTATTATTGCAAAAATGATAATTATATAAAGTGGTTTTTGAATAGATTCTTGGATTTTTATAACAATTTTTTTTAACATGTCAACCGACATGACGGGTGCGTTACCAATAATAAGTTCAACGTCATTTATTTTTTCAGAAGAATTTATAAATTTATGTGCAAGTTCGTTTATTTTAAAGTGTTCTAATTGTTCGATATATTTCTGTTTATGTTTATTTTCAGTCAGCAAATTTTCAATAGAACTTACTAAATTAGGTGGGTTTTTAAATAAATTATTAAGATGATGAAACATAGACAAATGTTCGTTATAATATTCGAAGGCTTTAGTAGAGGCGATGGCTTCAATTCTGCGCACACCGGCGGCTACTGCTGCTTCATGTTTGATAACAAAAACACCTAATTCTGCGGTACTTGAAACGTGCGTGCCACCGCAAAGTTCTATCGAAAATTTTGGGTCAATTGTAACTGTTCTTACAATATCACCATATTTTTCGCCAAATAAAGCCGTAGCACCAAGGTTTAAGGCTTGTTCTTTTGGCATTTCTTTTATAACTACTGGGATATTGGCTTTAATTTTTTGGTTTATTATAGCCTCAACTTGGTCAATTTCATTTTCTGTAAGTTTGGCAAAATGGGTAAAATCGAAACGCAGGTGTTGGGCTGTAACTAAACTTCCTTTTTGATTCACGTGGTTTCCTAAAACGTTTTTTAATGCGGCTTGTAATAGATGGGTGGCGGTATGATGGGCTGTTATTTCTTGACGCATGGGTTTATCTATTTGGGCTTCAACAATTTCGCTAATATGAGCTGGCAGTTTATTACTTATTAAAATCAACAAATTATTTTCTTTTTTGGTGTCAATAACTTCAATGGTTTCATGACCAAATTTTAACCAACCCTGATCACCAACTTGTCCGCCACTTTCACCGTAAAAAGGACATTTTTCAATAACCCATTGATATAAAGTTTTTCCTTTTTGATGCACTGAACGATATTGTAAAAGGTGCGTTAAGACAGGTTCGTTAAATTCAAGGTAACCTAAAAATTGTTGACTAGATTCTGTCTGTTTTTTTACAAAAATCCAATCTTCAGCCGACATACTTCCAGCCATTTTGCTTCTATGTTTTTGTTCTTGAAGAGCACTTTCGAAACCAATTTCATCAATGTGTAACCCTTTTTCGTGGGCTAATAGTCGGGTTAAATCTATTGGGAAGCCAAAAGTATCTAAAAGTTCAAAAGCCAGTTTGCCATCAATTTTGTTTTGCGTATTACAATTTTTAGCAATATCTTCAAATTTATGCAATCCATTAGAAAGTGTTTTTAAAAATCCGTGTTCTTCCTCTTCAATAACTTTTTTAATAAAATCGGCTTGATGATGCACTTCTGGAAAAACGGTTTTAAATTGTTCTGCGAGTTTATCAACAAGTTTATAAAGTAAAGGTTGGTGATAGTTAAGAAAGGAATAATAATATCTTACGGCGCGTCTTAAAATACGTCTAATAACATACCCAGCGCCTGTATTAGAGGGTAATTGTCCGTCAGCTATAGTAAATACAATAGCCCGAATATGGTCTGCAACAACTCTAAATGCCACGTCTTTTTTATTAGCTTCGCCATTATAATTGAGGTGTGTAATTTTTTCAACAAAATGAATGGTAGGCATAAAAATATCGGTATCATAATTACTTTTTTTATTTTGGATAACTCTTACCAATCGTTCAAGTCCCATACCTGTATCAACATGCACGGCTTGTAATTTCTCGAGACTTCCGTCTTTTTTACGATTATATTGTATAAACACGTTATTCCAAATTTCGATGACTTCTGGGTGGTCTTTATTAACTAATGATTCACCGGGGGTTAAGGCACGTTCGGCATCTGACCTTAAATCGTAATGAATTTCACTACAAGGTCCGCAAGGTCCTGTTTCGCCCATTTCCCAAAAATTATCTTTTTTGTTCCCCATAATAATATGATGCTGGGGTAAATATTTTTGCCATTCTTTTAATGCGAGGTTAGAGGCAGGGATATGTTCGTTTTTATCGCCTTCAAAAACAGACGCATAGAGTCTATTTTTATCTAATTGAAACACATCAGTTAAAAGTTCCCAAGAGTATTTAATGGCGTCTTTTTTAAAATAGTCGTTAAAGCTCCAATTCCCAAGCATCTCGAACATGGTATGATGGTAACTATCTACGCCAACTTCTTCTAAGTCGTTATGTTTTCCGCTAACTCTTAAACATTTTTGGGTATCAACAAGTCTTTTATGACTTGGTTTGGCATTTCCTAAAAAATATTCTTTAAATTGGTTCATGCCTGCATTTGTAAAAAGCAAGGTGGGGTCGTTTTTTAAAACAATAGGTGCTGAAGGCACTAAGGTATGTTGATGTTTAATAAAAAAATCAAAAAATGTTTGTCTAATTTCGTTACTTGAAAGCATATTACATTACAATTAATTTTGCGATTGAAACCATTTTGCAAGTTGCGGGCAACTTTTGTAAGGTTCAACGATTAAAACATAAAAATCTTGAATATGATTTTTTATCCAATTTTCGATAGCCACTTGTTTTTTTAAATCTAAAACGCGTTGCGCTACTTTATTATAATCGTCTTTTAAATTTTCTTTATGGGGTGTGGTTCGGCTTTTAAAATAAACGAGTCTGAGCCCTTTTCGTCCTCTTTCGTCTGTAAATTCTAAGGGTACTGTAACGTCGCCTGGGTTGAGCCCTTTTATTGCTAACACAAGGTCTTTATCTAAGGCGTCAATCGTAATAAAACTGGCACCAGTGTTTCTATCTAAAATCGCACCAGCGGTAAATTTACTATTCTCGTCATCGCTATATTTATTAACAGCTTCATTAAAACTCATTTTTTTCTGAATAATTTCTTTACGGATACTATCTAATTTATTTTTGATAATTTTTGTTTCGGCTTCTGTTATCGGCGGCGTTCTTAAAACGTGCTTAACAACCACTTCATCGCCACCTTTTTTAACCAATTGAATAATATGAAAACCAAACTTAGAACGAATGACAGGTGTAACTTGTCCGGGTGTTTTAAGCCTAAAAGCGGCACTAAAAAAATTGGGATCCCAATTCTTGTCGCCTCTATTTAAAGTATATTGTCCAAAATTTTCACGGGAGCCTGGGTCTTCGGAGTATTGTTTAACAAAATAATCAAAATTTTTAACCCCTGTTTCCACTTGTCGTTTATAGTCGTTAAGTTGTTTAATAACATAACTTTCTACATCGGGGTCAGCATTAGGATGAACAACCAACTGATTGAGTTCTACTTCGGATTCATAGACTAATAAACTATCTTTATTGATTTTATTGTAATAATCCGAAACCTCTACAGGTGTAACTTTGATAACTTCAATAATTTTATTTTGCATCAATTCAGAAAGTTTTTGCTCACGAATGGGTTCTCTAAAATCTTCTTTAATTTGAAAAATGCTTCTATTTGCCACTTCTTCTAAAACTTCTTTAGAACCATATTGATAAATATAACTTCTGATTCTATTTTCAAGTGCGGCATCTACTTCATCTTCAGAAAGGGGTAATGAATCACGTTGGGCTTGCAATACAAATATTTTTTTTATCATTAAATTTTCTAAAACTTGACAAGGATCGGGAATGGTAATATCTTCTATATTTGCCGCTTGGGCTTGTCGTTTAAAATCTGCCAGATAATTTTGAATATCAGAATATAAAACATATTTATCGCCAACAAATACCACAATTTTATCAGCTAATACACGTTGTTTATTTTCAAGAATACTTGCGCTATTATTTTGGGCGGCGCCCTGCATAAAAATAACAAGAGTTATAAAACTAAGAAGGCATTTGATAGAATATGAACTTTTTAACATAAATGGGATAACATTGAATTTGAAGCAAAGGTACGAATTTTAATAAAACTATATACTATTAATTGAATTTAGTAACGAATATTTAACATTTTGAAATTTTTAGTTGAATTTTAGAGACAATTAAAAAATAGTTTTATTTATTTAGTATTTAATTTTTGCGTAATTTCATTAAAAACTGTTTCTACCGATTGCATCCCATCAATAGAAATAAATTTATTTTGCGTTTTATAAAAATCAGCTACAATGGCAGTTTTGGTTTCATATTCTTGTAAACGGGCTTTAATAGTTTGTTCGTTATCGTCTATTCTACCGCTATTTTGTCCTCTTTGTAATAATCGTTTAATCAATTGTTCTTGGTTAACAATTAGAAAAAAAACAGCCTCAATTTTTAAGTTAAATGCATTTAATATCATGTCTAGGCTTTTAGCTTGTGCCAATGTTCTTGGGTAACCGTCAAATAAAAAACCATTGACATTTAAATTAGCTTGAATATTACTTTTAATAATGCCGTCAACCACGCTATCAGGAACAAGTTCGCCCTTTTCGATAAGCGATTTGGCTTGTATGCCGAGCGTTGTTTTATTATTCATTTCTTCACGTAACAAATTGCCTGTAGATAAATGAAAAAAACCATATTTTTGAACTAATTGTTCGCTTTGAGTACCTTTACCACAGCCGGGAGGTCCAAATAGAATAATATTTTTCATAATTTTTATTTTAGAAAGCAAAATTAAAAAAAAAAAATCACTTTAAAAAATTTATTTTTGAGAGTTTTAATTATCTTCGTGCATTATGTTAAAAAAAATTGCTCGATGGTACTTAAATTATTATAAGTGGCAATTTGTGGGTAGTTATCCTTTTTATTTAAAAAAAAGTATTATAATAGTTGCACCTCATACCAGTAATATCGATTTTATTATTGGGCTTATGGTAAGATCTGTCTTAAAACTTTATCACGTGAAGTTTTTAGGCAAGCACATTTTATTTCAAGGTCCGTGGGGTGTTTTTTTTAAAAGGCTTGGCGGGATTTCTGTGGACCGTAGCAGTTCGCATCAAATGGTAGAAAAAATAGTTGATATCTATAATAAAAACGATAGTTTTACTTTGGTATTAAGTCCTGAAGGCACCAGAAAACAGGTAAAAAAATTTAAGTCTGGTTTTTATTATATTGCTTTAAAAGCTAAAATACCCATCATTATGGCTGGTATCGACTATAAAACAAAATCTATTCATTTTAGCAGCCCTTTTTATATAACCGAAGATAAAAAAGCTGATTTTGGTAAAATGTATGATTTTTTTCGCCCATTTCAAGGCAAAAATTATCAAGAAAACGATTGGGTTATAGACGAAAATTAAATTTAAAAAATAAATTTAAAATTATTTTTTAGTTTTAAGATTTTTGTGTAACTTTGCACAAATTATACACTCCTCAATAGCTCAGTTGGTTAGAGCATCTGACTGTTAATCAGAGGGTCGCTGGTTCAAGTCCAGCTTGGGGAGCTGATAATTTTTATCATTTCCCTTTTATTTTTTCAAACTTCTCTTTAAAATAAGGTATTTTATCTTATAAATACCACAAAACACTTTTGGATATTTAAAATAACAGCCTATAAACGCCTTTGTTTATAAAAACAAAACAGCCTTATTGTTGAAGGGTTTCTTCGATAGCTTTTTCTAAATCTGAAATGGTATTGGGGAACAATCCTTTTATTGTAAAGTAGAAATTACCTTTTTTATCAATTACAAAATGCGTGGGGTAGCCATCAACTTGATACTCTTCAACAAGACGTTGACTTTCGGGAATTAAATGGTAGGTAAA
The DNA here is from genome assembly GCA_030053915.1 of Alphaproteobacteria bacterium. Lineage (GTDB taxonomy): Bacteria > Bacteroidota > Bacteroidia > Chitinophagales > Chitinophagaceae > JASGCT01. Next base: position 71,841 of record JASGCT010000002.1, read on the forward strand.
TGGCTGGGTTTTTAAAAAATTTTGAATTTCAGATTTAGTATTCAAACCCATTCCTAAAAAAACAATATTGGGGTTTGTAGCGTATTTTTCAACGAGTTTGTTTAATTCTGGCATTTCTTTTTTACAAGGTGGGCAATCTTTAAACCAAAAATTTAAAACAATTACTTTACCTAAAAGGTCTTTTGAAATATATTTGTTTCCGTTGATGTCTTTAACATTAAATTTAGGAATAGGCTTGCCAAGTCTGGGGTCTGCAGTTGACGTTTGTTCTTGGGCTTTAAACGAAATAAGGTCAAAAAACTTTAAGGAAGATAAATCGTCAAATACTACTGTTTTATAGGGTTTTTCACAATCATTTTGTTCAAGGCAAGATTGCATAACCTTTTGAGCAAGACTTGAAGAAGTTAGAATAAAACTGCCAATTAAAATTTTAAACCCAAGGTTCATTATAATTTTTTTCATAGTTAAATTTTTTGAGGCTCTTTGAAAACAAGCGTCTTGAAATTTTGCAAAGAAACCATTTAAAGCAAAGGTACATTATTTATTTTTAAAAATTAAAAAAAAATAAAATTCTATAATTTAGGCTTCAACGAGACTGATGTCGTCTTCTGTTAAATTGTAAAGTTCATACACCAATTCGTTAATTTTATCTTCGTTGTAATCTATTTTTTGTTTAATTAGGTCTCTTTGGGTTTCTAAATTAACTATTTTAACCTCCTCATTTAATAGTAATTGGTTTTCAACAATTAAACTAATTTTGTTGACAATATTTTTATGAGGGTTGTGGGGTAAAGGTAACTTTTCTAAAAATGTTTTTGAAATATTAACTGTTACATTACTAAGATTTGTAAAATTTTTGGAATAATAAAAATTCCAGAGTTTACTATTAATTAAAGCACAAATAAGTTGATATGGGTATATTTTTTCAAATTTTTCTGAAATAATTATTAAATTTGTAGAAGCGAATGCCTTATACTTCTCTTTATCAATCGTACAAACAAGTGGACATTTACCTCCACTAATTCTTTGAACAACAATTTTTACTTTTTCTACCCATAAATAATCTGGTCTTGCTCTATGAATTTTTTTTCTATCGAATAAAACATAATTGCCTCCAAAATTTGTCTGATATTTTTTTATATCTTTGCCTTCTAACATAGGCATGTAATAATTTGAAAGTTTTTTATTACTGATAAATTTTTTATGTGCTACGATGCCCTCAATAATATCTTTAACGATATCCTTTAAATAAAATTTTGATATTGACATTCTATCAAAAAGTTTTTGTTCAAACTTGTTAATATATAAACTAAAGACATGGCTTACGTTATTTAGAAAAACTGATTGCGATATTTTTGTAATTTTGGTTTCATCTACAAAGCCATCTTTTTTGCAATTGGCATCAATAATCAAAGTGTCTTTTTTATTAGGATTGTTTAATATATTAATAATAATCGTAGATACCGTTACGCCATCAAAAACACCTTCTTTTAAATCAACAATTCTCTCTAAAAATGTTCTCTCTAAAATAAATTTTCTGGCAGTGTCGTAAGTAGTTGTTCTTAGCAACCCATTAGGAATTATAAAGCTTAAATAGCCATTTTTATGTAAAAGTTCAGTTGATTTAAGAATAAACAAAATATAAAGATTTATTTTACCTGATTGATTTTTGCGAGAGGTGTCTTCACCTTTGGAAATGTCAAACTTAGACCAAAAATAATTTTTAACATCATCTGACCAATCCACATCTCGAGTAAAAACGTACGGTGGGTTACCAATGACCACGTCAAAACCGCCTTTTTTAAAAATTTTTGGAAACCCCTTTTGCCAACTAAATGGTTTAATTGTTCTGTCTTCACCAAAATCAATTTGAGTGTCGTAATAATCTGTATCTATCAAACTATTACCGCATTTAATATTATCTTCAAGGGCTGGTAATACCCTGTTATTAAATAGTTTCATTTCGTAAGCAATACTAGCTTGTGTTTCGCCTTCCAAACATTTTAACAGTAATGAAAGTTTTGTAATCTCCACAGCGTTTGTGTCGATATCAACACCATAAATATTATTAAGTAAAATTTTCTTTTTTTCGTGAGTCGTTAAATGTCCTTCGGGTGTTAAGGGGTTGTTCTTTTTAGGGTTCTGTAGATAAAAATTTTTATGCCAGTTTAATAAATACTGGTATGCGCCTAACAAAAAACTACCACTTCCACAAGCCGGATCTACTATTTTAAGATCTGCCAATTCAAGAGGTGTTTTATTTTCGCATTGTTTTCCTATTGTATTCATTACCATATAGTCAACAATATATTGAGGCGTATAATAAACACCACCTGCTTTGCGTACCTCTGGTTTAAATTCTATAATAGCCTTCCCTTTATTATTAACAGTAATAGTTTTTCCTAAAAACTGTTCATAAGCCCATCCTAATACTTCTACACTTAAAACCGAAAATTCATAAGGGCATTCTGGGTAGTATAATTCATGAATGATAGTTTTTATTGTTTTATTATGGATATTTATTTTGCAACTTAGGGTATCTTGTAAAAAGTTAAACAAACCACTATTATATTTTTCATCAGCTTGTTGAAATTCAACTAAAATATTTTGGTAAAAATCACCATAATTTACACAATCTTTCAGCTTACCATAAGGCTCAATATTTCTATCCTCGCAGATTCGTAAAAATATAATTCTATCCAGTGTTTGTTGTACAACAAAATTGAGTTCTTCTACACTTAAGTGTTTGTTTTCTTTACTAATGGTTTCGGCTAATAAATTACGCCAATAATCAAGTGAATTTAAAAATTCTTTATCAACGGTAGTAGTCCCTTTATGGCTAAGGTTGGCAGCAAGAAATTTGTCAAAACTTCCTTTTAAAACGGCTTCTTTACTCAACGTATTCCAAAGAAATTCCCATTCTGTAAGATACTCGTTGTATGTTAAGTATTTTACCCTTGCGATACTGCTTTTATCAGTTAGTTTTGGTTTTTTAGTACAATCGTAAATAGCCATTTCTTCAAAATTGATTATCATACTTACATTCAATTTAGCACTCCACCCATATCGTCTAATTTGGTAAGCTGGTTGCAGATCGTCTTTAATATGAATACTTGGTTTTTTAGCCTCTACAAAAAATAGTCTTTGTGCGCCGCTTAATTTAAAAGAGTAATCGGGTGTTTTAGTTGCAAAACCAATTTTGACTTTGTCTTCTTGAATAACTTCTCTATAGCTTTCAGCACAACCTTGTTCATTATCAATATCCCATCCTAAGGCTTTAAAGAAAGGGTCAATAAAATCTCTGCGGGTTTGTGTTTCGTTATAGTTTGAATTTTTGTAAGAAAGTCGTTGTTGGCTAAACCTCGAAACTAATTCCTGTACTTTAATAAAACCCAATTCTTTTTTTGTCATTTTTAATACCGATTGTTTTAAATATTTTAACCGCTTAATACATTGCAAAAATACAAATTTTTAGTTATAAAAAATTAATTTGATGTTTAAATATTATAATTAAACTATTATAGAATTTTCTACTTACCAGATTTTATTATCGTATTACCAACGGAAACAATAACTCGGAAAAAATATAAAGAACCCTTTTTTGCTAATAATTTTAAAATTTATGAAAAAAAAGTTAATTTTATGAAAAAAAAAATAGATATTTGCTAAAATTTAATTAAAAATGATCGAAGAAGATTTTGGTAAAATTAAAAGAAAAAGAAATACCTATAGATTGAGTATTGTAAATGAAGATTCTTTTGAGGATGTTACTTCATTTAAATTTAGTAGGATTAGTGCCTATATCTTTTTAAGCTCTTCGTTTGTGTTTATTGTATCTTTTACTATTATTATTATTTCGTTTACCCCTTTAAAATATTATATTCCCGGTTATTCATCTCAAGAGTCACGAACAACTTTTGAACTGATGCAGATTAAAACGGATTCCTTAGAAAAAATCATTTATCAAAACGACCAATATTTAACAAATTTAAAAAAAGTACTAAACGATGATAAATTGATAAACCTCGATACAACAACTTTAAATTTAAATAATTCAGAGATTTCTGTCGAATGAAAAAAAATTCCTATTTTAATAAAAATCTTCATTTAGTGTATAGCTTATTTTTTGGGTGTTTGCTTTGTACTGGTTTAGGCATTGTATTAGATAATTATTTTTTAATAAAACCTATTTTATCTATTTCATGTCCATTACTATATATTATTACTTATCTTTATAAAATAATTCGTCAAACGTTATGAAATCTTTAACTATAAAAACACCATTAATGCCTCTTTTTGTTATTTCGATTGTTCAGTTTTTAATTTTTTTAGGTGGTACCTTTTGTTTCAACTTAAATAGTGTTTTTCAAGTTTTTTTAGTGTTAATTTTTATTGTTTTAAGTGTTACGGTTTGTTTTTCGCATTATAAAGATGCCTTGTTAAACGGCAACAAAAAAATGGTTTTTTTTAAGCTTATGTTTACCATGTTAAAAATAGTAATTATTATCGGAGTCTTGTTGTTATCTATCTATGTATTAAATATAAAACTAACTAAAGCCGATATTGCAATGACGGTGCTTTATTATATTGCGGGATTAATTTTAGAATTGAAATATGTTCTAAAATTATTAGGAACTAAAGCAAAGCCTGTGTAACTAGTTTGGCGGCATCTTCAAGTTCGATGGCGGAAACTACTTTTAAGCCAGATTTGTCTAGAAGTTCTTTAGCCAATTCTGCACTATTACCTTGAAGTCTGGCAATAATTGGGATATTAATATTGCCAATTTTTTTATAGGCTTCTATGACGCCGTTAGCCACTTTATCGCATCTAACAATACCACCAAAAATATTAATGAGAATTGCTTTTACATTAGGTTCTTTTAAGATAATTCTAAACCCTGCTTCAACGGTTTGGGCATTGGCGCCTCCGCCAACGTCTAAAAAATTTGCTGGGTCGCCACCACTTAGTTTAATGATATCCATGGTTGCCATAGCTAAGCCAGCTCCATTGACCATGCAGCCTACATTTCCGTCTAGTTTAATAAAATTTAGGTTATATTTTCCGGCTTCAATTTCGATAGGGTCTTCTTCAGACAAATCTCTAATGGCTTCTAATTCTGGGTGTCTTATTAGCGCATTATCTTCGATAGACATTTTGCAATCTACGGCTAAAATTTGGTCTTGACTGTTTTTAAATAGTGGGTTAATTTCTAATAAAGAGCAATCGGTATTAATAAAGGCTTTATATAAGTTCGCTACAAATTTTTGACAGCTTTTGGCAGCCTCGCCTTTTAGTCCCAAATTAAAGGCAATGTCTCTTAATTGAAAATTTGCTAAGCCGACAGTGGGGTTAATCCATTCTTTAAAAATTTTATCGGGGGTTTCGTGAGCAACTTTTTCGATATCTACGCCACCCTCAGTGCTATAAATGATTACAAATTCTCCTTTAGCGCGGTCTAAAAGCATGGATAAATAAAACTCTTGGGTAGCGGCTGGTCCGGTTGTATATGCATCTTTAGCCACAAAAATTTTATTAACAATTTTTCCTTTTGGACCTGTTTGAATGGTGATAAGTTTATTGCTAAGAAGATTGGTTGCGGCTTGCGTTGCTTCTTCTAAGGATTTAACGACACATACGCCGCGTTGTTCGGTGTTCTCGATTTTCCCTTTACCTCTACCACCGGCATGAATTTGGGCTTTAATAACTGCAAATTTTGAACCAGTTTCTTCGGTTATTTTTTTATAGGCTTCAGTGGCTTGATTGATTGTTTCGGCAACAATACCGTCTTGAACTGGCACTTGGAATGCTTTCAAGATTTCTTTGGCTTGATATTCATGTAAATTCATAATTTATAAATTTTTGTGGAGAACAGGGGAGTCGAACCCCTGACCTCTTGCATGCCATGCAAGCGCTCTAGCCAACTGAGCTAGTTCCCCGATGTTTCATTTTTAATCCCATATGCTTACTTCTTCACCTTTTAACCACTTTTTAATTAAGTTGGTTGTAACAGATTTTGGTCTTTCAATTGATAAGCCAAGCGCACGGTCCCAACACAAGCTAGATAATACTCCGAGAGCTCGGCTGACAGCAAAAAGGACGGTATAAAATTCAAATTCATTTAAACCATAATGTAATAATAAAGAACCGCTATGCGCATCCACATTAGGCCAGGGATTTTTTATTTTGCCTTTTGTTGATAAAATAGGGGGCACTACCTCATAAATTTTCCAAACTATATTTACAAATGTGTCATTGGGTAGGTATTTTTTGGCAAATTCCATTTGTGCAGTAAATCTGGGGTCGGTTTTGCGTAATACGGCGTGTCCATAGCCGGGCACTACTTTACCTTCTTCAAGTGTTTTTTCAACATATTTTGCTATTTGTTCTTTGGTTGGATTTTCAGATTTTAGTTCGTCGTTCATTTCAAAAATCCATTTTACTACTTCTTGATTTGCTAAGCCATGGAGTGGACCAGCTAATCCGTTCATACCAGCCGCGTAGCTAAGATATGGGTCGCTGAGGGCAGACCCTACAAGATGGGTTGTATGGGCAGACACATTACCGCCTTCATGGTCGGCATGGATGGTTAAATACAAACGCATGAGTTCATGAAAACTTTCATCATCGTATCCTAACATATGGGCAAAATTACCACTCCAATCTAATAAACCATCTGGTTGAATATGAACATCATTTTTATATTTTCTACGATAAATATGTGCCGCAACTCTTGGCAAACGGGCAATTAAATCCATCGTATCGTCGTAGGTATATCCCCAATATTCTTTTTTACCCATTCCTTTGGAATATTGTAATGCAAATTTACTTTCAGATTGAAGTGCCATGACCCCTACTACAAACATCGTCATAGGGTGGGTTTTAATAGGCAGGGCATCGATCGTATCAAAAACATAATTGGGAACGTGACTTCTTCTTTGCCAATGGTTTGTGATAATAGAAGCATCACTTGAAGTTGGTAATTGATTAAGAAGCATTAAATAAAACAGTCCCTCTGGTTTAGGTTCGCCGTTTGGTTTAAACGTAGGAAGATGCTCTTTAAGTTGGTCGATTGAATAACCTCTAAAGCTGATACCATGTTGGGCGTCTAGCAAACTTGTTTCAGACACCAACCCGGTGATGCCGCGCATCCCTTGGTAAATTTGAGCAATTGTAACTTCGCCTATTTTTTTAGATCCATGTTCTTTAATAATATCTTTAACTTCAAGGGCGGCTTTTTCAGCAACATCTCCAAAAAGTGTTTTTATTTGTTCTAGATTTTCCATATTTTATAAATTTGAGCAAAATTAGTTATTTTTTTTTTAAAAGTATCGTTATTCTCAAAAAACATTATTTTTTTTGTAAAAATATTTAATAATGTTAATTTGAACCTTGTTTTTGCAAAAAATCTTTTGCAATAATTCGTCTGGATTCTTTGGGATTTATAGGGTCGCATTTTGTAAAGCGTTTTAAGGCTAATAGCATCATTTTTTGTTCATCGCCACTGGCAAAGATATTTATGGCATCTTGACCATATTTAGCGATTTTAAAACTTACGTCATAAAAATACGTTTCAACGATTCGATTTTCAATTTGAATATCCACTGTTTTTTTAGAATTTAATTTAAGTAATCGTAACAACCCACTTTCACAAATATAGGTTTCAATAATCATATCGGAGATATTCATAATAAGTTCTTGTTCAGTGGCAATTTTTTCGTTAAGTTTTTGAGTGGCAGCGCCTGCTACAAGTAAGATAGCTTTTTTGTAGTTTTCCAATGTGTTTTTTAAATTTTCAAACAGATCGATTTGATTTTTGATTGAAAAATCTGGAATTCCCAAGAGGTCATTTTGTATTTTTTTGGCGGCAGTTAATAAATCAATTTTTCCAGCCAAAGCACGTTTAATAATCATATCAAAAATAAGGAGTCGGTTGATTTCGTTAGTACCTTCAAAAATACGATTAATTCGACTATCACGATAGGCTCTTGAAATGAGGTATTCGTCACTGAATCCGTTTCCGCCATGAATTTGAACGCCTTCGTCAACTACGTAATTTAACATTTCGCTTCCGGCAACTTTTGCAATAGAACATTCTACAGCAAATTCTTCTGCAGCACCTAAGGATGCTTCATTAAAGGTTTTGCCATCTTGAATAAATTGTTTTTCTTTAATATCTACATTATGAGCAATTCTGTAGCTAAGGGATTCTATCATCCATATTTTAATAACCATCTCGGATATTTTAAATTTAATAGCCCCAAACGTAGCTAATGGAAGTTTAAATTGTTGTCGGGTATTAGCATATTGGGCTGACTCTTTGGCGGCACCTTTAGCAGCGCCGAGTGTAGCGATACAAAGTTTTAAACGTCCGATATTTAAAATATTAAAGGCAATAATATGTCCGCGGCCAATGTCGCCCAAAACGTTTTCAACCGGAACTAAGCAATCTTGAAAATAAAGTTGTACTGTAGAGGAGCCTTTGATGCCCATTTTATGTTCTTCTAACCCTTGGGTAAAGCCGGGCATGCCTCTTTCTATAATAAATGCGGTAAATTTGGTGCCGTCTATTTTGGCAAATACAGTATAAATATCGGCAAAGCCACCATTGGTAATCCAACATTTTTGTCCGTTTAAAATATAATGTTTTTTATCCGCGCTAAGCACGGCTGTTGTTTTTGCACTTAAAGCGTCGCTACCACTGGTAGGTTCGGTTAGTCCATAAGCGCCCATAAGTTGTCCAGATGCCAGTTTGGGAACATATTTTTGTTTTTGATTTTCGGTACCAAAGAATAAAATAGGTAATGTACCGATACCTGTGTGGGCGGCATAGGCAACTGAAAATGAGTAACCTGCTCCTAGGGATTCGTTTATAATACTTGTGGTAACAAAGTCCTTTCCTAATCCTTCAAATTCTTCTGGAACAGCACTGCCTAACAAGCCAACATCACCGGCTTTTTTTAAGATATTTGCCATAATATTATCTTCTTTACATTCAATTTTATCAAAATTTGGAACGACCTCTTTTTGAAGAAACTGTGTGGCTAAATCTTTAATTTGTAAATGTTCTTCATTAAATTCCTCGGGAATAAAAACATCTTCAAATGAACTTGTAGTTATAAGCCATTCAAGGCCTTTTGGATTCGACATAAATATAATTTTTACAAATATAGTGATTTTTTTGCATTTTTTGAAAACATAACAACTATTTTTTGAAAATTTTTATTTTTTAGACTCTCTTCACAATAATCAAATGTTCAATTGGCACCCTCAAAAACTTGAATGGCAAATACATATAACATAAATCCAGCAAACCAAAGTCAATGGTCTTGCCAAAATCAGGCTAACTAAAATTAGCCGTGTTAGTACATTTTGGGAAGTATTTGAACCTATTGACATATTTTTTATTATTATTGGTAATATTTTTGTATATTTGTCTTTATTAATCATGACATCAAGAATTAATTTTTTAAAACGGATATTTGTATTAAGTTTTACATCTGTAGGAACACAACAATCGCATTTAAGTATTTTTTTAAAACATTTTGTAACGGATAAAAATTTCTTTACAGAAGAAGAATTTAAAGAGTTTTATTCTGTAGCCCAGTTATTGCCGGGACCAACCTCTACGCAATTATTAATTTTAGCAGCAATTAAAATTGGTGGCAATTTATTTGCGGCGTTATGTTTATTAGTTTGGGTTTTACCAGCGACCCTTTTTATGGGAGTCTTAGCTTTGTTTTTTTCAGATAGCCACAATACAAGTTTGTTTGAATATCTTATGTATTTACCCATTTTAGCCATTGCTTTTATTATTGTTACAAGTCTCAATCTATTAAAACAACAACGATTCCATTTTACAATAATCAGTTATTGTGTTGTATGTAGCTTTTTAGTTTATTATTATTTTGCTTCGCCATTTGTGATTCCGGCTTTAATTATTGGTTCTGGTTTCATGTCATGGGCATCTAAATTTAAAAACAAAAAGGTTTCCAATTTAAAAATTGAGAAGAAATCATACGATATAAAATGGCGGTTTTTAAGTATTTTTTTTATTATTTATTTTTTATTTGGTTTTATTTCAGAACAGTCTTCTAAAAATAATTGGCGGGTTCATGATTTATTTAATTTATTTGAAACCAATTATCGGAATGGTTCGATAGTGTATCAGGGTATTGATGTTTTAATTCCTGTAATGTACAATCAATTTGTGGCGCGTCCAGAAGGCTATTTTAGCAAGTTTGATGACTCTACAAAACCCAAAAGAAATTTAAATATTGCAAACAAAGAGTCCTTTTTGATTGGGGCAAGTATTATTAAATTAATTCCAGGTCCTATGTTTGTTTTTGCTGGTTATGTGGGCGGTTTAGTAACTAATAAAGATGGTATTGGGCATCAAATTCTTGCTATCTTCATTTCAACTTTTGCTATTTTTTTACCTGGTTACCTTTTAGCCTGTTTTGTGTTTCCAATTTGGATGAATTTAAAAAATTATCCAGGTATTCAAGCATCTCTTATAGGGTTTCATGCGTCGGTAATTCCTATACTTATTGGATCGGCATTACGCTTGGCTAAAGATGCTTTAAAAATCGACAGATTCTCGAACCAACAATTATTAACTTTATTGCAAACTCCTGCCTTTTATCTTCTTATTTTTTTTATTTTTTCGTTATTTACAAAAAAAATTCCACTTTTTTTTCTTATTTTAATTTGTTTTATTGTACCTTTAATTTTATAAATTTTATTTTATGCAAAAACATGTAACAAGTTGGTATAGCCAACAACTGCAACAAGAGATGCCCATTGTACGTTATGGACATTATGGCATTGCTTTATTATTAATACCTACTGCTGCTGCCGATTATTTAGAGTATGAACGCTTTCAACTTATAGATTGTTTAAAACCTTTTATAGACCAAGGTTTGTTAACTGTGTTTAGTATTAATAGTATCAATTCGCAAAGTTGGCTAAACAAAACTATGGAGCCTGCTCATAAAGCCATTCGTCACAATCAATTTAATGCCTATGTTATTGAAGATGTCGTGCCTTATATTAGAAATCATACCAGTTTTGAAACCCCAATTTTTACTTGTGGGGCTTCGTTTGGTGCTTTACATGCTATGAATTTATTTTTAAAATACCCCATAACCATTCAAGGTACTATTGCCATGAGTGGTGTTTACGACCTTACTGATTATACAGATGGTTTTTTTGACGAACAAGTTTATTTTAACAGTCCATACCACTATATTCCTAACTTAAGCGATGACTGGTTTTTAAGCCATATTAGGCGTAGTCATCATATTCATATTTATACTGGAAGCGGCAATTACGAGGCACCTCATAAAAATTGGCTTTTTTCGGAAGAATTATCACACAAAAATATTCCTCACGATTTACAAATTTGGGGTAACGATATTCACCACGACTGGGAAACTTGGCGTAAAATGCTCCCTAATATTTTAGGTAATAAATTTTTTAATTAAAACGACTACTATGTTACATATTGTCATGTTAGGTGCGGGTTTTATTGGAAGATTCTATGCTGCCTCGATTTTAGGAAACCGAAATAAAGACCGTATCATTGGAGTTTATTCAAGAAAACTAGAAACAGGCAAGCAATTTGCAGAAGATTTTAACTGCGAGTTTTCTCAAACCGATTTAGAATTAGCTGTCGCTGATTCGCGCGTCGATATGGTATGTGTGGCATTACCCAATCATTTACATTATGAGGCTGCGGCATTATGTTGCAAATATAAAAAAGGTATTATCATGACGAAACCCTTAGCCCGAAATGGTAGTGAAGCCTTAAACATTTTAAATATGGTAGAACAAGCTGGTATCTTTAACGGTTATCTTGAAGACTTATGTTATACTCCTAAATTTCTTAAAGCCTTGGATTCTGTTAAAAAAGGGGCTATAGGCAGAGTTCTTTGGGCAAAATCACGCGAGACGCACCCTGGTCCGCATAGTGATTGGTTTTGGGATCTTCAAAAAGCTGGCGGTGGATGTATGTTAGATTTAGGCTGTCATTGTGTAGAAATAGCCCGTGGTTTTATTGGTAAGGATATTAAACCTATTGAAGCTATGTGCTGGGCTGATACCCAAGTTAAACCCATTGAAGCTGAAGACAATGCAATTGGTTTAGTGAAATACGAAAACGGCGCTATTGGACAATTTGAAACCAGTTGGTGTTTTAGAGGTGGTTTGGATCTTAGAGACGAAGTGATGGGAACTGAAGGTACTGTTTGGATTAATAATTTTTTAAGAACAGGGTTCGAAATGTTTTCGAGCGGTCAAAGTGATAATTACGTAGCTGAAAAAACAGAAATTAAAAATGGTTGGTTGTTCCCCGTTGGCGACGAAGTGAACGATTTGGGCTATAATCACATGTTTAAAGATATGTTTAATAGCTACGAGAATCAAAGTCAACCTCAAGAAACTTTTTATGACGGCTATGTAGTTCATGCTATTTTAGATGCCTGTTATGTATCGGCAAAGTCTAAAAAATGGGAGCCTATACATTTGCCAATATGGCGTGGTTTAGAAAACGTTAAAACAGAAAAAGAACTCAAATCGTATAACGAACACTATTGGCTTATCAAAGAAGAAGTAACTCATTTTGGACAAACGAAACGGGTTTTAAAGCATAAACAAACTGGAGAATTTTTAGAACAAATTGATAAATAAAAATTCTTATGATTAAAATAAATAAAACCTTAACACTTGAAGAGTTTAGATATAATGACGTTAAACAAATACCTTATGCTACTGGCGAACTTAGTAATTTACTTAGAGATTTTTCGTTAGCAGTAAAACGAATTAACGTAGAAGTTAATAAAGCCGGGTTATTAGATGTTCTTGGCACCAGTGGTCTAACAAATATTCAGAATGAAGAGGTTATGAAATTAGACGACATTGCGAACACACATATTTTTAATGTTTTAAGTAGTGGTTATAGCTGTGCTGGTGTGGCAAGCGAAGAATTAGATGACATCATGATATTTGATAATCCAGCCAACAATCAAAGTAAATATATTTTATTATACGACCCTATAGATGGCAGTAGTAATATTGATACCAATGTGTCTATAGGCAGTATTTTTAGTATTTATAGACGTATTTCAAAACCAGCACCTGATAGTCCTTGTACTAAAGAAGATTTTTTACAACCAGGACATCAGATCATTGCTTCGGGCTATGTTATTTATGGCTCATCCACAATTTTTGTATTTGCTACAAAACGAGGTGTCAATGGTTTTACTTTGGATCCCACCATAGGTGAATTTTGTTTAAGTCATCCTAATATTCAATGTCCACAAACTGGTAGTATTATCTCTTTTAATATGGCTAACTACTATCAATTTACACAACCGACTCGGGATTATTTAAAGAAGTTTTTAACAGATAAAACAACAAATTTATCACATCGTTATATTGGTAGTTTAGTGGCTGATTTACATCGTAATTTAATTAAAGGAGGCTTGTTTTTGTATCCAAGTACTCTAGCCCACAAAAACGGAAAATTACGATTACAATACGAATGTAACCCAATGGCATTTATTTTTCAGCAAGCTGGTGGCGTGGCTACCACTGGGCTTGAAGCTATTTTAGATATTATACCAACCGAGTTGCATCAACGCGTTCCTATTATTATTGGTAGTCCTTATTTTTTTAAATAATTACAATGAGGCACATGTTTAAATATTGTTATTATTTTGAGAAGATTCTCTTTGCAATTCAATATAAGATTTTGTATTCATGATTAAGGGTGTGCTTTCAATAATGATGTTAGAACTATCTAAACCAAAAACCTTTTTATCATGTTGCGACATGGCTTTTAACCAAAAATATAAGCTCAAAAATTTGTCCGTAAAAAAAGGTAATTCATTTTCAATTGAGAAAAAATTTTCAATAAAAACATAAGTCATGTCAGCATGAAAATTTTTTATATCAATATTTTCATACGGGCTATTAACACGTAATTCATTGTTATTTTTCATATCTAACATTACTTGTTTCAACAGGATATTTAATCGGGCTTCTATTTTAAAGCCTAATTTGAAATTAATTTTATAGAATGAATCTTTATAAATTTCTACAATATTATAATTCATTTGATAGGGTTCGTCGGTTGTTTGTATATTTACAACCCAATAAACGACTGCTTTTTTAGGTTTCTTAAATAAAATGGATTCAATGATTGATTTTTCAATTTTATCATCTTCATTCGATTTTGAAGCAAACACTAAATGGGTTGCATAAAGTGGGATATTTTTATCAAAACTTAAGTCAATAATTTTATTCAAATAGTTTTTAAGTTTAGAAAACTGAAGGTATTTATCAACTTGAATAGTAGATAAGTACCATACTAACATAATAAATATTAATGCTAACATAAAAATCACAATCAGCAGTGCGTGTTTAAGTTTAGGAGAGTTTGCAATAAAAAAAGATGTTTCTACTATGATGAATATCAGTAATATACAAGACGACAAAACAATGTTCCATTTTCTAAATGCTATCATATAAAATCCCATCAACAATGTTGTCATGATCATAGTTGTACAAATGGCAAAACCAAATGCGGCTTCCATATTACTGCTTTTTTTATAGATTAAAACAACTAATAAGCAAAATATAAACAAAATATAATTAATGCTTGGGATATAAATATGTCCTTTTACATCTGACGGGTATTTGATGGTTACTCGAGGCCAAAAATTTAACGAAATAGCTTCACTAATTAATGTAAATGTTCCTGAAATAAGCGCTTGTGAAGCTATAACTGCGGCAATCGTTGAAATAATGACACCAATCCATAAAAACCAACTTGGCATAATCGAAAAAAATGGATTTTCACCAGCAAATTCAGTACCAACTTCATTTAAAAGAAATGCGCCTTGTCCAAGGTAATTAAAAATTAAACATATTTTTATAAAAATCCAACTTATTTCTATGTTTTTTTTTCCACAAATTCCTAAATCACTATATAATGCTTCGGCACCTGTTGTACATAAAAATATTGCACCTAAAAACCAAAACCCTCCTGGGTATTTAGTTAGTAATAAATACCCATAATACGGATTTAAAGATTTAATAATTTCAATATGTTGAACAACACTTATGATGCCTAATATGCCAATCATCATAAACCAAATTATCATAATTGGTCCAAAAGAAAATCCTACCACTTTTGTGCCTAATTTTTGAAATAAAAATAAACCACATAAGATCACAATAACTACAGAAAGTGTAAAATTATTGCCATCATTAACAATCTGACTAAAATATGGAATTGTTTTTAATCCTTCTACAGCTGAGGCAATTGAAATTGGCGGTGTTATTACAGAATCGGCGAAAAGTGCTGAAGCACCAACGATAGCAGGAATAAACAACCACTTATTGCTTTTTCGTACTAAAGAAAAGAGAGCAAAAATACCACCTTCACCTTTGTTGTCGGCTTTTAATGTTAAAAAAATATATTTAAACGTCGTTTGAAGCGTCAATGTCCAAAAAATACAGGAAATGGAACCAAAAATAATTTCATGATCTAAAATATGATTTCTAATAATCGATTTAAACACATATAATGGTGACGTTCCTAAATCGCCATAAACTATTCCAATAGCAATAATAAAGCCTGTTGAGCTTATTTTAGTATAAAGTTCATTAGTTTTTTGGGTAATCATATCATAAATTTTAAATTTATATGATACTCCCGTTTCGAAACAAAGAATTGTGTTTAAAGTCCATAACCGGTATAATTAAAAGGCGTAATTCTTAAAAGTTTCTGTTTAAGGTTATCCGGAACATTTAATTGTTGGATAAATAAATCCATTTCTTTTTTAGTAATTTTTTGATATTGTCGCGAAAAATCTTTTAAAAGTTGGTATGGCTTTTCAAACCCCTCCGTTCTTAAAACATTTTGGATTGCTTCTGCCACTACAACCCAATTGTCTTCCAAATCGTGCTTCAAGGTTTCTTCGTTAACAACTAATTTTTTAAGACCATTTTGAATGGATTCTAAAGCAATCCAAGTATGTGCTAAAGGCACACCTAAATTTCGTAACACGGTTGAATCGGTTAAATCTCTTTGTAAACGACTGATAGGTAATTTTTCACTTAAAAAAGCGAGCCCAGCATTGGCTAACATTAAATTTCCTTCAGCATTTTCAAAATCAATAGGGTTCACTTTATGGGGCATCGCCGACGAGCCCACTTCGTTCGAATTAATTTTTTGAATAAAATAATTCATACTAATATATGCCCAGATATCCCTACAAAAATCTATCAGAATTGTATTCATTCTTTTAATCGTGTCGCAATGTGCGGCTAAAAAATCGTAGGGCTCTATTTGAGTTGTGTACTCGGTACGTTCTAAACCTAAGATGGTCTTAACAAAATGGTCTGCAAATGTTTGCCAATCAATTGCTGGCAAACTTACTTTATGAGCATTTAAATTACCAATAGCTCCTCCAAATTTTGCACGGTGAGGTAATAATTTTAAAAGATGTAATTGGGCTTTTAAGCGTTCAGAAAAAACTTTAAATTCTTTACCTAAGATTGTTGGAGTTGCTGGCTGTCCGTGGGTTCGGCTTAACATGGGAATATCTTTATAAAGAAGCGCTAATTGGTTTATTGTGTTTATCATTATTTCCCAGGCATTGATAAAATGGTCTTGGTAAAAATTTTTTAACATACAAGGGATGGCTGTATTATTGATGTCTTGAGATGTTAATCCAAAATGAATCCAATTCTCTAAATTACACATATCATTTTTTTGCACAAAATCTTGTAAAAAATATTCTACAGCTTTTACGTCATGTTTCGTAATAGACTCTATGTCTTTTATTTGTTGAAAATATATTAATTCTGATTCGGGCGTTAATTGAAGTAAACCTAAAAGTTTTTCTTTTTGATTTTCGGAGATTGTAAAAAGCCCCTGTTTACTTAATTCTAAGAGGTATAGTACTTCAATTTTTATACGATATTTAATAAGGGCGTACTCAGAAAAATACGCTTGAAGTACTTTTGTTTTGTTGGCGTATCTACCATCTATAGGACTGATAGCTAATATATTAAAAGCATTTTTAGATGTCATGTGCTAATGTTTAAAGTGACGAATGCCAGTAAAATAAAGTGGGATTTTAAATGCCTTACAAGCTGCTATAACTTGTGAATCGTTTATACTTCCACCTGGTTGCATTATGGCTTTAATACCAAATTCATGTGCTAAATCTACCACATCTCGAAATGGGAAAAAAGCATCGGAGGCTAAGACTGGGTTTACAATATTGGGTTTTAAAGCGGTTTGTTTTAAAGCGATTTCGGCAGATTGAATTCTATTCATCTGACCAGCCCCAATACCAGTAGTTGCTTGATTTTCTGCAATTACGATGGCATTAGAATTTACGTGTTTTACTACTTTTAAAGCAAATAATAAATCGGACAATTGTTCTGGCGTGGCTTCGTAATCTGAGGCAGATTTTAAATTAAAAGTATCTAGAAGTTGGTTGTTAGACCTTTGCACTAAATATCCATTAAATATAGATTTAATTTGAGTTAATGGTTTATGTATTTCGTCAATATTATACGTTAAAACCCTTAGGTTTTTTTTAGATTTTAAAATCACTAAGGCTTGAGGTTCAAATGCTGGTGCCATTACAATTTCTAAAAAAAGTGGCGACAATAAATGAGCGGTTTCTATATCTAAGGTTTCATTAGTTATGATGATGCCGCCAAAGATTGAAATAGGGTCGGCCGCTTGGGCTTTTTGAAAAGCGATTGCTAATGATTCGTCTGATGCAACACCACAGGGGTTGTTATGTTTAATAACCGCAACGGTGGGTTGATTTGAAAATTCAGCTATACATTGCAGTGCTGCTTGCGCATCTAATATATTGTTATAAGACAAATCTTTTCCTTGTATTTGAACATGGTTAGCAAGTACATTTTGGATAGGGTTTGGTATTTGATAGACTGCAGCATCTTGATGAGGATTTTCGCCATAACGCAATATTTGTTTTTTATCGAGTTCTAAAATTATTTTTTGAGGTAGATTGTTTTGAGGCGTTAACGTATTAAAATAATTTGCAATACAATGGTCGTAATGAGCTATGATATTAAAGGCTTTGGTTGCTAAATACAAACGTGTTGCAAGTGAAACATCTTGATGTAATTGTAACTCTTGCCAAACGAGTTCAAAATCTTCGGCTTCAACTAAAATAACTACGTCTTTATAATTTTTAGCGGCGGCTCTAATCATGGTAGGACCTCCAATATCAATTTGTTCAATGGCTTGGTCTAAAGTTGACGCCGCATTCGCAATAGTTTGTTCAAATGGATATAAATTAACAATCACCATGTCAATCGATTTTATGTTATGTTTTAAAAGCGTTTCTTGATGATCTTGGTTGTTACGTTTAAACAAAATGCCCCCGTGAATATTGGGGTGTAGGGTTTTTACTCTTCCATCTAAAATTTCAGGAAAATGTGTGGTATCTTCAACTGTCATAACCTGTAAATGATGTTCATTAAGGATCGCTTCTGTTTTGCCTGTAGCAATTATTTGTATGCCTAAAGTATTTAGTTTTTGGGCAAATTCAACAACACCAGACTTATTATAAGTACTAAATAAAGCGTTTTTAATCTTCATAGTTAGGCATTTGAATAATATCTTGTTGCTCTACGCCATTAGAAATAGCAGTAATATTGACCCCAATTTGAGTTTTTATAAATTTAAGATAGGTATGCAAAGCTTCGGGTAATAAATGGGCGTGTTTAATTTGTGAAATATTGGTTTTCCAGCCTTTAAAATTGGTATAGATGGGTTGAATGTCTTTAAGTTCATCTTGGTTATTAGTGAATTGAAAATTTTCTTGGTGATGCAGACGGTATTGATGACACACTTGTAGTTGGTCAAAATGATCTAAAACATCCATTTTAGTAAGCATTAGCTGCGTAACGCCATTAATCATACACGCATAATTTAAAGCCACAAGGTCTAACCAACCGCAGCGTCTGGGGCGGCCTGTTGTAGCCCCAAATTCATTACCCATTTTTCGCATAAATGCTTCTTGTTCTTGGTCGATTATTTCGGTAGGAAATGGGCCATTACCAACCCTTGTACAATACCCTTTGCTAACGCCAATAACCTCACGAATAAGTTGGGGTGCAACACCTAAACTAGCGCATATTCCAGACGACACTGTATTAGAAGAGGTTACAAAAGGGTATGTTCCTAAATCGATATCTAACATGGTGCCTTGAGCGCCTTCCCCTAAAATTTTTAAGCCTTTTTTTAAACAATCATGGATAAAATAAGGCATATTAACAACTTTAAAATTTTTAAGAAATTCTATCGCTTTAAAAAACAGGGCTTCTTTTTCCTCTAAAACTACTTGGTATGCTTCATTTTTGGGCATCAGATTAAGGTGGTGTTTTTTTAAATCTTGATACTCTTGATAAAAATTTTTTTGAAAAATTTGTCTTACCCTAAGTGCATTTCTTCCAGCTTTATCCATATAAGCTGGACCAATTCCTTTTAGTGTAGAACCGATTTTCAAAGAGCCTTTAGCGTCTTCGTTCATTTGATCTAACATTTGGTGTGTAGGAACGATTAATGACGTATTTTCAGCAAGAATTATTTTATCAAAAATGGCTGTTTGCACTTCTTGAAGGGCAATGATTTCTTTATGAAACACGATGGGGTCTAGTACCACACACCCTCCTATTACGTTTATTTTATTAGCGTGTAAAACTCCGGATGGCACTTGATGTAACACTAATTTTTTACCATTTAAATAAATAGTATGTCCAGCGTTGGGACCACCTTGATAACGGGCAATAACGTCGTATTTATGTGCTAAAAAATCTACTAATTTTCCTTTACCTTCGTCGCCCCACTGTAAACCAATTAAAATATCAATCATAATTTATAAATTTATCAAAGCAAAAATACTAAATAATTAACAGTAAATTCAAATAGAATAAAAGAAAGTAATTAACATTAATTCATAATACGTGTAAAAATCATAAAATATTACTTGGGTTGGCATATATTATAATACTCTATAAAGCCTCTTGCAATTTTAAAATGGACTGTTTTTAAAGTGGCGGCTTTATATGTTTATATTATTATACATCTAAGATTTTTTTAAAAAAGATACATTTTTTTTAAAAATATCAAAATTTCATAAAATAACTCTTATATTTGCTAAATAATTTTTTTTATGAAAAATTCAGTTTTAATACTTTTAATTGTATTGATTTTATTTGGCGCTTGTCAATCGTCACAAAATAACAATACCAATAATGGCAACGATATAACAACTAATCCAGCGTATGCAACAGGTGTTAAATTAATAGCTAATAGCGATTGCCTAACATGCCATTCCGTTGAAAAAGCGATTACAGGACCTTCTTATAAAGATATTGCTAATAAATATGAAAACAATGCCGACAATATTTCGATGTTAGCCAATAAAATTATTAAAGGTGGACGAGGTAATTGGGGACAAATTCCTATGACGCCACACCCTCAAATGAGCACCCAAGACGCTGAAGCTATCGTACAATACATTTTTTTATTAAAAAAATAATTTATTATGAAACTTAATTTTTATAAGAGCCTCCTTGGTTGTGGCTTTTTAGTGTTTGCAATGTCGTTTAGTCTGTTTTCGCAAAGCAATTCAGGGTTTACGCCTCTTTTCGATGGGACCACTTTAAAAAATTGGCACTCTTACGGCGAATCGCAAGCCGGTAACGCATGGAAAGTAGTAGATGGCAGCATCTATTTAGACCCAAGCAATAAAAAAGATTGGCAAATTGTTGGTGGTGGCGATTTGGTTTCTAATGAAAGTTTTGATAATTTTCATCTTAAATTAGATTGGAAAATTTCGGGCAAAGGCAATAGTGGGATCATTTTTTGTTCTCAAGATGAACCTAAAAAGTATAAAGAAGCGTGGTACACAGGACCCGAAATGCAGGTTTTAGATAACGAAGGTACAAACATTCAAAATCCTAAACAAAAAGCGGGTGGTTTATATGATTTATTCGCTCCTGCCCAAGATGTTACCAAACCAGTTGGCGAATGGAATAGTGCCGAAATTATATTAGAATATCCCAAATTAACCTTAAAACTTAATGGAGTGGTTACGGTTTCTACCGATGTAACTTCGGAAGATTTTAAAAGTAGACTTGTAGCAAGTAAATTTAAAAAAGACCCCTCCATTCACGGGTTTTTAGAAAAATTTTCAGGGCATATTGTACTTCAAGACCATGGCGCTGCAGTTTGGTATAAAAATATAATGATTAAAAAACTTCCTAAATAAAACCAATAAAAATTACTTTAATTATTTTCAGTACTTAATTCGTATAGAAGTTATTATCCTTTGTTTCAGGAATAAAAATATAAAATAATAAAGAAATAAAAATACACCCAGATACATAATAATAAAAATATTGTGGCGTACCAATATTTTTAAACCACAAGGCAATTGCTTCGGCAGTACCTCCAAATAATGCTGCTGAAATACTATAGGGGAATCCCGTTCCCAAGGCTCTAATTTTAGCTGGAAAAAACTCTGTTTTGATTACCGCTGAAGTAGATGAATACCCACTTACAATAAATAACGAAAAACAAACAATAAAAAATGCCGACCACATACTATGAGCATCTTTTAACCACATAAAAATAGGATAGGTAAAAATAGTACCCATAACACCAAAAAAAATCACAACAGGTTTTCTACCAACTTTGTCGCTGATATAGCCCATTAAGGGTTGCAAAGAAGCAAAAAATAATAAACAAAAGAAAAATATTAAAGACGCACTTGATTTTGAAAAATTGACAGTGTTTATTAAAAAATTCTTAGTATAAATTGAAAACGTATAAAATGCCACATTACCGCCAATTGAAATACCAATCACCGAAAAAAAAACTTTTGGATTTTTAAAAATACTTACAGGTTTTACATCGTGGCTTAACTCTTCAGAAATAAAGCTATCAGTCTCAACTAATTTTCTTCTCAAATAAAATACGTATAAGGATAGCAAAGAACCAATAAAAAATGGGATGCGCCACCCCCACGATTTAAGTTGATCATCTGTTAAAAAAAATATTTGCAATATTACTTGAACTGTAATGGCTAATAAATGTCCCCCAATAAGCGTTACATATAAAAAACTACTATAAAAACCTCTATTTTTACGATTCGATATTTCACAAATATAGGTAGCCGAAATACCGTATTCACCACCTAAACTAAACCCCTGCAATAAGCGGATAAACGTTAGTAATATAGGTGCAAGAATGCCAATTGTTTTTTGAGTTGGTAAAATTGCAATCAAGAAAGAACCAAGCGACATCAACAAAACAGACAAAGTCAGCGCATTTTTTCGACCATGTTTATCGGCTATAACCCCCATAACATAACTTCCAATGGGGCGCATTAAAAACCCAGTTGCAAAAATAGCTGCAGTATTTAATAACTGAATAGTTGGACTTTGATTCGGGAAAAATTGACCAGAAAAATAAATTGAAAACGCTGCAAAGGCATACCAATCGTACCATTCAATTAAATTTCCCGAACAACCGCCTAATATTGATTTTATATCAACTGCACTTTTTGTTGCCATTTGTTAAGTTTATTTCAAAGATAGCATTTTTTTTCAAAACAAAGGTAAATTTTAACAAATACTCGTTATAACAATATCAAATGCGTGTTTTTTTAGACTATTTTTTGACGAGTTCTTTTTTTAATAAACTTAACGCGATTTTCTTTTGATAAGATTAAAAAAATTATACTGAAAATTTAACAGAACCCCGTTGGGTTGAGTACGAAACATTGATGATACTATTTGATGACGATATGCCAAATCTAAACGATACCTACTTTTAAAAATAAATTGAAAAACAGGTGCAATGTCAATAAAAGACTTACCAGTCCCAATAAGGGTTTGGGCTAATATCTCAACCATAAAATTAAAATTAGTTTGCGAAAAATTTTTATAGTGCTTCGGCAGAATTAATTGTCCAAAAGAAAATGTATAATCAACTGCATTTCTATCATACTGCGCTGGAATTGGATTATTGATATTATTAACCATTCTTTGAACAGAAAGGGTACCACTTAATGCTGTTTTATGTAATAATTGAGTAGCCGTAACACCCACTTTAATTCCAGAATTATGTCCATTTAATTCAATTTCTTCCTGATGAATTTTAGCATTATTAAAAGCGACACGACTCCATGCTGCCATTCTAAAATGCTTTTTTTGACCATCATCGCTATAAAATCGGTACTGACCAAACACACTGCCACCTTCTAAATTTACGCCAGATTTTTCGTTACTAAAAAAGCTATTTGCCACTAACATAAATTGTTTTGTAAATCCATATTCCGCTTCAGCCATAAAATGATAACTATAAGAGTTATCAATAGAGCGTTTAAAAAATGAGTTCATTCCCCGAGCCACCAAGGTGTTTTTAGGAACATTACTAGCAGGGTAAGTAAATAAAAATAACTCTTGTGCGGATAATGTATAAATTCCAATAAAAAAGGTAATTATTAAAGAGATAAACCTCACAAACTAAACAACTTTTAAGTGATACAGCGTTACAATATTGTCCATTTTACCGGTTTTATAACATGAATATTTAGAACTTTGTTTTAAAAATTTTTTGTGTTCTTTAGGGGTAATAAAGCCTCTATCAATAACCTTAACCGTTTGAACTGCATTTAAAGTTTGTGTTTTTGTATCCATAAAATGATAGGTTTTATCTCCAACGGTATAATGAAAATCGTCTTCAACTGCCAAATTATTAAAGTTCATAAAAAGAACCAATGAGCCCACCGAAAAACCAGCATCTTCAACTTTTAAACGAATTGTATTTAAATTATAATCAGCATTAGGTTTAAAATATAAAATAAATTTAGCCTGCTCTACATCTGTGTCGATACTGTCTATAAACGAGATGGTTTTCAATTGATTAAGCGTAGCATTAGAACACATAGAACAAGTTAATCCATTAGCCAAAAGCTCTGCTTTATAAATTTGAGCATTTAAATTTTTAATACATAAAATAGTTAAACACAAGAATACAAATTTTTTCATAATTAATTATTTTTTCTTTGATATTTACAACAACCATGTAATTTATAATAGGAACTATCGTTAGCTGTTTCTATCTCGGTATCGTAGCCGATACTTGCAATTTTTTTATGAATGTCTTCTAAAGATATAATTTTTGGGTTAAATGTTACCGTCATTATTTTTGTGTCCTTATTCCAATGGGCTTTTTGAACTCCTTTGATATGCAAAGACGATTCGATATTTTTTTTACACATGCCACAATTGCCATATACTTTAAAAGTATCGGTTTTGTTGGTTTTACTGTCAGCTTTAAACATAGTTAACAGCACGAATGTTGTTAGCAAGACAACACGAAGTTTTAATTTTAATACATGAGTATTCATATTTTCCTATTATAATATTTTCAAAGTTAAAAAAAAAAATGTTAAAAAGTTAAAAAAAAATGTTAAAAAACAGAATCCTCATTTAAAATTGGTTAAAAGATGTGATTCATCCTTAAAATAAAATTAATTTTGTACTTTTGCATCATATAATGGTTATTTTGAAAAACACGAATGAAAATATTAAACTTCAATGGCTGATAGTTGGCAGCGCTGTGGTGTTATTTGTTTTAAAAATTTTAGCTTATATTTTTACGCACTCTTCGGCAGTTTTAACTGATGCTTTAGAAACAATTATTAATATTTTAGCCGGTAGTTTTGGTTTGTATAGCCTTTATCTATCGGCTGTTCCTAAAGACCAAGACCATCCTTACGGACATGGTAAAATTGAGTTTATCGCCTCGGCTTTTGAAGGGTTGCTGATATTTTTTACAGGGGCAATATTATTAATTTTTACTCTTATTAATTTTGGGGTTCCAAGCCCAATTGAAAGCTTAAAATTAGGTATCATACTCATTGTAATCTCGGTTTTTATCAATTGTGTCTTTGGATTTATCGCTTTATGGAAAGGTAAAAAGAATAAATCTATTTTATTAGAATCAAGCGGCAAACACCTTATTTTAGATGCTTTAACATCCATAGTCGTCTTAATTAATTTTTTAGTTATTCAGATAACGCATTGGGTAATTTTCGATAAAATAATTACTATTTTATTAACAGGTATCATTTTATTCCAAGGATGGAAAATTATTAGAAAATCGGTAGCAGGCATTATGGATGAAGCCGACTATTTGCTATTACAAGAGGTCTTAAAAAAAATTAATGTTCATCGTGATCCCAATTGGATTGATTTACATAATTTAAGAGTTATAAAATATGGACATCATTTGCATATTGATTGTCATTTAACGGTACCTTGGTATTTTAATGTTAAAGAAAGCCATATTGAAGTAAAAAAATTTGAAGATTTTATTAGTCAACATTTTGGGGAGTCGAACGAATATTTTATCCACACAGATAGTTGCAAATCTTTTAGTTGCAACATTTGTTCTAAAAAAGAGTGTGTTCATAGAACCGCTGCATTTAAAAAAACCTTAGAATGGAATACCCAATATTGTAGCAATAATCAACAACATAAATTTTAAATATCATGAAAACAAATCAATTTCTAAATGAACATAAAGTTCGATTCTTAGATGAACTTTTTACTATCTTAAAAATTCCAAGCATTAGTGCTCAAAGCAATCATAAAAACGATATGCTAATATGTGCTAAAACCATGGAACAATTTTTAAAAGAAGCTGGTGTTAAAACTACCAAAATATACGAAACGGCCGGACACCCCATTGTGTATGGCGAGCATATCATCAATCCAAATTTACCTACAATTTTAGTTTATGGTCATTACGATGTACAACCAGTTGAACCCTTAAATTTGTGGTTGTCGCCACCCTTTGAGCCCACTATTAGAGATGGAAAAATTTATGCCCGAGGTGCCTGCGACGACAAAGGGCAAGTGTTTATGCATATTAAAGCCTTTGAAGCCATGATCCAAACCGATTGTTTATGCACCAATGTTAAATTTATTATAGAAGGTGAAGAAGAGATTGGCAGCCCTAACTTAGGTAATTTTATTGTTGAACATAAAAAATTATTGTCTTCAGATGTTATTTTAATTAGTGATACAAGTATGTTAAGTTTAGAAAATCCATCTATAGATGTTGGTGTAAGAGGTTTAACCTATATAGAAGTTGAGATAACAGGACCTAACCGCGATTTACATAGTGGCGTTTATGGAGGTGCTGTAGCTAACCCCATAACAATTTTGGCACAAATCATTGCCTCTTGTCACGATAAAAATAACAAGATAACAATACCAGGTTTTTATGACGATGTTTTAGAAATGACCGCCGATGAACGTGCATTAATTGCCCAAATTCCGTTCAATTTAGAAGACTATAAACAACAATTAGACATACTAGAGGATTGGGGCGAAAAAGGCTATTCTACAATTGAAAGAACCGGTTCAAGACCCACGTTAGAATTAAATGGCATTTGGGGTGGCTATACTGCTGAAGGTGCTAAAACAGTACTTCCCTCAAAAGCCTTCGCCAAAATATCTTGCCGTTTAATACCACATCAAAAATCTTATGATATTACAACAAAACTAATTAACTATTTAAAAAGCCAAACGCCGCCTTCGGTAAAAATTGAATGTAAAGTTTTTCATGGTGGCGAACCGTACATCACGCCTCTTGATAGCATTGTTTATAAAGCGGGTGAATTAGCTATCGAAGAAGTTTTTGGCAAAAAACCAATTCCTGTGAGAGGTGGCGGAAGTATTCCTATTTGCGCTTTATTTGAAAAAGAACTTGGTACCAAAATTATGTTCTTAGGATTTGGATTAGATGACGATGGACTTCATAGTCCTAATGAAAAATTTAATATTGATAATTTTTATAAAGGCATAGAAACCATTCCTTACTTCTATAAACATTTCGCCGCCTTAAAAAATAATTAATTGCAGTAAATGTGATAACAATATAATTTTTAATTACATGAAATACGTTATTTTTTATTTATGTTTTTTTATAACATGGACTAGTTTTTCTCAAAATCCCTATCGTCTAATTGTTTCTACTTATACCAATAATAATTCCAGTCAAGGCATTTATATTGTAAGCTACAATCCAGCTAAAAAAACTGCAACTATTGTTTCAAAATCACCAATTACAACCAATCCTAGTTTTGTTGCATGGAATCCAAAGCATCAATTAATATATGCTGTAAACGAAAATCTTAAAGGAACAATTTCGGTATTCAAATACAATTTGAAACAACAACAATTTAAACTTTTACAAATAGTTCCAAGTTTTGGGTCCGACCCTTGCTATATTAAAGCCGATGCTGATTTTTCGTGGTTGTCTGTAGCAAATTATAGCGGTGGTAATTTTATTGTTTATAAGTTAAAAAACGATGGCATGATAGATAGTACTCATTTTCAAACTCAACAACTGAGAGGATCAAGTATCAATACAGCACGTCAAGAAAGCCCCCATTGCCATGCCGCTGTGTATAATTTTGATAATAGTCGTTTATTTATAAGTGATTTAGGTGGGGATAGAATTCTAAACTATCCTTTTAAGGCTAGCAATGGCTTGGCGCCACTTGATACGCAAAATTTTCAAACCATACCGCTCTATCTTGGTTCAGGACCAAGGCATTTGGTTACAACTTTGGACGATACATATATGTTTGTTGTTGAGGAATTGGCAGGTTTCGTTTCGGTGTTTAAAAAAAATTATTATAATAGTTATCAATTCTTAAAACGATACCCATTGCATCAAAATTTTAAAAATAATAGCAATGATTTTGCAAGTGCCGATCTTCATTTGTCTAAAAACGAAGATTTTTTATATGTTTCTAATAGGGGCAGGGAAAACAATATTGCTATTTTTAAATGGCAGAAAGATTTAGAAAATTTGCAATTTTTAGGGGTTGATTCTGTAAATGGACTTACACCAAGAAATTTTTATATTCATGATAATGATACCGATGTATGGGTAGCTAATCAAAATAGCAATGAAGTGGTTTTATTCCAAAGAAATCATGAAACAGGTCGCTTACAAAATACCTCAATTCGAGTGTCAATACCAGCTCCAGTGTGTATTAAATTAATGGAATAAATAGTTGTCCCCCACAAGCAACTTTCAAAGTAATACCATTTATTGGTGTTTTGAATTTTAAGGATTGAATTGAAAATTGCATTGTAATGAATAATTACGACCTGCCATAGGATAGTAAAAGTTTGATTTTGTTAAAGTGCCACCTGCATAATAACTAAACGTATAGCCATTGGGTTCGTAATACGTATCTAACACATTATTAATTAATACCGCAAGGTAAAGATGTATTTTTTTACTAATTTTTAAATTGTAGGCAATATTAAAATCTATTACAGAAAACGCGGCTAAGGATTTTTCGATGTCTTGGGTATTGTCTAAGTACTGTCTGCCATAATAACGATTCATAAGTGTTGTTTGAAGTGTTTTATACTGATATTGCAGTTGAAATTGCTGAATAAAATTGGGTGAGAAGGCGATGTCGGTATTCTGATAGTTGTTTTCAATTTGTATAAATGGGGAGTCGTAATTATCTGTATAAGTTGCAAAGCGTTTAATTTTATTGATGCTCACAGCACCATTCCAACTAAATTTAAAGTTTTTATGAAATGCCCAAGCCCCTTCCCATTCTAGTCCTCGTCTATAGCTTACAGGTACATTGGTACGGGTATAGGCGCCAATATCGTTAATTTTACCAGTTAAGACGAGTTGATTTTTATAATCCATATTATAAAAATTTAAACCGAAATTAAAATTTGGTAGCGTGTACATAAACCCAAGTTCAAAATCGTACAATTGTTCGGGCTTGGGTTGTTGGGCTATATCCGTTTCAAAATCTTGTCTATTGGGTTCTTTTTGGGCGGTGCTAAACGACGTATAGACTCTAAAATTACGCACTAAATATACCAAGCCAATTTTTGGGGTTTGAAAAAAATACGTATTCTTTAGTACTAAATCTGGTGCGATCTCGAAACCATTTATCGTGTAGTTAATATAACGAAATTGATAGTCCAGGTAGCTTAATAGGTTGTTTAAAATTTTATATTGCCATTTAGCAAAACCTTGAAATTCGTTTTTTTCTGCATTATTAAAATAATAGTTTGGTAAATTTATTGGCGATGAATTTAATGTGATAACCTTTCCAAAATGATTACCTTGATAAGATGAAATAGATGTGCCAAATGTGAGTTCATGATTGCCAAAAGTTGTAATATAATTGGCATTGAGACCCTTGTAATTATTATCTAACCAGCGCTGTCTAACCAGGCTTTGAAGGATAACGGCGGTAGCTATGCCATAATCTAAAGGATTCGGATTTTCAATAAATTCTTCATAGTATCCTTTGCCCAGAATATTAAAAGCGCTTAAATTGAGTTGGTTGTGAGCGTCTATGTTTAGATTATAAAAAAGTTGGAAATGGGTTTGATTGTAGAGGTCTATTTGATTAGGATAGCGAGTTCCTGAAGAGCTTAAGCCAGCAGGATTAAAGGTGCGATGGGTTTTTAAAGAATCTTGTGGCACGCCATACCAAGCTTGATAGGTTCGTTCTTTTCCTGTGAAAATATTAAATATCAGGTTAGATTTTTTAAACTGATAGGCAGTTTTAAAAAAGAGGGATTGCAAACTAGAGGTTGCGTTATCGATATAGCCATCTGAAATTATATTACTGGCTCTAAGATTAAAAATTAGTTTTTTATTTAAAGTTGGGACATTGATAACGAGGGTGTTTTTAAAAGTATTAAAAGAACTTGCGGCATTCATGAGTTGATAGCTTTGAAAGGTATCAATGCCATTGGTAGCAATATTTACTGACCCTCCAAAGCTACTTGCTCCATTGGTAGAAGGTCCAACCCCTCTTTGTACTTGAATACTTTGGGCTGAAGAAATAATGTCGGGGATATTAACAAAATAGGTTTGCATAGATTCGGGGTCGTTAAAAGGAATCCCATTGATTGTTACGTTTATTCTTGTAGCATCCGACCCCCTTATTCTAAACCCTGTATAACCCACGCCATTACCCGCATCCGAAAAACTAATTAAATTAGGAGTGTTTTGTAATGAAATAGGTAAGTCGATGCCAGTATTGACCACTTTTAAATTTGATGTTTGAATATCGGAACTAACAAATGGTGTTTTTTTGGTAATTCTGATAGACTTTATTTCGATGCGTTCAATTTGATTAATTTTAAGAATCGTTGTATCAAAAAAAACAGGGTGTTTACTATATTTTTGAGAATTTAATCCGAAATACAAACTTAGGCATAAAAATACTACAATGTATTTTTGTATCATACTAAAACTTTTTTTTTCGCCATCTAAAAACAAATAACTCGTTCATGGTTTTGTAAACTAATACTATGGCAATAGGTGTAAATACAAGGTTACCAAACCACATCCCCCAAAAAGGTTGCCATGCCCCGGATTTAACTAATTTTTCGCCAGTAGTATTAAGCATATTAAAACAAATAAAACAGATAATTGCAAATACAAATGGTAACCCAAAACCCCCTTTTTTAATAATGGCACCCAGGCTTGCACCTATTAAAAATAATAAAATACAAGTAAAGGCTAAACTAAATTTTTTGTTGAGTTCAAGTTCGTGAAACCGAATAAAATCGGCTTTGTTTTTTTGTGCCGCAATATGCGAGTTTATAGATTCAGAAAAACTTTTTAATTTAACAATTGTGGCTTGAATACATGTGTTTAACATGGTATCAGGGATGATTTTGTAGTGAGGGTACGGTACTTTTTTTCTATATAGACTCTGTTCGGTGGTATCATAAACTTTAAAATAAAAATTATTAAAATACGTGGACGTTTCGTACACTCGTAGTGTTGTTATGGTATCATGATCCATAGAATCAACAATTTTAATGAGTTGCCTGGTACTAAGTAGTTTGGGGTCATAAAAATTTTTTTCTTTAGATTTATCACTTTGAAAATTTGATACGTTAAAATATTTACGATATTCTTTAAATCTCATTTTAATAAACTCTGCATTGATATCACCCACTAAACCTCGCTCTTGGAATCGCCAGCCATTATATAAAACAAACTCTATAAATTGTTTGTTTTTAGAAACGCGCATTAAACCACTATCTGCTTGAATCATATTATCTTGCAAAGGATTCGATTGTTCAAAAATTGAAATATTTTTCATAATAGAATCGTTTTCTTTTTTGCCCAATTTTAAAACATAGCCATCAATTTTATCATAAAAGATACCTTCTTTAATATCAAGGGCTGGTTTGGCAACAATAACATCGTATCGAAAGGTATTAAATTTCAGCCAGGCGTAAGGTGCAATATTATTAGAAAAAAGAAACGAGACACCTGTAAGCAAAAAAGTAAAGAGTTGGATGGGTAAAAATGCGCGTAATAAAGAAACTCCTGAGGCTTTAATAGCCACAAGTTCCATGGTTTCTCCTAAGTTTCCATAAGTAATTAAAGACGATAATAATAAGGCTAAGGGCAGGGCTACGGGCACCCAGACTAAAACAACATAATACACGAGATGTAAAATATCAATTAATTCTAAGCCTTTGCCCACTAAATCGTCGATATAGAGCCAAAAAACCTGCATGGTAAGCACAAATAGACAAACGCAAAACGTTGCTATAAAGGGGCTTAAAAACGATTTAATTATTAAGAGGTCAATTTTTTTAATCAAGAGTTTCAGTTATTTAAGTTTATCCCCCTAAGCGGTGTATGAGTTCTTTTACTTGATGATTCCATAAGCTTTTTTGGTCGCTTAGATCTTTTTCATCTGCAAAATCAGTAATTTTTAAGATCGTTTCTTCAGAAATTTCAGTTTTATAAATTAAAAATTCTAAGTATTCGTGTTTTTTATCTTTATTTTTTTCAAAACGAATTCTCGCATTTTCTTCAAAAACAACAATAGTAAATTCTTCTGGCTTCATGCCTTTCCATTCAAATTTGCAATTATTGCCTTTCATTTCAACGTAATCTGCATACCATTCCTGTAGTCCGGCTGAAGTAGAAACAATATTAAATAAAACTTGTACGGAGGATTTAATACTAAATTCCAAATTAAAAGCAACCCTTTTAGACGATTTCATGTTTAAATTTTTGCAATAATATGAAATTTTTGCAAAAAAAACTATTTTATTTAAAAATATTTCGTTTTAAAGGTAGAATTTTTTTTATCTGGTCTGTTTTTGAAATAAGGATTAAAGCCACGGCTATTGTTTCGGTTACGATTTGTCCATTTAGAATTTTTATGTTCTTCTCGTTCCACTGTTCTGTTATGTCGCACATAAGGGGTTGAGCTAAATTCTAATTTTCCACCAGAAATATTTTTTAATTCTACACGAATGGTTTCATCGTGCACAAGTTCTTTGTGGTAGTTACTATACGCTAATTTCATATAATAAGCTATAAGGTGGGCATAATAATTCTTTTTATCATTTTCGGGTTCTTGAATGGCTAAATCAACAAATTTAATTAAGTTTCTGCCAAGGTGACGATGTTTTTGAAATTTTTCGGGGTAAGGAAGTGGCTTTGGTTTAATTTTGAACATCTCGCGGCTGGGTATGGGGAATGGACTTTTAACATCTAAATTAAAATCGGCAATTATAAATAGATGATCCCAAAGCTTTTGTTTATAATCTTCTGCTAGTTTAATATTGGGGTTTAAATGTCCCATCAGCTCAATAATAAGCTCAGCTTGGTTTTGACGCTTATCGGGGTCTTCTATAGACCTTAAATTTTCAACCATTTTTTGAACATGCCTACCATATTCCTTGATAGATAAATGGTTTCTTGACGAATTATACTCCATAATTTAGGTGTGTAAAAGGCTATTTTGACCACCAAAGCCATCCTCTGTTAAGCCATCGGCGTCAGAATCTGCTACCCAATTTTCACCATTAATGAGGTATTTAAACTGGTGTTTTTCTTCGGTAGGAAGAGAAACTTCAAGGCTAAATGTACCATCTTTTTTGGCTTTTAAAGGCAATCCAACTGCCCAGTCGTTGTTAAGCCCAAAAAGCTCAACTGTCTTGAAATCTGTTTCTGCGGTTAAAAAAAACTTTACTTTAATCGTATTTTTTACTTTGGTTTTTGATTTTGTAATCATATTTAAAAATATTTAAAACTTTTTACAAAGGTACAACTTTTATTTTATAACTTTGCTAAAATTTTATTAAAATATGAAAACATGCCAAAAGCGCATTGAAAATCTTCAAGAAATAATTTCGTTGTCAAATTATATAGTGCGTTACGAAAAGGGTAATTTTCAAAGTGGCTGGTGTCTTTTGGAACATCAAAAAGTTGTTATCTTAAATAAATTTTTACAGTTAAACGACCGAGTTACGATGTTAGAAGAGATTATTCCAGAGCTTAAAATTGAATCTGAAAAATTACCAATGCATCTTCAAGAACTCTATTTTCAAGTTAAAAGCCATCAAAATCAATTATTTAACGAATCGTAAACATGATTGAAGTTGAATTTTTGGGTACAGGAACCAGTGTTGGTGTACCCATGATTGGATGTACTTGTGAAGTATGTGTTTCAGACGTTCGATATGATAAACGGTTGAGGTCGAGCATCAAAATTCGTACACAAGAAAAAACGATTATTGTGGACACAACGCCCGATTTTAGGTATCAAATGTTGCGTTCGGCTACAAATTTTATTGATGCTGTATTAATTACTCATACACATAAAGACCATATTGCGGGTTTAGACGACATCCGCCCTTATAATTTTTTATATGATAAAACAATACCAATTTATGGCAATCAGCAAACGCTTCAGGTGATAAAAAGCGAGTTTCACTATGCGTTTCAACCACAAGCCGATTTAAGTGTACCAAAATTTAACCTGATAGAAGTACACAAGACACCTTTTTTTATGGAGGATATTGAAATAACGCCCATTGAAGTGAAGCATTATAATATGATTGTTTTGGGGTATCGCATAGGAAATTTTACTTATATAACGGATGCGCATGCGATTGACGAGGCAGAATTAGAAAAAATAAAAGGCAGTAAAGTATTGGTTTTAAATGCTTTAAGGCATTCGCCTCATCCATCGCATTTTAGTTTACAAGAAGCCATCGACATCGCGCTAAAATTAAAAATACCTCAGGTATATTTTACGCATATCAGTCATCAAATGGGTTTTCATAACATCATCAATAAACAATTACCTGCCCATATTCAATTAGCCTACGACGGTTTAAAAATAAGTATTTAGAAGTTTTATGGAATTTATTGGAATAAAAGATATAATTTACTACCTTTGTACAAAATTTTAATTAAAATGCCTGATACAACAAAGCATCAAATAATTAATGGCGATAGCAGACACATGGTTGAAGTAGCCGATAAAAGCGTTCATTTAATTGTTACCTCGCCACCTTATTGGCAATTAAAAGATTACGGAACAGAAAATCAAATTGGATTTCATGATGATTATGAAACCTATATTAATCATTTGAACTTAACTTGGCAAGAATGTTTTAGGGTGCTTCACGATGGTTGCAGATTGTGTATTAATATAGGAGACCAGTTTGCACGTTCAAATGTTGCAAGTAAACTAAAATCTGCTTAAATATGGTTGAATCGTTAGTACAATGGACATTATTAAATAATCCATCACGATTAGTACATTATTTGAAATTTGATTTTTCAAAAATTATAGGACAAGAAATTAGCACAGATCATGGTAGAATAGATTTTTTGTTATCAAATAAAGAAAATAATCATTTATTAGTTGAACTAGAAACTATAATGAACAGCAAATCTAAAATTGATTATTGCTTTACTCAAATATTAAATTATAAAAATGTTAAATTTTCAGAAAACACAAATTATTGTATTTTATACGCTGATGAAACGAACTTAAAGAATAAAAAAATCATTGAAAAATTTGGAAAAGAATATCAGGTATTAATTCAAACGTATCCTTTAAAAAAAATAAAAGAACTTTATTCTCAAACCATTGAGAGACTTAGTTTAAATGTTGGACTAGCACTCCCAAGTCCTAAAAATTATACAATTTGTTATCTTCGATGGCTTAATAAAATTATGAAAACTTTTGCTGAATTAAATAAAGACAGTTTATCACCAAATGAAATATTTATTCCATTTGAAAATATAAATAAAAGTAGGACAAATTTTAATTGTTATGAAAGGTTAGCATTAGATTTTGAGTTATTTGAAATTAAAAATTCAAAATATTATTTAACAGATTTTGGAAAAATCTTTGTAAACAATATTAGTCCTTATGTTTACATTACGAATAATGCATCTTCTATAAATCTGTCAAACGAACAAAAAAGATTATTACTTAAAATTATTACTAACGGTAACTGGGAAAACAAAATTCACAAAGTTAATATTTATTGGTTTTTAAGATTTATAGAAATAACACGAGGTAATTGGTTTCCGAAACAGGATAGATTTGATCAAGATAAACTTGATATTGCAAGAGGTATTTTTGATGTATCTTACAATGAAAGAACTATGTATGAGTTTCTAAATTGGTGTTCAAATTATTGTTTAGAATTAGGATTAATTGAAAGAATAAAATCAACTACTAATTATGACCAAGTTTTTTTAACACCACTCGGGGTTGAAATCAACAACATTTTTAGTTTAGATTTGATTCTTAAAAAAAGTAGAATGAATTTAAGTTTTAAATTTCTATAATAATGAAAAATTCAATTATTAATAATATGCTTAAAAATAGTCCAATTTTACTAAAAGAATTAAGCGAAAGGTTGTACTTAAAAATGACTGAAGTGGTTAATCCAGAATGGCAAGAAGCATTTAATAGCTTAACTAAACAAGATTGCTATGATTATATTTACAATCTTACAATTAATAGAACCTTTGATGGATATAGAACTGAAGTAGAAACCATTTATGGACAATTAGAAGATGCAGTTAATATGAAGATAGAACCAGCGCCTGATAGATGGGATAGGGTATATTGTGTTGATTTTTATATACAAGTTGGAGAAAATTACATTGGTATTCAGATTAAGCCCATTGAGTCTGGTCTAGCATTAAATCAATACCAATGGATTGAAATGCACAAGGTTAGCCACGAAAATTTTAAAAAAAAATTTGGAGGCGACGTGTTTTTTGTTTACTCAACAAAAATAGGTGGAAAAAAGAAAATCTATAATACTGAAATCATTAATAAAATAAATTCCGAAATTAAACGCCTAAAAAATATAAAAAAATAACAGCAGTATGGTTAAAATCAAGACTATAACCTTTTATAAAAATTTGTTCCCCAAATTTTTGAGAATTTAAATAACAGATACATAAAATCAATTTTCAGAAAAATTTATGGAGTTAACAATAACTTTCAATCTAAATTTATATCTTTGCATTTATATAATTACAAAAAAAATTGTACCTTTGTTTAAAAAATATTTTAAAATATGGCATTAAATTTGATACTGGGCGATTGTAAAGATAAACTTAAATGTCTGCCTGACTGCTCGGTAGATTTAATATTTACATCGCCGCCTTATGCCGACCAAAGAAAAACCACTTATGGTGGTATTTCAACTGATAAATATGTTGAATGGTTTTTACCTATTTCCAAAGAACTTTTAAGAGTTTTGAAACCGACAGGCACTTTTGTTTTAAATATTAAAGAGAAAGTTGTTGAAAGCGAACGAAGCACGTATGTCATGGAATTAATAATTGAAATGCGTAAACAAGGTTGGCTTTGGACTGAAGAGTTTATTTGGCATAAAAAAAATAGCTTCCCTGGAAAGTGGTCCAATCGTTTTCGTGATGCTTGGGAACGCCTTTTGCAATTTAATAAAACAAAACAATTTAATATGTATCAAGACGCTGTGAGAGTTCCTGTTGGCACTTGGGCAAAGTCAAGATTAAAAAATTTAAGCGAAATAGACAAGATAAGGGATGGTGCAAAGAACGGAAGTGGTTTTGGAAAAAATGTTTCAAATTGGATTGGTAGAGAAACAGTGTACCCCACAAATGTTTTACATTTAGCAACAGAATGTCATAATAAAAATCATAGTGCTGCTTTTCCAGATGAATTGCCCGAATGGTTTGTAAAGTTATTTACTGAAGAAGGCGATACGGTTTTAGATCCATTTTTGGGGTCTGGAACTACCGCCTATGTGGCTAACAAAATGGGTCGTAATGCAATTGGAATAGAAGTATTAGAAGAGTATTTTGATATTGCAAAGACCAGAATAGAAACGTCTTTATTAACTCTTTTTGAACCACAAATACAATATGAATAAACTTAATATTAAAGATGTTACAAAATACGTTGAAACACATATAAGCACTTTCCATCAAAAAAGAATCCGGAGCCTTGA
The DNA here is from genome assembly GCA_030053915.1 of Alphaproteobacteria bacterium. Taxonomy (GTDB): domain Bacteria; phylum Bacteroidota; class Bacteroidia; order Chitinophagales; family Chitinophagaceae; genus JASGCT01. Next base: position 109,279 of record JASGCT010000002.1, read on the forward strand.
TAATTTGAATCTTACGAAGGTTTTAAAAAAGAAAAATCCGTATTTATTCAAGGCAAAACATTTTTTGACAGCAAGCGATCTCGTCAAAAGTATTGTTGATGCCTATATTTCATCAAGCGAGGAAACAATTTTTGGTGATTGGTTAGAAGGATTGGCAATTTTTATAAACGAAAAAGTTTATAATGGAAAAAAATCGTCGTCTAAAGGGATTGATTTAGAATTTGATAACGATGGGAAAAGATATATAATTTCGATAAAATCAGGTCCCAATTGGGGTAATAGTAGCCAAATATCAAAAATGATTACAGATTTTAAAGCAGCTAAGAAAACTTTACGAACAAGTGGTTCAAACATGGAAGTGATTGCAATAAATGGCTGTTGTTATGGTATTAATAATCACATGTATAAAGACGATTACTTCAAATACTGTGGTCAAAAATTTTGGGAGTTTATTTCGGGCGAAACTGAACTTTATATTAAATTAATTGAACCCTTAGGAACAAAAGCAAGAGAAAAAAATCACGATTTTATGATATCGTATTCCAAGAAGTTGAACAAATTTACACGTGACTTTTCAATGGATTTTTGTAATGAAGATGGTGCGATAGATTGGGAAAAATTGGTGAAATTCAATTCTGAAATGAAGACGTAAAAGGTCTCTAAACCCTAAAATTTCACCTTGATACAACTTATTTAGAGTTAAATTTTTAATAAAAGTTAATTTTTTATTACTTTTAATGATATTTTATAACAATTTTACGTATATTTGCTCCAAATTTAGAACGCAATCAATGAACGCAATTTTATCAACAGGTATTTTTGGTATTTTAATGCTACTCGTTTCGTTATTTATGAAAAACAAACGTGCTACGCATACTTTAGCTCTCCTCGCTGTAATGAGCATAGGTATTGTAAATTATCAAGAAATGTATAATATTGTATATGTGTCGTTTCCAGGTAATTTTTTTGAGTTCGATCGCTTTTCTTTGTACTTTTTTGAAATATTAGTGGCATTAGCCTTTATTTATATAGCCTTAAACACCAAGTCTTTAGAAGACATGAATGCCCATTTAGCCGAAACCTATTCTTTAATATTATTTTCAATGTGTGGTTTAGCTATTTTGTGTTTTTATAATAATTTATTAAGTATGTTTTTAGGCATCGAAATGCTCTCGTTGCCGCTTTATATATTAGCTGCTTTAGATAAACATAATTTAAATTGTATAGAAGCCTCTGTTAAATATTTTTTATTGGGTGCATTTACTACGGGTTTTTTATTGTTAGGAATTGCCTTTATTTATGGTAGCAATGGTAGTTTTGGCATATCATTAGACCCAATGAATTCAAGTTATAGCTTTTTAATTGCGGCGGGTTTATTATTAATTTTCATCAGTTTTGCTTTTAAGGTATCGGCTGCACCTTTTCATTTTTGGGCGCCGGATGTGTACGATGGTGCTCCAACAGTCATCACTGGATTTATGGCATCTATCTCAAAAATGGGCGCCTTGTATGCTTTTATTAAACTATTTCTATTTCAAAGTAAAATGCTTGGTCCCACGTTTCCAATTTTACTGTCTTTTCTTATTATCGCTTCATTTATATTTGGTAATATAACTGCCTTGTTTCAGCAAAGTATTAAAAGAATGTTGGCTTATTCTAGTATTGCTCAAGTGGGTTTTATGCTACTCATTTTATATTTAAACCCCAATCAATTTCAAGAACCACTCTTAATGTACACTATGGCGTATTCAGTTGCCAATATCTGTATTTTTGCCATTATTTCTAAACTGCCTAATTATAGCTTTCAGTATTTTAACGGCTTTGCAAAACGACAACCCTTTTTGGCATTTGCTTTAAGTTTATCCTTATTATCTTTAGCCGGCATTCCATTAACCGCTGGTTTTATGTCTAAGTTTTTCGTGTTAAAAGAATTATTATTAACCCATGTCAACCTCATTTGGTTAGCCATTGTGGCTGTATTGTTTTCTGTAATTAGTATAAGTTATTATTTAAAACTTATTCAGGTTATGTATTTCAAAAGCCCTGAAGATACCACTACGTTTTCCTATCAATTAAATCTATCTCAAACATTTAAATATCTCCTTTTAATTATATGTATTATAATAATTTATTTTGGAATTTTTCCTTTTACGTTATTTAATTTTTATTACTTTTTTTAGTTACATTAATGATCTATCCTTTTAAATTATTTCATGGCAATCAAATGAAAGATTTTGCCAGTAAAATTTGTGGTGTTATTAACCAACCCTTAGGCAAAGTAAACTTAGAAGTGTTTAGTGATGGTGAAATTATGCCAGTTTTTTTAGAAAGTGTTCGTGGCGATTATGTGTTTTTAATTCAAAGTACCCATAGCCCCGCTGAAAACTTATTAGAATTATTGTTAATGATTGATGCTGCGAAACGAGCAAGCGCTTATAAAATTATTGCGGTTATTCCATATTTTGGCTATGCCCGTCAAGACCGAAAAGATAAGCCAAGAGTGGCTATTGGCTCGAAATTAATAGCTAATTTATTGGTTTCGGCAGGTGTAAACCGAGTTATTACAATGGATTTACACGCCCCACAAATTCAAGGTTTTTTTGAAATACCCGTGGATCATTTAGATAGTGCGGTTATTTTTATACCTTATATTCAAAAATTAAATTTAGATAATATTGTTTTTGCTGCCCCAGATGTGGGAAGCTCTAAGAGGGTTCGTGAAATTGCCATTTATTTTAGTGCTGAAATGGTGATTTGCGATAAACACCGAAGCCGAGCCAACGAAATTGCCAGCATGGTACTAATAGGTGATGTAAAAGACAAACATGTTATCATTTTTGATGATATTTGCGACACGGCGGGCACCCTTACTAGAGCCGCACAACTTATTATGGATAATGGTGCAAAATCGGTTCGAGCTGTTATTACTCACCCTGTTTTAAGTGGCAATGCTTATCAAAATATTAATAATAGCGTCCTAGAAGAACTGATTGTTACCGACTCTATTCCTTTTAAACCAGATGCTGTGGCATGTCCAAAATTAAAAGTATTGTCTGCTACTACCCTATTTGCTGAAGCCATTCAAAACGCCGCCTCTAACAAAAGTATTTCAGATTTATTTGTGTACACAAAACTAAAATCTAAATATAAAGACCAATAATTTTTAAACATAATTATATAATAGATGCAGTGTGGACTTTGAAAGGCTATCTTATGACTTTGTGATAAATGATTTAAGTTCATATTTGATATTAGACGTAAGAACACCGTTGGAATTTGAAGCAGCTCATATTCCAGGTGCTTATAATGTTCCAGTGTTTTCTAATAAAGAACGTATAGAAATAGGCACCACTTATAAACAAATAAGTAAAGAAAATGCGGTTCGTATAGGATTACAATATTTTGGAAAGCAATTAAATAATTATTTAGAACAGGTTGAGCATATCATAACAAATTTAAATGTAAAACCCGAAAAAATTTTAGTACATTGTTGGCGAGGCGGGCAAAGAAGTGCGGCAATGGCTTGGTTATTAGCATTTAATAAATATCCTACCTTTGTTTTAGAAGGTGGCTATAAAAGTTTTAGAAATTGGGTTTTAAAACAATTTGACATCAATTATCCTTTAGTAGTTATTGGAGGCTATACCGGTTCGTATAAAACAGATCTTATTAAGTATTTAGAAACCAAACAACTACCTGTTATTAACCTTGAAGAATTAGCACAACATCGAGGCTCCACTTTTGGTGGGCTTGGATTACCCAAACAAACTTCCAATGAAATGTTTGAAAATAAATTAGCCACCTCATTGTTTAAAGCATGTCTCTTAAAAAAGCCTCTATTTATTGAAGACGAAAGCCAAAGAATTGGAAACAATTTAATTCCAACCCCTTTTTTTAAAACGATGCGCCATGCACCAAACTATCAAATACAAATAGATTTTGAAACAAGACTCGATAACATCCTAAAATCTTATAGCCATTTTCCTTGTGAAGATTTAATAACAGCTACAGATAGGTTGCAAAAAAGGTTGGGTTTTGATACCCTACAACGTATTAAAAATCATCTTAAAAATGAAAATTTTAAAGAAGCCTTTAAATTATTATTAAACTATTATGATGGTTTTTATGCCAAAAACAAATCACACGCCGATTTTCCTAAATTTAATATTACCTATATTCCTACTCATTTTAATACCTTAGACACATTAGCGACTTATTTTGAAAAAGTTGCGCATGATTTTGATTTCAATAACAATCCTCCCTTTTTTACGTAAAAATACTTTAGAAAATTTTCTAAAACTACGTAACAATACTAAGAATTAGTACGTTTATTTTAAAATAATTTGATTGTAACATCTAATATGTTACAAAAAATGTTTTGTTTTGAATAAATTTAAATTTAATTTTTATGAAATATCATTTAAAAAAAGGGGCAAATAATAGATGCTACCTGGTATTAACATGGGTGTTATTAACAAGTATTTTATGTTATACAAAACAAACAGCGGAGGCTCAAACTCTATCATCTTCTAAAACTGGCGGTGCCTTTTCAAAAATAAATATAGTTGCTCCAAATGCCGCATCCTTAGGTAAATATGTTGACATTCCAGTAAGTTATTATAGTGGTATCCCGCAAATTTCAATCCCAATTTATAATGTAGTTTCTGGTAAACTAAGCCTTCCACTAAGTTTAGACTATCATGCTGGTGGTATCAAGGTGCAAGAATTAGCTAGTTGGGTTGGGCTGGGCTGGACTTTAAAAGCTGGTGGTGTTATTAGCAGACAAGTTCGAGGCTTCGCTGATGAAAAAGGTGCAGGCAGTAATCATCAGTATGGATATTTAAGTGATGGCGGTTATTTAAATTATATAGGTAATTATTTTAATGGTAGCGTAGTAAATCCTGAAATTACTACCAAATGCGACGGCGAACCAGATATTTTTACTTTTAATTTTGGCGGCATCTCGGGGAAATTTGCTTTTAATGATGCTGGACAACCGATGTGTATTCCTTCACAAGACCTTAAAATTGAATATGTATATAATTCACAACCATGGACTTACGATAACCAATATGCTTTAGGCGCCTTAGCGGGCAAAACTTGTATTGAAACATTTATAATTACTACAACCGATGGTACCAAGTACTATTTTGGAAAACAAGATTCATATCAACCTGGTTATAGTCATCCTATCGATGTACATTGTACGCTTACTGCCGAAAAAGGTATAAACCCAAGTCGCATCATTTCTAGTTGGTATTTAAATAAAATAGTATCTCAAGATGGACAAGATGAAATAAACCTTTTATACAAATTTGATAGCTATAGTTATTATTCATATAACACTGGGTTAAACGTAGGTACTTCAACGTTGTCTAATGAAAATCGCGTTTTAGAATATGAAATCATCAAAAATTATGTTTATGGTTCTAAATTAAGTTGTATAAAATTTAAAAATGGTGCCCTTTATTTTGAAAATGGAATTTTAAGAAATGACTTAGGGAGCGCTAGCGACGTGTTTAAATCGATCAGGCAATCATCCAATACTCAAAGCTTTGCTTTGGGAAAAATTATTTTAAAAAACACCCAAAATCAAGAAGTAAAATATTGGCAATTTACGTACGATTATTTTGAAGATTTAAATGCTAGCAATACTGGCATCAACTCTATTTTTGTTCGTGATATAAATATAGATATTTATAAACTAAAATTACTTAAATTTCAAGAGTTCTCTGCTTCAAATACGAGCGATATTATGAATCCTTATGTATTTAGTTATTTTGCTGAAAATCCTGTGAGGTCACTCAGTTTAAATATAGACCATTGGGGTTTTAATAATTATGACGGCAGAAATAATACCTCGTTATTACCTCAACTATTTGTTTTGAGTAAAGATATTACTACCCCGAATCCCAAACCATCTAATTATTATAACAATCGAGATTCCAGATGGCCAGCTATGCGTGGTGGGTCGCTTAAAACCATTACGTATCCCACCAAGGGTAGTATCGATTTTGAGTTTGAACCCAATACAGTTTTTGCTAATAATACCAATGTAATTGTGGGGGGGTTAAGAATAAAAAAGATAAAGAAAATATCAACCCAAAACCTTGAAGAGAGTATACATTACGAATATAATAATCCTAATAAAGCCAGTATTCAGTCCAGTGCCATATTATATAGTATTCCTGTTTATATTCAAATGTATCGAAACGACCTTTTAAAATATATTTGGGACAAGTTACAGATTGGATGTTATGTACCTAAAAACAACCCATATTTTGCAAGTACTTATTCTGTTAGACCTATGGAAACCACACAGGGTATGCACTTAGGATATTTATTTGTTAAAGAAATATTTCCACAAAATGGTTATAAACTTTATCAGTATTTTGATGATAAAAATTCATTATATTCACCTGCATCAAATACAATCTATGTGAATACTTTAAATTCTACAAGTTGTGATGATAATATCAATGCTCCTAACTATCCTGCGGCACCCGAAGAGTTTTCAACGCAACGAGGTCATTTAATTGTTGAAAGTTTTTTTAATGAATCGCAGCAATTTATTAAGTCGCTATCTACGAGGCATGTTTATGTTAAAACAGACCAAGAAATTCCGGGCTATATCTCCAATAGTACTAGTGGTATTATAGGTGGCGTAACACTTTATACTCTAAAATCTTATAAGAAATCGCATTCAGAAACCACCGAAATTATCAGAGACCCTAACTCACAAATAGTTTCTGTTAAAACATCTACAACCCGCTATAGCAGTGTTTTTCACAATGAACCAACACAGGTAGAGTTTCAAAACTCTAAAAACGAAACGTCGTTACAAGTCTATAAATATAGTTACGACTTTTTACCACAAGAGTTCTCTATGATAGATTTACAAAACGCACATCAAACATACAACTATACCTGGTTTACAAATTTTCAAAATACTATAAATAGGTATCTATCTGATTTTAAGTATCCTACAAAAAATGAGAATATTAACAACGCAGATTATGCGACTCTGTTTTTAGGCGAGCTCCTTAAAAATATGTCAACATCAAGAAAAAATATTCAAAATATAGCCCTACAATATTTTAAACCCAATAATATTTTACAAACTGCTTTGAATAATAAAATAAACCAAAGCAACGACGCATTTAAAATCATTTTAGAGCTTAATAAACAAAATGAAAACGTTTTAATTTCCCAAGAACACTATGTAAATAATAAACCCATAGAAGCAACTTACATAGAATATAATAAAAATCAATACAATTTTATTTATCCATTTAAATTTTATAAATGGGTTCCATCTCAATCTAATGCATCTTACAAGTCATTGTTATTAAATAGTTTAGGAACAAATTTTGATCTAGACCAAAATTTAAAATTGTTTTCTACTTTAGCTTTTGATAACAAAAATAATTTAATGCAATATATTGACCGTTCAAATATTCCTGAAAGTTACGAAACCAATACTAATGATGATGTTATTGTAAAAATTACCAATGCAAAACATGAAACAAATTCAATTAACGAAACTGAACCCATTACTATAATAACCAATGTGTCGTCTAATAGTAGTACCTTGGTTAAAAGTACGCTAACGTTAAATTCAACAACCAATATTACAGTAAGTTTGGGTAATTATTATTCTTTATCTAATTCAAATACTTATACCTTTAATTATCGTTTAAACTTTATAAATGAAGGCGTTAGTAATAGTTTACAAAGTGGTACCTTTACTATAAGTAGTCAAAAAAGGAATATGGCACTTACTTTATTTTCTATCCCGGCTGGCACTTACGAGCTTGTATTATCAGGCATTCCTCAAAGAACCAATCCTAGGTTAGGTATAACTACTAAACCAAATTTTAATGCTAATTTTTCAATTTTATATGTTAGAAACAGAATAACAACAACAACTTATAAAGAATTTTATTTTGAAGATTTTGAAACGAATACATCTGCTTTTAACATTTTCGCACATACTGGTAAGAAAAGCTTTATTCAATCTTTTACGATACCTTTTATACCGCCAAACACTAAAAATTATATTTTGCAATATTGGAAATATGTTAATAATAAATGGCAATTGTTTCAGCAAAAATATACACCCAATACAGTATTAAATGGCAGTAATGGTAATATTGATAATATAAGAATATTTCCAGAAGACGCTCAAATGTTTTCTTATAACTACCATCCTTTATTTGGCTTAACCTCACAAATAGACCCTCAAGGTAATGTAAGCTATTTTAATTTTGATGGGCTGGGGCGCCTTAAAACAATCAAAAATAAAAATAATGAATTTGTAAAATCATTCATCTATAATTTTAGCAAATAATGTTTTTAAAATAGTTATTTTAAAAGGGTATGCTGAGCAATAACTGCGTAAAATATTGCCCATCCTACAAAAATAATAATAATTGCCCATAACCAAGACGGAATGGAATGTAAACTTTCGCTACCTTCAATTAAAAATTTCTTTTGGTCGCCTTTACTATAAGCATTTATCATTAATGGCAATGTACCATCAACTACTTCATTCTCTTTAATACCTTCAATGGTTATGGCCGGTCCGTTACGAACCACAAAAGGAATTTTTCTAATGCCTTCAATACCTAAAGGATCTTTACTAACAATTTTTAAAACATGATCTCCATCACTTAAATTTTTAGTATTGAGTTCCACATGAATGGGTGTTTCAAACACACCAAACGGCTTTTCATCATTGTCCATAAAAAGTAATACACTTGATTTGTTTTTCATAAAATTTACTTTAAAATTGAGTATTTAATGTGGTTTTTATTGTTTTCTTGTGGTTTAATCAACCATTTTATTGTATAATAGAGCGTGAATAAAGAAATAATAATGGTTATATAAACAATGGTGTAATCCCACAAACCCTGTGGACCTGTGCCGTGCGTAATGCCTTTCAAAAGCTTGGGTTGATTTCTGTCACAAACTTTACAAGCTATGGATGACAGATAATTTAAGGAAAATATCCCTAAGATACATACTATTTTTTTCATTGGGCTTGCGCTTTAAGTTTTACAAAATCAACAATCTTCTTGATGTCTTCGGGTTTTACTTCTTGACCTTTGTTGCCCCACGAGGTTCTTTCGTAATTTATAATGGCAGCCACTTCTTTTTCAGTAAAATTGGCATTAACACCCACTGCCGACATAACGCCGTATTCAGCCCTGGCATCGTAGCCATTCATTATAATATCGATATATAAATCTAAGTTGTTACCCGTAACTACGGCACTCCCTTTTAGTGGCGGATATGCACCTTTTAAACCCTCACCATTTTCTTGATGACAGGTTTGACAATAAGTGGTATAAAGTTTTTTACCGTCAACCGCTTCATTAGCTTGACCTCCCGAACTTTTTTCGTTTGAAGCTAAGGCATCTGCCATTAAAAATGCATTGGGTTGCATGGTACTTGGCAAGGGTACTTGCTTTAAAGATTTTAAATAAGCTACTAAAGCCAGCGCATTTTCGGTAGCTACAACTTTCCCTTTTTTACCATTTAAAAATGACGCCGGTACTGGCACAATAATTTCAGTTGAATCGGGATTGTCTTTTAGTTCAAATAGCCAATGATATGATGGCATTATAGACTGTTGTACCACAATTCTGGGGTTGTATAAATGCATTAAATTCCAATCTTGACTTGGTTGCCGATTACCTACATCCGTTAAATCGGGTCCTGTTCTTTCAGTACCCATTAAGGTAGCCGTATTTTGCCAAATACTCGTGCGCCCTATATTGGCATAATCTGCGGCTAATCCTGGTCTCGATCCCCAAATTTTATCCATAGCTACATTTCGAACTTGTTGCGAATGGCAAGCCACACAGCCTTCCGAAATATAAATAAGTTTTCCTTGGCGTTCTAAGGCGGTCAAAGGTTTACTTCCAGGTAGCGGTGCATTATTTTTTTGACTATCTAAAGCCGGTAAAATAACCACCATCAGCGTAAGACACAAAAATAATAAACCTGCAATTGGATACAGTTTTTTGTGGTCGTTAAAAATATTCATACAATTAAATTTTAGAGTGATACATTTATTTATTTTTCATTAAAAGTTCAAAGGCTTTGTCTTTTATATTAACAACTTCTACGTCTTTTATGCACATTTTATAAAAATTATAAGCAAATATAATGTGCGAGATGAACATCAAACTGCCACCAATAGCCCGCCATAACCACCATTCAAACATCATCTCAACACTATCTATAAAAGGGTCGCCTTTCATCCACGATAAACCTCTTAAGGTTGAACCAATGGATAACGGAATCGTATAAAATAAAATGCCAATAAATGCCAACCAAAAATGAACCCCTACTAAGTGTTGAGGCGGCTCGTTGCCGGTTAAACGTGGTACGATGGCATACACACCACCCCATAATGCAAACGTAATAATGCCATAAAATCCCAAATGAGCGTGTGCCACCGTAAAATCGGTAAAATGCCATAATAAATTGGTGAATTTAAACGCCTCGGCTGTGCCCTGCATCGACACAATAAAATAATACATAACCGGAACTAAAAAAAATGGCAAAGTATAGCTATTGGCAACCTTATTCCATTGACCTTTAAAAGTCATACTATAATTAATAGTAGCCGCTACCACAGGTATAATCATCCCCGCACTGCCAACAATACCTACTGTTTGTAACCACCAGGGAATAGGTGCAAATACAAAATGGTGCGTACCTATAACCGTATAAAATATAATTTGAGTCCAAAAGGCTAAAATACCTAAACTATACGCATAAATTGGTTTGTTAAGTTGTTGTGGAATAAAATAGTAAAGCAAACCTAAGGTATATAATGTAAACCACATCCCTACCCCAGAGTGCATAAAATATCCCTGAACAATCGTTTCACTTACACCATCTTGCCAAAACGGAAGATAGGCGGTTAAAGCTACAATTACAGTAAAAATGATAGCCGAAATGATATACCAGTTTGAAATATATATTTCATGCGTGGTTCGTTTAGCTACGGTTAAAATAAAATTAGCTAAGGTTAATAATAAAGCTACTGCAAAAAAAGCCATAATAGGCCAAATATATTCTCTAAATTCTCCGCCACCATTATTAACACCTAATAGTAAACTTATGGTTCCAGCAATAATCATAATATTGGTACAAACTAAAGCAATCCAACCCCATTTAATACTATATAATTTGGTATTGCTCACCGTAGGCACAACATAAATCCCTAAACCAATCATACTCAACGAAGCCCAGCCCCAAAAAACAATGTTTGTATGCACGGGTCTAAGCCTTCCAAAACTTAACCAACTCATTTGGTCAACTTCGGGCACTACAAATTTTATGCCAACATACTCTCCAATTAAACCACCTAAAAATAACCAAAACGCCCCACAACCTAAGTACCATAAAATTAATTTTGTTACATCTGGATCCAATTGAGGTCGTTTCGTTGCTTTCTTTTTAAAAGCCGTAAAGTTTGTTTGTGGTAAATCGCTTACATTTTCTAAAATAGACTTACTGTCATCGGTTTCTATCGTACTATTGGTTTCATCTAATACCGATGTTTGCTTTGTTTTTAAAGCCAGAAGCGATTCTTTATTGTTATCAAGATTCGTTTGTAGTTCGTCTGAAAATTTTTGAGCAAACACTTCGTTTTTTTCATTGATCCTGTTTTTAATGTATCGAATGGCTTTATGTATAAAAAAGAGCGCTCCTAAAAATAATGGGATTAGTAAAAGAATCACTGTAATGATGATACCAGGTTGCGAAAAAAACGAACTGGATGTTGGGCTACCATCTTGCGCCATAAGATATTGGACGCTTCCCATGCCCAATATAACAAACACTAAGGTTTTTTTAAGGCAAGAGCCATTGCAATTTCCTTTACATTTTTTCTTGGGAGTTTGTAAAATATTTTGCCATTGTTTAGGATTTAGTTCTTTTAGCAATTTATTAAAATCGTAATGATACCGTCTTGTTTGTTGAAATTTATTAAGTACAATTTTAAACTGCACAAATAAAAATCCTAGTACAAATAATAACGGTACTAACACTAAAAACAACAGAATCAGGATGCCAATACCAGAATCTGTCCCCTGAAAGTAGTTAGTAGCTAAGGGTTTAAACCCTGCCAACATTAGGACGGATAAAACACCGCCTAAAAATAATTTTAATTTTTTCATATACATATATTAATATCTTTTTATCTTTTATTTATTATATTTTTTAATTTTCTTCATTTTTTAAGAAAAATTTTTTGGTCATTAGTTTTTCATTAAAGTCCGTAATTGTATTCTTTTCGAGCATTGCAATAAACTTTTTTTTAATATCTTTATATTCATGGTGAACTGGACAAGGCGTTTTTTCGTTACAATTTTTTAAACCCAGAACACATTTTGAATAGATGCCATCACCATCGGTTGCTAATACGATGTCGGCAATGGAGGTTTTTAAGTTTTTTTTGTTCATATAAAAGCCGCCATTGGGTCCTTTGCTAGAATGAACTAACTTTTTTTTGGAAAGCTCTTGCATGATTTTTGCCATAAAGGGAACGGGTGTATCTGTACCTTCAGCAATCTCTTTGAGCCCTACTTTAGAATCGCTATCAGATTTTTGAGCTACAAAAATCATGGCTTTTATAGCATATTCGCAACTTTTTGAAAACATTTAATAACTCTTTTGATGCAAAGATATAACTTTTTTTATTATAAAAAGATATTTTTATCTTTTTTTTTATAAAATTTTTAAAAATAATACATTTTTAGCATAATTTAAGTACCAAAATATCTTAAGTTAATCTGAAAATCATCTGAATTTAAAAATAAAGAGCCTAAATTTGTTTATATCAAAATATTTTGTATATTTGAAAAAAAATAGTTTATGTTTAATATTAAAAACACATTAAGCCGAATCATACAATGGCAGGCTTGGGTTGTTGACGGTTTAAAACAGTTTATTTATACAACTAACTATCAAGTAATAGTAGATTACGATGAAAACAGTATTCAAAGTTTAAACCTAAAACAGAAAACCAGCTTTTTGGATTATACAACATCAATAATACATGCTACTAATTTTTTTAATATAAACTGGGGTTGGGGAGGTTCTAAGAATAATTGGTATGTTGATGATGATGCTCGAATTAGTTATAGATATTCTAAAGACATTATTACAATTAGATATTAATAAATTATTATGAAAAGAAAATTATTATTTATTTTACCCCTAATCATACTCAGTTTTGGCTATTTTAATTTAAAATGTATTCCAAATGTTGCAAAAATGCCTTATTATTTTCAGTTAGGTTTTGATTCAAATGTTACAACATGGAATATTTTGTTATTAAATGAATATGGTAAATTTGTTGATTTTAGTAAAATTACTGATGGTTTACTTAGACCTTTATCATTCGTAAATTTATATGGCGATCCTCCAGAATTTGATAAAACCAAGTTAAATCATACTGTATTAGTAAAATATACTATTA
>JASGCT010000089.1 GCA_030053915.1 Alphaproteobacteria bacterium
ACTTTGATTTAATGAATATAAGAAGTCTAATTTCCAATTCCAATCTTTAGTTCTAACAAGATTAATTCCAAAAGCAACTTCAATACCCTTATTATCTAAATTTCCAGCATTAATTAATGTAGATGTAAAACCAGTACTTGGATCTAAACTTTGTCTTAAAATTTGGTCTGTAGATTTTTTGTTATAAAGTGATAATTCTACATTAATTCTATTATCCCAAAATCTACCATCAATACCAAATTCGATATCTGACTGAAGTTCTGGTTTTAAATTTGAATTGGCTAAAAATGTGCTAGGTGCATTGGTATTAATTACGGTTCCAGTTCTGGTAACAAAACTTCTGGTTTGAATATTTAAGGCATTTCTTGTAACATATTCATAATCTGGGAATTTAGCTGAAGTACCATAACCAAAACGGAATTTTAAATAATTAAGTCCTTTAAGATTTTGCAACGCTTCAACGGCTTCGGTTAAGATAAAAGAAACTGAGGCGTTGGGATAAAAGATTGAGGAATTTTTGGTTTCAAGTCTTGATGTCGTTGAATATCTACCACCAGCCGATACATAAATGAAATCTTTATAATTTACTGTGGCAGTTCCAAAATAACCAAGAGAAACGGCATTAAATTTACGGTCTAAATCTGAACCATCTTCAGATTCATTGGAATGCGTAACAAAATTTGTATGATCTAATAATCCATACACAAGTTGTTCAACGCTATATTGTCCTTGTTGAAAATAACTTGTTTGTCTCAAATTATAACCTAAATCAGCAGTAACACCTATACCATCTTCCCAATCCTTTTTAAATTGAGCGAATAGGGTATGATCCCATATTTGATTTTCTCTTGAAAGTGTTCTGTAATAACCAAGAGGATTTCCATCGATACCGCCTTTGTTTTGAGCGTATAAAGTATTTTCGTTATAGTTATCAAAACCAATTCTATAACTAATATTTAACCATTTGGTAGCATCTAATTTAATAGCGGCATTACCATAAACGCGGTCTGTTTGATTTTCTGTAAATGCGTTATAAACAGTCCACCAAGGATTTTGAATATCGTTTGCTGGTCTGTAGTAAATTGAGCCTTTAGTAATTGGGTTTTCCCAAGGCAAACCAACTAAGTCAACACCTGTTGGCGTATATAACACATCTCCGAAAACAGAAGAATTGGTTGCACCAGATCCAAAGCTTGTACTGGTTGGAGGTGATTTTACGCGGGATTTTACAAAATTAACGGTTCCGTTAAAACTAAATCTGTTCGATAATTTAGCACTTCCACCAAAGCCAAAATTATGACGTAGCGTTCCGTTACCAACGATAAAACCATCTTCGTCTAAATAACTATAGTTTGCGGTATATGTAGCATCTTTAGTTCCACCGGATAAGTTAATTGAGGTAGTTTGACTTCCACCTTTTCTAAAAAATCCTTTTACGCCATCATAAAATTTAAGTTCATATTGTTTACCTTGAAATTGTGGAAAGGCGGCAGCTAAAGCGGGGGTGTTATAAGGATGGTTTACTAAGGATGGGGGATTCGTAAATCTACCACCCCAGTTAGAATAAAAGGCTAAACCTACGCTTAGATCGAAACCACCACCCCATTCGTTGTTATAAACGGGTAAGTTAGCAACTTCATTAACATTATATGTATAAGACACGGTTATTTCTGATTTTTTACGTGGATTGTTATGTGCCCCAGTTTTGGTAGTGATTAAAATTACACCATTAGCACCTAATTCACCATAAAGGGTGGTTGCGGCTAAGCTTTTTAAAACTTCAACGCTTTGAATATTGTTAGGGTCTAGGTCGAAAAAACGGCTGGTATTATTGTTACCGTAAGTAAAATTAGAGTTTCCTGAAGCACCACCACCAGAAGTAGCCGTGTTCGTTCCACCATCAAAAGGCACACCGTCAACAATAAATAGAGGTTGAGAACCTTGGGTGATACTTGCTACGCCTCGGATGTTGATGTTCGTACCAGAACCAGACAAACCTGAAGTTCCTAAGATGTTTAAACCTGGAGCTTTACCGGAAAGAGCACGACCAAGGTCAACTTGAGGGTTTTGGTCGATGTCTTTAGAATTCACGGAAGACACCGAGAATCCGAGAGACTTCTTTTCTTTTTTAATACCAAGGGCGGTTACAACAACACCTTCAAGATTTTCTTTATCTTGATTAAGAGTAATCGTGTTGTTTTTAGATAACACATCAGCTCTAATTTGTTTATTACCATAGCCTGTATAGCTAATAAGTAAAAAAGCTTTAGGATTTTTAAGTTTGATACTAAAGTTTCCATTGTCATCGGTAGATGTCGAGGAATTTGTACCAATTTCTTTAATCGTAGCGCCTGCGAGGGGGGCTTTGGTTGCTTCATCGACAACCTTTCCGGTAGTTTCGTTTTGCGCCATAGCCACATTGAACAAAGCCAAGAGGCAGAGGGCAAAAACTTGTAATTTTTTCAGCATACACGTTTTTTTTGGGTTAATAAATAAATAATTTGTTTTTAAAATTGTTTTCACGGTTGCAAGATATAAACAAAATTTCATATAAAAAAATTTTTTTTAACTTTTTTTTATATTTTTTTTATATTTTTATTTTATTAAAGGTAAAAAACATGGTTATTTGGTTAAAAATGTGTATGTTATATGATTTATATTTTGGGTTTTCTTTAACAAAAGTCATGCAAGTATTTTCTTAAAAACAGTCTAAAAAATTAAAATTTGTCTTTAATTCTATTTTTTGTTATTATTTTGATCACAAAATCAAGGGTAACTTCAAAAACTATGGCTATTTATTTATGGGCTTAATTTACCTTTTTTAGTAAATTCTGACCTTGTAGTTGCCCCTTTTGATTTAATTTGATAGTGAAAGGATATTCTTAAATGGTTAATAACTGCTTTAAGGTTGCTTTATAATAGTTTAATACATTGTATATCAATTATTTAAATTTAAATTGATTTAGGACGCAGGTCGATAAATTTATTAACTTTACGTGTAGCAAATTTTTGCAATAAATTATCGACAAAGGTTGACGTTTCGTAATATATTTTGGGTAAAACACGTAAAGAAGATTGTAACAAATTTTTTAATGTATCTATTGGTAATTCTGTATGTTGTTTGGTGCTATAATAAATAGATACATGATCTGTTTGGTCTAAATTTAACTCTGCTACAATAGCAAAATTATCGATTTGGGAACATTGGTATAATATTTTAATGATGGCTTCTGGATAAATGGTAGTTCCTTTTAGTTTCAGGCGATTTTGCGTTCTTCCTAAAACAGGGCTAATACGTCTGCCGATTCTGCCGCAAGCACACACTGTGTCGGTATAATAGACAATATCGCCTGTTTTAAATCTAATTAAAGGCATGGTTTCAACGCCAAAAGGCGTTACGGTTAGTTCGCCAACTTTGCCTGGAGGTAATGGGTTATCCTGTTCGTCTAAAACTTCGGCATAGATGAGATGGGGTTGTACGTGTAGTCCTTGATGAGATTCACATTCTGTGAACGCTGTTGACATTTCTGTAGAGGCGTAAGTTGATATTAGTTGAATGGGCAAATCTTTAGTTATCATATTATGTAAGGCATTGGGCTTTATATGTTCGTCTAAGATAGATTCGCCGATACAGATTGCTTTTTGTAGGCTTGTATTTTTTAGATTAATGCCTTTTTTTTGGGCGAATTCTATGAGTTTCAAGATAAAACTTGGCACGGCGATAATGGCAGTTGCTTTAAGATTTAGAATGGTTTCCCATTGCATTTCAATGGCACCTACACCACAACGGATAACTTTAGAACCGATATTTTTAAGGGCTAAATAATAGGCTAATCCTGCGATAAATCTTTTATCTAAAGTAGTCATGATAACTACAATATCATTTTGGGTTACATTTGCGAGGGCAAGCGAACTTGTTTCGTTATACATAACGCGTTCTAAGTCTTGAGCATTATATTTAAAAAATAATGGTTGCCCTGTTGATCCAGAGGTTGACGATATTTCAATGATGTCATTTTTTGGGACCGCTAAGAATGATTCAGGGTTCTTTTGAAGTTGGTTTTTAGTAGTTATTGGAATTTTATTAAAATCTTGGAGTGATTTAAAATCAAGTATATTTATATCATTCGTTTTAAAATAATTTTGATAAAACGCTGAATGAAGATTTGTGTATTTGAGACAATTTTTTAATTGTTGCAACTGGAATTTTTGTTGAAATTCAGGATCGTTATATAATTTTGGGACCAGTGCATTAATTTTTTTCCAATTGTTGTTTTTCATTATTAGTAAATGATTTAGAGTACATGATAAATTTATAAATATAGGCTTTAAATTCGGTATTTAGGCTGTGGTAATGATTTAATAAAAACGTTTTATCTTCGGGAATATTTTGGTTATAGTGAACGATGTCGGGTAAATTTTCTTGTATGCTTAATCTAATAAATCTTAATTCGTAGTTTTGCGGATCGGCTTTAATAGCATCTTCAATGAGATTACCACCTTTTTTACAATCTTCGAGTTTCGTTAATAAATTTTTATTTATTTTAGCGGCTAAAAAATATCCGGCGCCTTTATAAGCTTGAAAAACATTATTATCGCCGTCTTGAACAGATTTAGTTAGGTTAATAAATTGATTTATTAAGTCGATATTATTTGTATTCGCTTTTTGATATGTGATTCTAAAATTATCAATTTTGGTATCTTGACATAAAAATAGAATTGTTATCCAAAGAATTTTTATCATTATAATTTAATTTGAAATTTAATATTTAATTCTGTATATTTTTGTTCGTTAAAATAGACTTTAGCCATTGTTGATATGGTATTTTCAGTGATGCGATAATCGATTTTAAGTACCAATAATTCATGACTTTGGGGATTGATTGGGATTAAAAACTTGGCATTGGTTAGTTCAATAACTTTTTCAATGTGAAACTGTAGCTTTGTTAAGACATTTTTTATAATTTGAATCCAAAAAACGCCGGGGACGATGGGTTGATTGGGAAAATGTCCAGAAAAAACGGCATGTTGTTCATTAAATTGAATGTTTAGATGAAGACTATTGAGTTCTTGTTGGTGGTTCACATTTAAAATTGAATACATCGGATTCTTTTTTAAGTAATTGATTTTAAAACTATAAAACTAAATTCTGCACCACGAAACTGATTACATAATAATACATAATTTATTTTAGGGTTAGGGGATAATGATTTTTTGATGACGAGTTCCTCGGGGATCATTTGTGTTTGTAAAGCATTCAAACCTATATAAAAACCAGTGCTTTGAGCGGTAAAGTATTCGCCGCACAGTGATTTGTATTGCAAAATGGTTGCGTTATCTAAATCTGGAGAATGTACGACTGAATCGTACATGTTATCATATAGGCAATCGGAATTAAGTCCACATAAAATAAGATCCATGTCTTTAAGCGCTAACTGATATTTTGATAATTCTTTTATGATAAAATCTTTAATATTAATTTCAGTCAGTTTATATTTAAATTCAATGGTTAGGATTTCTGCGATGGTATTTTGTGTTAGTTGGTTGGTTAGAATATAGGCTTCGCCGCCTTCACCGGCGATGTGTCCTGGGGATTTTGAAGGGTAAAACGTATCATTTATATCTGTAATATTTTTAATAAATTGATGAGCGTTCATGATATTAAAATTTTCTTGATTGAACTCATCGATTGAAACGAAGAGGCAAGATTGTATTAAATTATTTTGTAGTTTAAAAAAAGTGTATTTAAGTGCCGACTCGAATGATAGGTTGTTTTGGCAAAAGGTAAAATTTGGGACTTTTAAATTTAAAAACATGGCAATATGTCCGGCAATAGCGTTTTGAATACTTAGAAAAAATGGCTGGGGGCTTAGAATAGCATTTGGTAGGCTTTGTGCGAAGTTTTCTAGAAATTTAGTAGATTCGTCTTGACTACCGCCGCCTGTAGCAATATGTATAGCTTGAATTTCGGGTGCATTTGTTTTGACAATTTGATTTGTGAGATAAATGGCGCGTTTAATAATTGTTGACGTTCTTCGGGATAAATTAGCGGGTAATAAACCTGCAAAATCGGGGTTTTTTAAAATTATTTTTTGGCTATTATCAGAGGCAGCATGTGGGCGTGTTTTTTTGATGTTATTTGTATGGAATGACACTAAAGAAGCCATTTCGGCGATATAAATTTTAGACATGGGCGGCTTTAAATATTAAAGAAGTACAATTTCCGCCAAAGCCATAAGAGTTTGATAACACATATTGTAAAGGTGTATGGGTGAGGGTTGAAACGGGATTTTGTTGTAAGTTAGGCATGGGGGTTTTAAAATTCAGATTAGGAAAAACAACTTGGTTTTGTAGGGCTAAGATAGAAAACACGGCTTCAATGGCGCCGGCAGCGGCTAAACAATGACCCGTAAATGCTTTTGTGGAACTGAATTTAGGTATTTTATCTCCAAAAATATTTTTGAGTGCTTCGGCTTCGGTTTGGTCGTTATTTGGTGTTGCCGTACCATGGCAGTTTATATAATCGATATTAGATGGATTGATATGTGCCAGCTGGAGGGCATTTTTAATAGACAAGGTAGCGCCTTCTGCATTAGGGGCGGAAGCTGTTGGGTGATAGGCATCGTTGGCATTTGCGGCACCGACTATTTCGGCTAAAATTGTTTTTTGTTGTATAATGGCATCTTCATAAGATTCCAAAACCAAATAAGCGGCGCCTTCGCCTAAATTTAATCCTGTTCTATTGGCATCAAAGGGCATACAAAGTTCTTTACTAACTAACATTAAAGCATTAAAACCATTTAGGGTAAAATTACACAAAGCATCTGAACCGCCGACGATGACTGTTTTAAATTGATTATATTTAATATATTCGTACCCCATTAAAATTGAATTTGCACTTGAAGAGCAGGCGGTACATATTGTTGTAAGGTCGTTATTGATGTTAAAATAATCGAGAAGATTAAAACTATTAGAACCTGGGTATCGGAAATTTACTTCAGTATTTAAATATGGTAATGATTTTTCATGAATATCCATGCCACCTACTGAAGTTGCTGAAATAAAGGCGGCTTGAGTTGTTTGGTATGGGGTCAAATTACTCATGTCAAGGGCTTCTTGTACTGCTTTAAGTGCAAGGAGTGTAGTACGGCTTATTTCTTGGTTTTGTGGGAACTTAAACTCTGTTTTTAATTGTGTATTTGATAAACTAACTTCACCAACTAATGGGGCGGGTTCGAGGTTGGATTTAAAATGTTTTAAAGGTTGGATTTTGGGAGATGTGTTTTTTAAAGATAGCCAGTTGTGGGATAGGTTAGTGCCAAGTGATGAAATAATACCGACACCGGTTACTGCCACCCTATTACCCATAGTTATTTAGTTCTATTTTCAGAAATATATTGTGCCATAGAATTGATAGATTCAAAAATTTGTCTTCCTTTTTTGGGGTCTGTAATTTTGATACCGTATTTTTTATCTAAGATAACAATTAATTCTAATGAGTCTATAGAATCTAGACCTAAGCCACCGTCGAACAAGGGTTTGTCGTCTTGAATATCATCAATTTTTACTTCTTCTAGATTCAAGGCTTTAATAATTTCATTTTTTAATTCGAGTTTGAGTGTTTCCA
>JASGCT010000018.1 GCA_030053915.1 Alphaproteobacteria bacterium
CTAAAAGTTTGCTTAGCAATTCACTCATCTCAACCGAGGTGGTACCTACTAAAACGGGTTGTTCGTTTTTACGTAGTTCTTTAATATAATCAATAATTGCTTTAAGTTTTTCACGTTTTGTTTTATAAATGCGATCATTAAGATCTTTACGAACGTTGGTTAAATTAGTTGGAATTTTCATAACATCTAATTTGTAAATATCCCAAAATTCTTGGGCTTCGGTTTCGGCGGTTCCCGTCATTCCAGCTAATTTATGGTACATTCTAAAATAGTTTTGAAGGGTTACGGTAGCATAGGTTTGAGTAGCGGCTTCAATTTTTACACCTTCTTTGGCTTCTAAGGCTTGGTGTAAGCCGTCAGAATATCGCCTTCCGTCTAAAATTCGTCCGGTTTGTTCGTCTATTATTTTAATTTGTTCGTTTAAAACAATATAATCTACATCCATTTTAAAAAGGGTATAGGCTTTTAGTAATTGGTGGATACAATGAATACGTTCCGCTTTAATAGTATAGTCGTCCATTAAAGCTTCTTTTTGGTTTTTTTTACCTTCGGCATCAAGCTGGTTGTTATTTTCGATGATGGCAAATTGGGTGGAGATGTCGGGCAATAAAAAAAAGTGTGGGTCGTTATTGGTATTTCCAATCAACTGATGTCCTTTATCAGTAAGTTCTACGGAGTTATTTTTTTCGTCTATGTAAAAATATAAGCCTTCGTCAACTTTATGCATTTCTTTTTGTTGGTCTGAAAGGAAATAATTTTCGGCTTTTTGAAGTTTTACTCTAACATTCGATTCGCTTAAATATTTAATAAGGGCGGTATGTTTGGGCAATCCTCTAAATGCACGGTATAATAAAAGTCCGCTTTCTTTTACATCATCGTTACCGGCGTTGATAAGTTTTTTGGCTCCTTGAAGGCTTTCGTGAAAAACTTTTTCTTGGGCTTGGATTATAATTTCAATTTTGGGTTTCAATTCGAAGTATTGTTTTTCGTTGGTGCCGTAGCTTACGGGTCCTGAAATAATAAGTGGTGTACGGGCATCATCAATTAAAACAGAATCTACCTCGTCAACCATAGCAAAATGATGGCTTCTTTGCACTTTATCTTTGGCTTCGTGCACCATATTATCTCTTAAATAGTCAAAACCAAATTCGTTATTAGTGCCATACGTGATATCGGCTAAATAGGCTTTACGTCTGTTTTCGGAGTGCGGTTCGTGTTTGTCTATACAATCTACGGTGATACCTAACCATTCTAAGATGGGTCCGTTCCACTCGCTATCTCTACGAGCTAAATAGTCGTTAACTGTTACAATATGAACGCCTTCATTAGCCAAGGCATTTAAATAAGCTGGAAGTGTGGATACTAAGGTTTTACCTTCACCTGTAGCCATTTCAGAGATTTTACCTCGATGTAAGGCTACACCACCTATCAACTGTACATCGTAATGCACCATATTCCATTTAATAGGGGTTCCGGCGGCTGTCCAACTTGTTTGAAAAATGGCTTGATTGTTTTGAATCGTGATATATTTTTTGGAAACAGCTAAGGTACGGTCTAAGGGCGTAGCCGCACTTTCAATTTGGTTATGAAGGCTGAATCGGCGAGCTGTTTCTTTAACAACTGCAAAGGCTTCAGGCAGGATATCTTCTAAAATATCTTCGAGGGTTTTTAAGCGATTTTTTTTTAAGGCGTCAAGTTCTTTAAATATTTTATCCATAACTCCAAGTTCGGCACTATCGATGGTTGTCAATTCATTTTTAAGGTTATCGTATTGAAGAGTAAATGGGCTCAGTTCTTCTTGGATTTTATTTCTAAAGCTTTGGGTTTTAAACCTAAGTTCATCGTTAGACAAATCTTTCATAGCCATAAAATATTGATTGATTCTATCTACAAGTGGTTTTATAACACTAACGTCTTTTTGACTTTTATCACCTCCTAATAATTTGGACAGGAATTTTAGCATGTTTGTATATTTTTAAATTATTGCAAAATTACTTAAAAATTCGCAAAAGAAATCACAATTTTTAAAATTTTATCCCATTCATGGGTGTTTTAATTTTTTTTGATAGTTTTGTACTCAGTTGCATTCAAGAATAAATCAGAATCTTTTTGAGTCGCCAAAGCACCCAATATTTAAAAATAACAAAAAAATAATAAAAAATAACAAAATAAGTGTTATTTTACAACGAAATTTAAAATTATGAAAAAAATATTTTTTACACCATGTCTCTCAGTATTCTTGTTAATTAGTTTATTAATAGGTTGTAATAAATCTTCCGATTTATTATCGTCTTCTAACGACTTAACGAATACCATAGGTGTTGAGAGTGTTAATGATTTAATTCAAACCTCATCTTTGCCAACACCTGATTTTTCGCAGTATTTTGATTACACTGGATCTTTGCAGTCGTTTACAGTTCCTGAAAATATATATTTGATAGGCGTTGATGCTGTAGGCGGCGGCGGCGGTGCTTATTTAATTTACTCTACTCAAGGTGGCTATGGATACATAAGTGCTGGTGGTTATAGTCAAGGCGGTACAAGGGTTCAGACATTAATTAGTGTAACACCCGGTCAGGTTCTTTATGTAAATGTTGGTGGTGGAGGCGAAAGCGTACCAAATTTCGCAAATCGTGTACCTCTTGGTGGGTATAATGGCGGTATAAATGGCACGGCATATAACTTCAGTAGTGCCAATGGCGGTGCAGGTGGTGGCGCAACCGATATTAGAACCAATTCTAACGAAAACTCGAGAATTGTTATAGCGCGTGGTGGTAATGGTCAAGGTACAGGTCCCGGACGAGGAGGTGGTTGGAGTAATAGCTGGTCAAACTATATTAACTCGTCATACGCTCAAGGCGCGCCTACTTTTACTGATGACTACAATCCAGACAGAGATATTATTGGTGGTTATTTAATTACGCCTAATAATGGTTTTGTTAATATAAATTTTTATTATCCTAAAGACCGTACTTTTTACTATAATGGTTCCGTGCAAACTTTTAAAGTACCCCCAAGTGTAACCTCAATGACCGTTGAAGCTTTAGGTGCTGCTGGTGGTGCTTATAAATATACTATTAACGGTATTACTAATACAAATTTTACAAGTATTGGTGGAAGTAGGATTATAGCAACTGTTCCGGTAACGGCTGGTGACTGGTATTCTGTTAAAGTTGGTGGCGGTGGTCAAAATGCCTACGTTAGAGTTTACCTTCCTGTAGGTGGTTATAATGGTGGTGGCGAGGGTACAGCTTGGAATTACACGGGTTCTGGAGGCGGTTCTGGTGGTGGCGCAACTACTATTTCAAACAATAATAACAACATAATTATTGTATCAGCTCGTGGTGGTAACGGAGGTGGCTACAATCCAGGAATTGGTGGCGGTGGCACTTATACGTCTTCTAATGCTTATAATGTTTCTTCAAGTGATAATTATAATGGGAGAAATTATAGTAGTGAAAACGAAAACCCCTATAATGGCATGCTAAAAGTTACATTTAACAAATAATACTTCATTGAAGTTTAAAAAGGAATAAGAACACTATTTGAACTTGATAAACAAAGCTAAATTCTACGTTTAGATAGGGTATTTTACTTTAGAATAAAAACAACACAGTATGGCAATAACAAATTTTAAAGACGGCGACTTTTGTGAAGTTATCGCAGGAACACACAAAGGCAAGTTTGGTTTTGTGCAAGACATCAACACAAGCAAAACAGGGCAAATTACAATTACTGTTTTACAAAAGAACGGCTTAAGATTTAAAACACTTGGAAAAAGCATCGTCGTAATAAAAGACGATAAAAACAGCTAGTATTTTTTTGAATTTCAAAATGCCAGAAATCAAATTTTAGAACCCATCTAAAATATTTAAAAATTATGAAATCATAAATAATATTTATATCAAACTATTGTTTTACTAAAAATACAGATTATATTATTGATTAGCAAATATATAAAGTCTATTTATATACTTTATCTAAAATTAGATCCTTTTTGGATAATTCAAACTTAATTTTGTGGTTTTGCTAAGTATCCGAATAATATATATTTAAAAAAAATGGTAAAAAAAATAATTTTTAGTTTAAAATGTGTATATTTACAAACAAATTTCAACAATCAAACAAAATGAGTAAGAAAAATTTAAATAAAAGGAAGAATTTTCTATTCAATAAGAATAGTTTATTTTTTAATGTTCTCTTAAAAATACTATCGTTAAATATCTTAGCACTCTTATTGCCTATTTTTTTAAAATAATAACCAAATATTAAATTAACCATCTAAATTTTATAATTATGAATCCATTTAAAGTCTTTAAAATCTATGATCTCTGGGGTACTTCAAGATTAATTAAAAAAGTAGAAAATGAACTTGACAGACTAAACCGTGAGGGATATACCATCATCAGCGTATCGTTCTCAATTTGGCAGTTCACTGCTTTTATTACTACCAAAAGAGACCTTAAAATGAACCCATGAACAAAAACTGAATCCATTAAAAATAATGCCGAAGCCCTCGTACAATATTTCCATAATTTAATCCCATTAAAAAAATGTAAAAAAAATGTCAAACCTGAAACGAAAGTGAACGATATTTAGTTATTATAAAGAATAAATGTTTCCGTTATTGTAAAATTACGTTCTATAAATTTTGCAATACTCATTAAAGATTTGGGTTATTTTAAAAAAATAATGTAACTTTGCTTTAAAATAAATAATAATATGCTGTTATTATATCTGTTCAAGTGTAAATTTGTAAAAAATAAAATACAACTCATAGAAACCATTAAACATAATAAAAATGGTTAACAATCCTTATGAAATTTTAACGCCAAGCACAAGATGGGCGCCAGGACAAGCACAATTAGATGCTTATAACAATCAGTATAACATGCTCATGGCACCTTTAGTATATAAAATAAGAACCGCCGTTGAAACATGGAGACTTAATAATTATATTGGAGCTACCCAAACCTCAAAATACCTGTTAAACTATTGGTTTAACAAAGAACATTCTAACCAAAATGGCACGCAATTTAATGTCTATTCACACAAAGAGGCTGCTTATGATAGATACGCTGATAATGAAGTTTATAATAAATTTGGAGGCGATAAAAACAATTATGATACTGATCCTACTTCTTCGTACACTAAATTAAATGTTGAAGAAAGATTACGATATAATTTTAGTGGGTTTACTATCTGGCTTAAAACTACTAAAGATTATTAGACTAATTAGTTATTATATATAGATATTAAATTTTATTGAATTTATTAATTTTGTGAATAACTTTAAGTATATACTAAACAATTATTATTTCGTTTGATATTTAAAAAATATGTATCTTTGCTGAAAATTATAATTTGATGAAAATAATTGTGTTATTATCAATAATTTTTTTATCATGCACTAAGGTATTTAATGACTCAAGACTTAATGTCAATAAAAAAATTTTAGTAATCGAGGGTTGTATTAATAATGTGCCAACATTTCAAGTAAATAACTATGGTTTACCAACATTCTATGAGCTTTATGACACTTATGTAAGAGTTAAAGAATACGACCCATTAGAAAACATAAACCCAAATTCTGATGCTAACTCAAATTATATTTATGATGCCTTGGTAATTATAAAAGACGATTTTGGAAATATCGATACCTTAAAAACACCAACCAACCCAACCTATAAAACATTTGCCAATAGATACCCTTTTATCTTTGATTATAAACTTCAAAGTATGACCCCAATTCCAGGGAGAACCTATTATTTGGGAGTTTATTATAATAATAGTAAATATACTGCCCAAACCACGATTCCTTTAAATCGTCCTACCATCGATTCTTTTAAAATAGAAACAAATAATATAGTAAATCAAAATCCTAAAATGTCCTCTTTAATTATATCTGGAGAATATGCATTTCCATCCAGACTAAAAACCTCTGTTTTCTTTAAAGACATCCCTGGAGAGAAAAATTATTATATTTTTAAACCATTTAATTACAAACTATTAGATGTAGATTTAAGTTTAAATGCAATTTATGGTGGGTTCAATCGTACTATTGATTCTGTTTTAAGAGAAAAAAATATTACCTTAAAGTATTTTAAATATTTAGACGGCTGGCAAACGAATGTTTTAGCTGATGATTATTTAAATTCTTCAAATTCCAATCAATATTATCCATTTTTAGGCTATTGGTTAGGCAAAAAATATTCAAGTGG
Source organism: Alphaproteobacteria bacterium (assembly GCA_030053915.1). Taxonomy (GTDB): domain Bacteria; phylum Bacteroidota; class Bacteroidia; order Chitinophagales; family Chitinophagaceae; genus JASGCT01. Next base: position 6,222 of record JASGCT010000018.1, read on the forward strand.
TGTTGAGTCGGAAAATTATGGTTACTATTCCTTTCTTAATTACAACTTTAAGGAATTATCAAAAGCAGATTACTATTTTATAAAATATGTAGCAAATAACCCAAAAACATCAAATAGTTCTTATAATTATTTATACGATTATCAAGCGTATAAAACAAAATATCCCTTAGAAAATTCTCAAAGAAACATTTTCTTTGGCACTATAGACGTTAATTCGTATAATTTTTTCTATGGGCTTAAAGAGCTCTATAAAAATGATGGCGGTAGTTTTTCTCCAAGCCCTGTAACTCCAAATTCGAATATAACAGGCGGGGCTTTCGGATATTTTTATGGTGTCAATGCTTTTGTTTTTCCATTACTATCCAATTATCCGTGTACTGCATATACTAATGGTATTCATAAATATATTCCTGAGGATGTGTTTAAATATTACAATAATGACGCTAATATTTCTCTAGATACATTTAAAAATCGGAATATTTTTGAAACCTTACCTTTTGTTTACCCATTTTCGGATTATAAATAAATTATATATGAAAAAAATTATTTTACTCTTAAGTTTTATACTTATTAAAGAATTAACTATAGCCCAATTATATGTGGCGGTGTCAACAGGTACAACAATACCTGTAGATTTTGTAAAAGTTAAAGAAAGTTTATCAAAATATAGTTTAGCTAATAATTTTAATATTGGCTTACCATTTGATTTTCAAATATATTATATTTTAAAAAACAACCTTTTTGGCGTAAACTATACGTATTCGAGCTTCAGTCAAAAATCCAACCCTGTGTCAACAACAGGATACAACGCATTTTATATAAACAATATCAATTTAAATTATGAAAGAATTGTACTGAAAAATAAAAATAAATTTGCTTTTAATTTAAGGGTTGGATCTGAACTTGGGTTGATAATAGCTGAAAGAATATATAAGGATCCTCCCTATGATTCTTATAGACAATATTCTTTTGGTATAACCCCCAAAGTATCATTTGACATTGCCTTAAATCCTAAAAAAACCATCTATTTTCATTCTGCCATAAAATATTTATATGATTTTGAGAAAACTGAAAATAAAGCTGAAAACATAATGCTTAATGTGGGCTTAGCATTCAAATTGTTTTAAATATCATGAGATTTATTCTCGTTCTTTTTTTGGGATTCCTCTCGTTAAGCCATTCATCAACCGCACAACGAATCGGTGGCACAATAAAGGATGAAAAAACTGGTGAAGCCTTACCAAATGTATCCATTTTTATAGATAATATCGCCGTTGGATTTAGTAACAGTTATGGTTTTTTTTCTATAAAGCTAAAACCAAAATCTGAAAAAATAAAATTCAATTTAGTAGGCTATAAACCCTATGTTATGCCCGTAAAAAAAGAAGATAGTTTAATAAATATATACCTTCAAAGTACAATCACAAATTTAGATGCGGTTGAAGTAAGTACCCAAAAATCTAATATTAAAAAACTCCAAACAAGTAGTTTTACCCTAAGCCAGGAAGTTATAAAAGCCATTCCAAGTTTAACAGGGACACCAGATATTTTAAAAGTTTTTCAATTGATTCCTGGGGTACAAACAGCAAACGAAGGAACGACTAATCTCAATGTAAGAGGCGGTAGCTACGACCAAAATTTAATTTTATTAGACGAAGCACCTATCTATAACCCATCCCATGTCTTAGGCTTTTTTTCTACTTTTAATGCCGATGCTATTAAATCGGCAACCATTTATAAAGGGAATTTTCCAGCTCAATACGGCGGCAGACTATCGTCTGTAATAGATATTGTTATGAAAGAAGGTAATAATAAAAAATTTACAGGGGAGGTGTCAATTGGCTTAACTGCTAATCAAATAACCCTTCAAGGTCCTTTTAAAAAAAATAAAACCTCGTTTCTTATAAGTTTTAGAAATTCTAATGTTAGTAATTTATTAAAAGTCATTAATTTTGTTTTTCCTGCAAATTCTGCTATTAGTAATGATGAACATATTAATTTTTGGGATAACAATATAAAAATCAATCATATTTTCAATAACAAAAACAAAATATATTTCTCTTTTTATGCCAGTAACGACAATTATAAATTTAAAATATTTAGTTTGTTAAACGACTTAGCATGGTCTAATTATTCTGGAACCATTCGATGGAATCATATTTTTAGTAGTAGTCTTTTTTCAAATTTAAGCCTCTATTCAACACAATATAGCAGTATCAATAAAAATCAGGTTACCACACAAAATTACGAGTGGGTTTCTGGAATTAAAGAAACAGGTTTAAAACAAGATTTTACTAAATATCAACAAAGCAATAACCAATTAAAATTTGGATACGCATTTATTTATAGAAATTTTAATCCTGGCAATATTGTAATAAAAGATACGAGCATCAACAATAAAAATCCCAATGTTAATAGAATAAGTAGTTTTGAAATTTCAGCCTATATTTCTAAAGAGCAAAACATCAATGATAAATTTTCAATTCAATATGGTGTTCGTACCAGTTGGTTTGCCGATTTAGGACCAAGTCTTAATAATGCATTCATCAATGCCAGCTTTGGCAATATCAGAGGGAATTTTTTTAGTTTTGAACCTCGTTTGTCAGCAAGATATTTATTAAACGATTTTTCTTCTTTAAAATCAAGCCTTAGTTTTTCACAACAAAATCTACACCTTGTTGGCAATTCATCAGCTGGGTTACCTTACGATTATTGGATACCTGCCAGTAAAGTAATTAAACCCCAACGTTCTATCCAGTTTTCTGTTGGATATTTTGCCGATTTATTCAATAAAAAATTAGCCCTAAGTGTTGAAGCTTATTATAAATCTTTAGATAACATCCTAGATTTTAAAGATAATGTTAATTTAATAACAGAACCCAATATTGAATTAGTCATTGCGCAAGGAATAGGTAGAAGCTACGGTTTAGAAGTTTTAATAGAAAAAAACATTGGTAAATTTACGGGTTGGATTAGTTATACCTTAGCCAGAACACAATATAAATTGCCGTCTGTTAATAATAATAATTGGTATTCACCACGTTATGATATTCGTCATAACTTAGCCATTGTAAGTTTATATAAAATTAGCCCTAAAACTGATTTTTCAGCTACTTTTAAACTAACCTCAGGTGGGTTTATTTGCCTGCCCACTCAATTAGGATATTTTGATGGCATCACCATTCCAATTTATGGCACTACTAAAAATAATTATCAACTACCAGCTTATAATCGGTTAGATGTTAGTTTTAAATTTAGAGGACGCAGATATAATACCAAAAAACTTAAAACAGAATTTGTTGTTACAATTTATAATGTGTATGCATCCGAAAACATTTTTAGTTTGTTATATCGACCTTATATTAGTCCTGATAAACGAAGTGAAAATAACAATTTTGCAATTTACGACTATAGTCAATTATACAAGTATTACTTGTTTAGTATTGTGCCAACTGTTAACTTAAATATTAAATTTTAAGGATTAATAAAGCGTGTAATCTAAACAGCGTTATTGTATATTTTACAGTTTCGTATTGTTGCTTAGAATTTAGGGAACCGCCTCGACACTTCTATATTTATATGGCATAACAAAAAAGTTTGTAGTCCTCATTCTGAAATTTTACTAAAATTATCGTTAACCCATTTTTATATTAAAAAACACCTTACCTTTGCAGTAAATGGGTACATTGAAAAACCTCACCAGAGTATTTTTATAATATTTTTTAGATTGTTTTAAAATAAAATAAATTTTCACCTGTTTTTATTTTAGGTTTTTTGTTTAATAAATTGTAATAATTCCTCATTTTTTGTTTTTTTTGCACTATTGTCCGATAAAAATATAAGTTTTTAACAAAAATATTTTTTTTGCCAAAAAAATTGTAGCTTTGTATTATATAGTAATTATGATTTTTTTTACAACATTTTTTTGCCTTTATTTTGTTGGTCTGTTGTTATATGTCTGCCAAGCATCACCACATTTTTAAAAATCAACGCCAGGTTATGTTTAAACCTAAATTAAATGTCATGCATTTTTACTATAAATATCTTAAAAATAAAAAAATATGATAAAAAAATCAACAATTTTGGTGGCACTATTTGTAAGTGTAGCATATACAATTTTTTCCCAACAAAAACCCTTAGAAATTAAAGATTTTGACCAGTGGCAACGTCTTGGCAAAAAAAATATCAGTACCACTGGACGTTTTGCGTCTTATGAAGTTGAACTTCAAGAAGGCGATGGTTGGTTAGTAATTACCAATTTAAATAACGCACAACCTCTTAAAATTCCACGAGCTTACGATGCGCAATTTACTCAGAATGAAACGTTTTTAATTGCTAAAATTAAACCTTTTTTTAAAGAGCTTCGTAACGCTAAAATCAAGAAACTATCGGCAGATAAAAGCCCTAAGGATTCTTTAATTATTGTTGATTTATCCAACTACTCTGTTCAAAAGTTCCCCAATATTGCTTCGTATTATATAAGTACAAAAGCCAGCCTGTTTAGTAACCTGTTATTTTTTAAACAATATCATTCTAACAGCCCTCAAGCCAAGCCAGACTCTATAACTACCCTTAACAAATTATATCAACAAATTGATAGTCTGCAAAAATTAAGGCTCAAGATTTTAGAATATGGTTTGCAAGCTATTCCAGCTTCTAAACCAAGTACCGAGCTCAATAAAAATATGGCAAACGCTTCGTTATTTGTTTACCATTTAGATAACAAAACAAAAGATAGCCTTGGTCATGTAACTGAATTTTATAACTCTCCAAAAGCTGATATTTTAATAACACTTTCTCCTCAAGACCATAAATATAATTTTTTAACAGTTTATAATTTTAATCAAAATAATTATCAAAATAACCGCCTGGAACTTATTAAAAATATTAAATCAGTAAAGCAAATGCTTATCAAGCCTGACCTGAATAATACCTCTAATTTTGTCTGTTTTATGGCATCTTCGGATACGTTTACTGATGAGTTAAAGCAAAGCTATGTTGCCCATACTTTTAAAATTTCTAACGACAATAGCATTCAAAAGCACTTAGCGTTCAACGATTCAAGCGTTCAACTAAAACACCCCAATTGGCAGCTCTCAGCCTTTAAAAAATTATTGCTTGCTTCAAATGGTGAAACCTTATATTTTGGTGTCAAAAATAAATTTATTGATAAAGATACAAGCATTGCCGAGATAGACCGCGTTCAAGTAGATATTTGGCATCATCAAGACCCTTATTTACAAACGGAACAACTTAAAAATAACAACCAAATTCTTAAACACTCACTATTAAGTGTCTGGAATTTAAAAAATGAATCTTGGCAAGTACTTCAAGACAGCAATTCTAACGAAGACTTGGCTTTACAAACAGGCGATGAACATTATTATTATTATGCTGTTAAAACAGACATTTTAAAACACCAATGGGAAGGTTTTTTTACAAAAACAAATTACGTAGTTAATTTAAACAATTTTAAAACCACCGAATTTTTAAAAAACAGTCGTAATAATATTTTTATGCCTTCGGCAAATGGTGACTATGCTGTATTGTTTGATTCTAAAAATAACATAAATACCTATCAAATTTATCGTGCTTCAGATAATCAATGGCTCAGCCTGCCCCAAACGAAGACATCGCTAACCAACGAAGAGCACGATTTACCAGATGATGCCCAACCTTACGGTATTTCAAAATTTATTACGGATAATGCGTTTATCATTTACGACCGGTACGATATGTGGTTATGTACCATCAAAAATCAACCCGAACTTTTTAAAATCACAAATGGCAGAAAACAAAAAACGGTCTGGCGGTTATATGATGTTGATAATGAGCCAGAATATCGCTATCAATATCATGCCAATAATCAATTTATTGGAAGATTATTTAACGAAAACTCCAAAAATTCTGGGTTATTTAATTGGAATCTTATGGATAACAAACTCTGGGTTTGGTGCGATACAAATTACCAAGTATCTCATACTATTGTAACAGACGAAAAAAAAGCCAATATTTTATTTTCAATGGAACGTTTTGAAATTCCTGAGGACCTTTATTTTAAAGGAGTTGCGTCTAAAAATATTGTCAAAGTTTCTAATTTGAATCTGCAACAAAATCAATATCAATGGGGTACGGTTCAATTAGTAAAATGGCAAGCCTACAACCAGAAACCAGCGGAGGGATTATTGTACAAACCACAACAATTTAATCCTCAACAAAAATATCCCATGATTGTGTATTTTTATGAAACCTATAGCGAAAACTTACATAATTATATAGAACCTGCACCTACGCCATCGCGTTTAGATATTCCGTATTTTGTTAGTAATGGTTATTTAGTGTTTGTTCCAGATATTCATTATAAAATTGGCTATCCAGGTAAAAGTGCTTATAACTATATTGTTAGTGGAACAAGGGCATTATGTAAAAATACTTGGGTAGATAGTACGCGTTTGGCATTACAAGGACAAAGTTGGGGTGGGTATCAAATTGCTTATTTAATTACCCAAACTAATTTATATCGCTGTGCTTGGGCTGGAGCGCCGGTTGTAAATATGTTTAGTGCTTATGGCGGCATTCGTTGGGGGACTGGTTTAAATAGACAATTTCAATACGAAAAGTCGCAAAGCCGCATTGGAGGGACTATTTGGGACAAAACAAATTTATTTATCGAGAACTCGCCCTTGTTTTATTTAAAAAACGTTAAAACACCCGTTGTTATTATGCATAACGATGCCGATGGTGCCGTGCCTTGGTATCAAGGAATCGAAATGTTTACGGCGTTAAGGCGGCTCAATAAACCCGTATGGCTGTTGAATTATAATGGCGAAGACCATAATTTAGTAGAACGAAAAAACCGCAAGGATATCAGTTTAAGGCAAAAACAATTTTTTGATTATTATTTAAAAGGGCAAGGCAACCCAACTTGGTTATTAAAAGGCGTTTCGGCAACTTTAAAGGGTAAAGATTTAGGCTTGGGGGAATTAAAATAAATATTTTTGCTAATAGGTAGGCACTCTATATTTTGAAGAGATTTTGAATGGTGTATCATTATTGTACTCTATAGTTTTCAGGGTATGCCCCATGGTTTATCTAAAAATTTGCTAAATTGATACCTGTCTCAAAAAAAATTAAAACCCATAATTTAACCCTTAGGCAATCCATTTATAAAAAACAAATAAATAAAGCCAAAGGATGCCTAAAAAGTGCCAAAAAATAGCAATAAGTTTTAACGAATTTTCAATTACTTCAAAAGGTTTGTTGTTTCTACTTGTAATATACAAACCGTATCCAAGGGCACATAATCCACCAACTACATGCAAGATATGCACACTATTTATAACCACTAAAAAGGATGCTGCCGCATTGCTATTATTGCCTATTAAGGCTACCCCCATTTGCTCTAAATCTTTAAATCCAATCAGCTGTAAAACAATAAAACTAATTCCTAAGATAAACGTAATGAGTAAATAAAACTGTTTGGATTTAAGAGTGGTTTGTTTAACTGCCGCATTCATAAAATAACTGCTAACCACTATAACTGTTGTTGAGATATAAAAAATTAACGGTAAGGGAATAATAAGCCAATTAAGTTGATTTTTTTTTACCAAATAAGCACTGGTAAAACCTGCAAACATCATAATTAAACTACAGATAGCTACCCATAATAATAATTTTTTGGTATCTATTTTTTTTGAAGACATAGATTATAATTGAATTTTATTAAATAAAAGCGACAAGAGCACAATTGGCAAGTATAAATAACTGGCAAACATAACGATGCGTGCTTCTTTAGGTTTCATGGTAATATACAAACGGACGGCTAACATGACCATCAAGATATTACAGCCTAAAATAATCCACAAGCTGGTTATCCCAGACATTTTTAAAAAAAAGGGTAACATGCCAATTGGAATTAAAATTAAGCAATATAATATAGTTTGTAGGGCGGTAATTTTGGTTGGAAGTCCGCCTGAAGGCAATAGTTTAAAACCTACTTTTGTATAGTCATTATGAGCAATCCAAGCGATAGCCCAAAAATGTGGAAATTGCCAAAAAAATTGCAATAAAAATAGAATCCAGCCACCTAAACTTAAATTGTCGTTACCAGCTGCCCAACCTATTAAACAAGGAAAGGCACCTGGAAATGCCCCAACAAATACTGCTAACGAATTGACGCGTTTTAAGGGTGTATAAATATAAACATAGCAAATAAAGCTTAAAAGGGCTATTGAGGCAGCTAAAGCATTAAAAACAATATATAAAATAAGTAGGCCTACAACTAAAATAAGATAGGCAAAACCTTGGGCATATTGCTGCGACATGGTACCATTAGCAACAGGACGCACAGCGGTGCGTTTCATTAGCTTATCAGAATCTTTTTCAATAGCTTGATTCAGCGCATTGGCCGCCCCGGTTACAAAAATACCGCCCAAACTTAACCACCCCACCCCGAACCAGCTAAAATGAACAATATGAGGTGCTAATAAATAGCTTATAACCGCCGAAAAAACAACCGTTATACTTAATGTAAATTTAATTAATACTAAATGTGCTTTAATTAAGGTAAATCCGTTTACTAATAAAGATGATTTAGAATGCGTCAATTTTTTTTGGGCAAAAATACATTTTTTTTTTGATTATTTTAAAAGAAATACTACAAAATCTCATGTGAAGCCAAAAATTTAAAATTTCATTGAGGATTCATATACCAAACTGTATTATTTTTAGAAGCCAATACAACGTGATATTTAGAGTTAAAACAGACGTTATATCGAATTATTATCAAATAAATTTAGTATGTATGATTATTTGATATATTCATTAATTTTTTTATGGTCTAAGACGGCGATACCTGACTCTTCAAAATGATAACAAGGTTCAAAATTTTTAGCAACTACAAGGTCTTTAAATAAAATGGAATGGCGTTGATAAACTTCTTGCGCAGAGGTATCATCGAAATATTTAATTACAATTAGAATTTCGGCGTCTAATTCTAAAATTTTATTGACCGAATATTTGTATAAGGGGCTTTTATCATCGATATAATGAACAATAGTCCATGAAAACGGCATCATGGCAATGCGAAGCCTTTCAAGTTCTATAGGAAAATAATTGTACAAAATTTTATTTTGATCATCGATAGTTTTAATTGCTAAGGTACATTCGGCTTGAACATTCATTAAAACATTCGTATTTTTATTTAAAAGTCTGAACATAATACAAGGGACTCCTTTGATATAGGAGAATAAAAGATTTTTGCTGAATTTAATTTTAATTTTAGTTCGTGAAATTCGTCCATAAAACAAACCCGTTGCAAAAGCAAAATAAATAAGTCCTACAAATCCTTCTAGGGCGGCAATAGCCGACACAAAATGATTCGTAGGTGCTAAATGACCGTATCCTATGGTAGTAAAGGTTTGAGTACTAAAAAAAAAGCATTCTAAAAAACTATCGAAACTATTTAGCACGTGAATACCAAGATTATTAGGGTTAAGATTATAATACATAATTGTAAACAAAAAATTTAATAACACATAACCAAAAGTTATAGCGCCAAAAAATTGCAACCAACTAGAGCTTGTTAAATAACCATAGATATCTGAAACATGAAATTTGCGATGACGATGTTTGATATTAAAATTACCATCGATATTCATGATGCGTTTTTGAGATTTGGAGCCACTTAGTCCAACCCCAGGGTCGAAATTTGGAATTTTTATCATAGTTTATAATTTAAATTAGAAAACTTGAAATATGATAGATTAACCAACTTGCCGAATAAGCCATAAAACTCATAACTGCAAATTGGAGTATTGATAATTTAAGCGATTTGAGTTCTTTATAAGTAATTACAAAAGTGCTTAAACATTGTAAGGCTATGGCATAAAAAACTAATAAAGATAAGCACGTTGGGGTGGTATATATTTTTTTGCCTTGACTATCAGTAGCTGCAAGGAGTTTTTGTTCTAAATTTTTTGAATTTTCGGAGGTGCTGTACAGTGTTGCCATAGTTCCTACAAACACTTCGCGGGCGGCAAAGCTGGTAATGATAGCAATGTCCATTTTCCAATCAAAACCCAGTGGTTTAAAAATGGGTTCTATAAATCGTCCAAGAATGCCTGTAAACGAATATTGTAGTTTTTCGGACTCGAACATGGTATTGAGACTATCTTTATTTAAGGTTGGGTTTAAAAAAGCAAGTTGGTATTTTTCCTGAAGTGCCTCGTTGGGTTTTGGAGGTCCATTGGTATTTAAAAACCATAATATTAAGCTTAAAATAACAATAACTTTTCCGGCGTCTTTGGTAAAGATACTGGCTTTTTGAATCATTGTTATCAGCATATTTTTAAAGCGTGGTAATTTGTAAATTGGCAGTTCTAATATAAAATAACTTTTTTCTTTATTTGGGATTATTTTTTTTAGAACATAGCTTAATGCAAGTGCTAAAACAATGCCTAAGATATAAAAAAGCATCATCACAATGCCTCTTAAATTGATAACTCCAAAATATGTTTTTTCGGTAATAAATACATTGATTAAAATACTATAAACAGGGATACGGGCACTACAGCTCATGAGTGGTAAAACAAATATTGTCAGTAATTTTTCTTTTTTATTTTCAATATTTCTACACGCAATAATCGCTGGTACTGCACATGCAAAGCCACTAATCATGGGCATGATACTTTTTCCGTTGAGACCCGATTTTCGTAACAACCTATCCATTAAAAAACTGATGCGCGCCATATAACCGGAATCTTCAATAATAGTAATAAGTGCAAACAAAATCATAATTTGTGGAATAAAAACAATCACACCGCTTAGTCCTGCTAAAAGTCCTTGGTCTAATAAACTTCGCCACCAGGTATCGGGCAAATTTGTTTGAACTATGTAACTTAAATACACAAAACCATTTTCTATAAAATCCATTGGAAATTTTGCTAACCAAAATAAGGTTTGAAATAAAACGAACAAAACAAAGGTTAAAATAAGATAGCCCCAGGTTTTACTTAACAGAATATTATCTAATTTTTCTGAAAATAATTTTTTTTGTTTTAAACTGGGTTGCGACACAGTTTTTTGAACAATAGTTTGTAGATTTTGATAACGCCATAGGGTTTCTTCAGCTTGTATTTTAGACGTATCAATAATTTGGTGGTTAATAATACGCTCTATTTCAGATTTTAAATTGGCGTTTAAGGTAAGTTTAGCATGATTTAATAATAATTGTAAGCAAAAATATGAACTATAATTAGGATATAAGTCGTTAAGTTTTTTAACCATGTCGCCACCAATGGAAACTGCTGGGAACTGTGTGGAAATAGTATTTTTATTAGGCGTAAAAGCGGTAAGAAAATTTTTTAATTCGGTTATGCCTTTGTTTTTTCTTGGGTTCACAAATACAACTGGAACGCCTAAATTTTGGTTTAATATCTTGTCGTCTATTTTAATTTCTTTATTTTTAGCTAAATCATTCATGGTGATAATTAAAATCACTGGTATTTTAAGATCGATGATTTGTTGGCACAATAATAAGTTTCTTTTTAAATTACAAGCGTCAGCTACTAAAAGAACGCCATCTAAAGCATTTTCTAAAAAAGATTGTATAATATATTTATAGGTTATGGTTTCATCTTCCTGACGAGGATATAAGCTGTATGTACCAGGTAAATCGATAATTGAAATCGTGGTATTTTGGTGTTTAAATTGCCCTTCTTTTTTATCGACAGTAACGCCTGGAAAATTACTAACTTTTTGTTTAAGACCCGTAAGGCTATTAAAGATCGATGTTTTACCACAATTCGGGTTACCAACTAAGCAGAAATTAAATTTGGGTGGGGTTAACATCATGACAAGAGAGGTCTTGGTTTAATAAGTTTAACGGCATCTGCAATGGCTTTAATATGTTTTGGAGTGGACCCACAACAACCGCCCACCATGTTTACCCAGCCTTCTTTAGCCCATTCGGCAATACATTGAGACATCGTTTCGGGACTTTCGTCGTAAGCTCCAAGTGCATTAGGTAAGCCGGCATTGGGATAAACAGATATAAAATACGACTTGGCTAAATTACTAAGTTCTTTAACAAAGGGTGTCATTTGTAATGCGCCTAAAGCACAGTTTAAACCAATAGCTAAAGGTTGTGCATGTTGTATAGAAATAAAAAAAGCTTCTAAGGTTTGACCGCTAAGGGTTCTACCAGAGGCATCGGTAATCGTGCCACTAATTATCAAAGGTAATTTAGGTTTTTTACTTTGTTCAAAAAATTCTAAATAGGCGTAAATAGCGGCTTTAGCATTCAGTGTGTCAAAAATAGTTTCAATTATAAATAAATCTACACCACCATCTACTAAGGCTTTAATTTGTTCACTATAAGCATCTTTGGCTTCATTAAAACTAAGGCTTCGATATTCTGGTTTATTAACATCGGGTGATAAGCTAAGTGTTTTATTTAGGGGACCAATGGCACCGGCGATAAATTTTGGCGTTAATTTTAAAAATTTTTCTTGATAGTTACTGATGGCTGTTTTAGCACAGTTTGTAGCCGCTATATTAATTTCATAAATATAATTTTGCATGTCGTAATCGGCCATTGAAATTGCATTGCTATTAAAGGTATTGGTTTCAATAATGTCGGCTCCATGACATAAATAATTAAAATGAATCTCAGTAATAATATCGGGTTGGGTTATATTTAATAAGTCGTTATTTCCCTTTAAATCTATATTATGAGATCCAAAAACCTTACCTCTAAAATCTTCCTCTCTTAGATTATATTGTTGAATCATAGTACCCATAGCACCATCCAAAATAAGTATATTTTTTTTTAATAGTTCGTTAAGTTCCATAATATTTTATTGTATTAAATTTAAAAATTCGTCTTCGTTTATAATTTTTATTGTATTCATTTTTTTAGCTTTTTCTAATTTAGACCCAGCATCGTTTCCAACAACTAAAAAATTTAGTTTGCTACTAACAGTTTGTAATATAACACCTCCCTGTTGTTCAACAAGGGCTTCGGCCTCCGATCGTTTACAACGCGTTAAAGTGCCCGTGAATAAAAAACTTTGTCCCTGTAAATTGCCAAGTATTGTTGATGAAACGTTATTGATATTTTTTAGCGACAACCCTAAATGTTCTAATTCGTGTATCATACTAATATGTAATGGATTACTAAAATACTCATGAAGAGTTTGGGCTGTTTTTAATCCGATATCATCGTATGTTTGAAGCTCTTCGATAGATTTTTGAGTTAAATCTAAAATATGGTGTATTTTTTGGGCTAAGGTTTTGGCGGTTGCTTCACCAATAAATCGGATACATAGTCCGTAAATAATTCGATGTAAGGGTTGTGATTTTGATTTTTCAATAGCTTGTTTAAGTTTGTTGACACTTTTAATACCAAAACCATCCATGTTTTCAATGGCTCCATAAGGGAGTCTAAAAATATCAGGGATATTTTTTAAAAATCCTTCTTGATAAAACTTTTGGATGTTAGCTTCGCCAAGTGAGCTAATATCTAAAGCATTTTTACTAGCAAAATGAACCAGCCGAGCTATTACTTGAACCGAACAATCGAGGTTTGTACAGCGCAGAATGGCTTCATCGGGTTGTTTAAATGTAGGTTGGTGGCAGTTTGGACAACTATCAGGAAAAATAATATCATGTTGCAATCCATTGCGAGCCGAGGTATCTACCCTCACAATTTGAGGAATAACATCACCAGCTCGTTCAATAATTACTGTATCGCCAATCCGAATATCTTTTTCTTTAATATAATCAGCATTATGTATTGAAATACTTGAAATAGTAACGCCCGAAAGATTCACAGGTTCAAGTTTAGCTACTGGGGTGATGGCGCCTGTTTTTCCAATTTGAAATTCAACATCTTTAATAACCGTAATGGCTTGACGGGCTTTAAATTTGTAGGCTGTTGCCCATCTGGGGTGGTGAGAGGTCATCCCCATTTTTTCTTGATATAAAAGATTATTTATTTTGATTACTAAGCCGTCAATTTCAAAATCGTAGTGGTCTCTTGTTTGCTCCCAATTTAACACTGAAGTTATGACTTCCTGAATGTTTGGGCAAGTTTTAAGAAAGATAAAAGACGATTTAAAGCCTAAATTTTGAATAAATTCTAAACTTTCTAGTTGGGTTTTTAAAATATGTGGCGACCCCGAAGCATTGGCTTGTAAATAACTTATATGGTAAAAAAACGCATCTAAATTTCGGCGAGCAACCTCCGAACTATCTTTTATTCTTAAACTACCAGCCGCGGCATTACGTGGATTGGCTAAAAGTGGCAACCCTAAGTCTTCTAAATACATATTGTAAGCCTCAAAACTTTTTTTAAACATTAAAACTTCTCCCCGAAGTTCAAGCTGTTGATAACCATATTTTTGTAACGGAATTTTTAAAGGAACGCTTTTAATTGTACAAATACTTTGGGTAATATCTTCGCCTTCAATACCATCGCCGCGTGTAACAGCACGAACTAAAATATCGTTTTCGTAAACTAAAGATACACTAACACCATCATATTTAGGTTCTATTGTATATTCTATCTGAGCAACCTCACAGAGTTCCTTGGCTTTTTTATCAAAATCAATTAAATCGTGGGCATCATAACTGTTTTCTAAACTTAACATGGGTACTAAATGGGCTTGACTTTGTTGAAAATTTTGGCTTAAATGGATGCCTACCCGTTGGCTTGGCGAATGGGGTCGAATACCTGATGGGTGATGCTGTTCCCATCTTAACAAGAGGTTAAAGAGTTGGTCGAATCTTGCATCGTCGATAGCAGGTGCATTTTTGAGGTAATACTCTTGTTGAAAATAAGTAATGGCATCAATTAATAAATCTATCTCTATCTCCGATTCAGGCATTGCCAAAATAGTATTAGCAAGATTTAAATAATAAATAGGCGTTTCGTTTGTATTCATCATTTAGTTAAATTGAGCTAAAGCCGTTACCCCCCCCTTAACGGGTTCATTAAGTTCAACTAAAATTTTGCAGGTAATTGGGATTAAAACATCTACCCGACTCCCAAATTTAATAAAACCGTACTCTTGGTTTTGCTGAAGTTCTTCTCCAACGATGCCATAATTTACAATCCGTCTGGCAACAGCACCTGCAATTTGTTTACACAAGACTTTACCAGAAGCATTTTGGAGAACAATAGACCAACGTTCGTTAAGTTCCGAAGATTTTGGATGCCAAGCTACTAAATATTTTCCGGGAAAGTATTTAGAATATACTAATTTACCAGTAATAGGTGAAAGATTTCGATGGACATTAAAAGGGCTCATAAAAACACTAATTTGCCAGCATTCACCTAAATTATACTCTTTACAAATAACCTTTTCAATAACCACAACCTTGCCATCGGCTGGGCTTATAATTTGAGAATCGTTATAAGTTAATTTTCTGATAGGTACTCTAAAAAATGAAATAATAAATATAACAAAAACAAGCGACAAGCCTAAAATGATAGCTTTAAAATATTGGTGTATGTTTAACCATTTAAAAACCAGTATATTTAATAAAATAATAAATATAAGAACAATTAAAATAGACGTTATGCCTTCTTTATGAATATAGAATTTCATTTTTTAATGGCAAAATTACGAAAAAAATCCCAAAAACAAATCTATTTAAATACAAAATACCCGAATTATACTAAATGTGTTCCATTTTTTGAAAGTAAACACATGTAATGAACCTAAAACATCATAAACAAGCATCCATAAACAACGTATCTCTTTTTTACTGAGGTTTTATTTTCTAACTAACCTGAATCGTTGCCCCACATACCTGCGTTCGTTTTATAACTATTTTATGTTTATAAAGCTTCGAATTGATGTTGTACTTCTTTTTTGATAATTTTTCCTAAAACATTGCGAGGGAGTTCTGTTAAAAACAAAAAGGTTCGAGGTAATTTGTAGTTTGGCAATCGTTCTTTTAGCCAAGAAATCAACTCTTCGGTGTTCATTGGTAATTTATTAATAATTGCAGCACCAATAATTTCGCCCCATTCGTCATTTTTTATTCCTACAACTGCACAATCTTCAACATCGGGCCTTTGTCTTAGTACTTCTTCTATTTCTAAAGCCGAAACTTTATATCCACCGGTTTTAATGATATCCACAGAGTTTCTACCAAGTATTTTATAATAACCATTTTCTAAAACTGCAATATCGCCTGTTTTAAACCATTGGTCAACAAAAGAGGATGCTGTAGCTTGAGGGTTTTGCCAATATTCTAAAAATACCCCCTCCCCTTTTATTTGTATTTCTCCAGGTCCATCGTGTACCTCTTGGTTCGTGTCGTCGGTTAATCTAACAGTTACACCAGGCATTGGTAATCCAATAAAACCAGGTCTTCGTTCGCCATGTAATGGGTTAGATATTACTAAACCTAATTCTGTCATACCATAACGTTCTAATAAAATTTGTCCTGATATGGCTTGCCAATCATTTAATGTTGAAATAGGCAAAGCACCAGATCCTGATATCATAACTCTTAACGTCTTCAAGGCATTATTTATGTTGGCTTTTAGTTTTGAATTTAATGTATTAAAATAAGTAATGAGTTTATAGTATATTGTAGGTACGGCCATATAAACACTGGTACGTTGTTTTTGAAATACATCAAATATTAAAGCCTCGTGAAACTTTGGCAAAAACTCCACCCGAGCCGCGGCATATAATGGGCAGCACAAGGCGCCAATAATACCATGAACATGGTGAAGAGGCAATACATTTAAAACCTGATCATGTTCGGTAATTTCCCAACATTCGGTTAAAGATTTTACTTGCGCCAATATATTATGATGCGTTGTTACAACACCTTTAGGACGCCCAGTGGTTCCAGAAGTATATACAATCATGGCACGTCTATTCACGTCAATTTCTGGTAAGTTACTTGTTTGGGTTTTTAAACTTTCAACATGCAATGTTCTAACACAAAAGTCGTTAAATACAGGTTCAATAAGCTTTAAATAAGAATCTTCGTATATTAATACCTCGGCTTTGGTATCTTCTAAAACATATTTAATAGATGGATAAGGATGTTTTACACATAAGGGTACAGCCACACCACCAGCTAACCATATTCCACAAAGAATCGCTACAAAATTAAACGAAGGATCTACAATAAATGCCACTCGAGACTCATGAAGATCTTGTTGTCCATTAAGCAACGTAGAGGCTATTTTTTTAGACGCTTCTAATAACTCATCGTATGTATAGTTTTGGTTACAATCAATAATAGCCACTTTGTTTTTGTAGTATTGGCTTTTTAAAAAAAAATCAAGCATCTTAAACATGATTTAAATAAATAAAAATACGTGTGTTGTTCATAGTAACTCAAGTTAAATAATTTCCATTTTTTTCATAAGAAAGGTTGCACTTTTGTTTTTACAAACACCCTCTTTTAATTTGTAGTCAAAAAACAAGTCGTTGTTAACAATTTCAACCTCAAAACATTTATTGATAATTGCATGAGGCAGATAGTTTGAAGACACACAAACTTCTAAATCGTGGGTAGCTATTGAACCCATGGCTTTCAAGGTAAAAATCTTTTTAATAATTTCAATAGTGCCAAATTGTTTGTCATCGGAATTTGTGCCCTTTAATAGTTCATCTAATAAAACAAAACAAGTTTGGGATTGTAAGGTATTTATAATAAATTTTAACCTACTAATTTCAGCAAAAAAATAAGACGTACTGTCATGTAACGAATCTGTTTGCCTCATTGAAACTAAAACAGGCATCGGGTGGATGGTAGCTTGGCTGGAACAAATTGCCGAACCAATACCACCAAGAATCATATTGATGCCTAAAGTTCTTAAAAATGTACTTTTTCCAGACATATTAGACCCTGAAAGCACTACAAAATCATGTTTGTTAAATCTTATATTATTGCAAACTCGTTTATGTTTGGAAATGAGCGGATGCCCTAAATTTTCAAAATCAAGATGAAAATTATTATTAAGCGTTGGAAAAACAAATTCTGGATTGTTATACGAAAAATTTGCTAAACTATTTAAAGCCTCTACCTCGCCAACAATATTTAACCACGTTGAAATTTGTATTGAATTTTCAGACTTCCAGTGCAATAAACTTTTTAATACATGAATGTGGTATAAAAAAATGCCATTAAATAATAAAGCGGCAAAACCATTTTGAATACTTTGAATATTAGCAATTAAAACATTCAATTTTTTAATATGGACGCTAGCTGGCTGTGCGTTATGATAAAGTTGTTGTTTCATTTCAAGCAGTTTATCACTTTTAAAAGATTCATTTTCAATTATTTGAAAGATGTGTGCGTATTGATTAAGTGTTTCTATTATTTTATTTGATTTAAAAAGATCTTGTTTAATTTTATGAAACTGAGATAATAATAATCCTAAATTTGTTAAAAAAACTAAAGTCGCTAAATAATTATATAAGGCATTTTTAGTATCAAGATACATGATAACAAATAGAATAAAAAGAAGTGGTGTTATCCATGAAGTTATTTGAAGTGTTTTGGTTAATTTTTGGGGTTTTATTTCTGCCCAATCTAATAGCTCTTGATAATTATTAGAGTTGTCTTTCATCAGTGTTGCAAAAGCAAGTATTGTATGGCGAAAATCAAGTTTAGTATGTAACTCCTGAACCGCCGCTTGATTTCGGTTTATGGCACTATGTTTTAATGGGTTTAATAATAATTGTGCTAAGGTATGTTTGCCTATATAAGTAGCCGTTCTATTAAGGTTGTGAAAAAGAGAATTTGTGCCAAAAATATCTAAATCATGGGCATAAAAATGCTTTAAAGTTATGTAGTCTGTACCCTGATCAAAAGGTATGCCTTCATGGTTTAAATAGGCTAATTCGTTAGCATTTATTGTAATGAGTTCTTTGATGAATTTTCGTTTCTCGGCAATTTTAGAATGCATTTTCATTAATAGAAAAAAAACCAACATAGCGGCTATTCCCAAGGCTATAAACAGAAAATTTTTTGATTTAAAAAAACAAAATATTAAGAGTAGAATAGCAATAGCCACAAGAAGTCGAACCAAACTAATACTAGTATATTTTTTATTAAGTTGGTAGTATATTTTCGAATTATCTTCTTGACGATTTTTATAAATGAACATAACGTTTTTTTAATAATTTTGTTTAAACAGTATAAACCTCAACCCATTAATCTTAAAAACTTAGTCTTTTAAAAAACATGCGTTGATTATTCTGATTCATCGGAACTTTTATTTTTTTGCAAAGATAATAATCGATCGTTTTCAATGAGTTGCTTTGTTTTATAGTATTCAAGATCTGATTTTAATTCTTTTTTATAATCGATAGTAGCGTTTTCTTTAGTCAATTTACTTAAATCGGGTTTACCTGCATTTACCCAAGCAGTGAACCAAATATCAGATACTAACGAAACACTCGCTTTTATTTGATTCTCAATGGTTGGTTTTAAAGATTGGTACAAAGCCTTGGCAAATTTTCCAGAATATTTTTTATATTCTTTGCCGTTACGAAACGAACTATTATATTTTTCATCATCTGTAAACCGACTAGACACTTGTTTTTCTTCAGCTAAAAAATTGGGTAATAACGCGTGGGCTTGTCTAACTGCATCCCAAATTTGTATTTCTGGAGTTTTTAAAAATTTTGCTTGATCTTTACCGTAAAAATCCATTGATTTCAATTCTATTTCTGGAATGGTGGATTCCCATAAAGCGTGAATTCCTTTTTGGTTAGTAAGTTGTCCATCGTAATTTAAGGTAGTATGAAGTGGCACATTTGCATCCGATATATAATGCCCAATATCTGCTGCAAAAAAAATAATACTATCTACATGTCGTTGCTTAAAAGCCTGGGTTAGTTTTTCCATCATTGTTATAATATAATAAGGAACATAACCATATTTTTTTAGACTATCTTCGCCATATTTTTTAATGGCGTCATTCTCATCAACCGGCATTTGGCTGTGGTCGTGTTCAAAGGCTTCTAAATCTACAAAATGTTTGGTGGCTTCTGTTTTATCTTTATTCCTTCGAAGGTCTGGGCGAACAGAATTGTAAACCAAATATTGTTTATGCTGATAAAAAAAATCATTTAATGGACTTGGTAATTCATAAATGGCTAACTGATTAATAGTTCGATGTACTAAAAATCCCCAAGAACTCAAAGCTACAATAAATCCAATACTAATACTTAACAATAATAATTTTTTTGTTTTTTTATACATATACATAATTTTAAATTTAGGCGTCTTCCCATAATAAAGGAAATAAAATATTAATTAATACTAATATCAACACATTATAACCCAAAGTCAATTTTATAAAATACCAATAGTTCGTATTTTGTTTTAAAAAAACTGTTTGAGTTAAATTAGAAAGGATGATAAACAAGGGAATACTTATTGGAAAACCGATAATAATTAATAATGAGGAATGGGTATTTATGTGCAAGGCAAAAGCATTTATAAATGTAAATAAAATGCCTAAACTAATACTACCCATTATTAATAATATAGAATATGTTGGATTGTCGAAAAAAGGAATGGGCATAAAAAATTTAAATAAGCTTAGATTAATAATCGACAAAATAGTCATAAGAGTTATTGTAATTATTATTTTTGCCCATATATACGTTGAAGAATTTATAAGAGTATAGATATAATTTTGTTTTAAATGGCTATTCAGGTGATTATTTTTAGAGACTACTTGTACACAAGTAAAAAGTTGCAAAAGCCAAAAGAGTTGCGTTAACGTTGCTCTGTCCAGCTGAATGAACGTTTGTTTAATAATAAAAATGGTAGCCAATATATATAATAGAATACCATATAAACCAGACATTTGCCGCAGTTCGATGGTATATTCGTGTTTAAAATAAAGCCAACTATTTTTGAGCACTTTTAAAAATATTTAGTTTATAATCAATACAATTCCTGCATCGCGCTTCGTAATTATTTTGGTCACCAAGAACAATTTGCTTTTGTTTTGCTTTTTTTAAGATTTTGCGATATGATATATAAGCAGGCTCGCCACAAATTGTACAAATAGCATGTAGTTTTAAAACGTCATCGGCTATAGCCATTAAAAATGGCATGGGTCCAAAAGGGTTTCCCAAAAAATCCATATCTAAACCACAAGCAACAACGCTTTTGTTTTGTTGAAGTAATTTTTGACAAACAGCTACTAAGTTCATATCAAAAAATTGCGACTCATCGATGCCAATTAAATCGTAATCATTGTCATATTTTAATAGGTCGTTAGCGTTTTTTACGGGTGTGCAGGGAATCAATTTTTGGTTATGGCTAACCACTGTATTTAATGCATGGCGCGTATCCAGTTCGGGCTTGAAACACATAACACGTTGTTTTTTAAACTGCGCTCTATTTAAACGGCTTATAAGTTCTTCAGTTTTACCACTAAACATACTTCCGCAAACAACCTCTAAACGTCCTTTGGGTTTTGGTATGGATAGCAACATAGATTTTTTTAAATATTTTCACAAATATACATTATTTTTTTATTTTTTTTATATTGTTATCGATTTTTTTTAGCACGAACCTACTTTTAAATAACAAAATATGATCTGTTATTTTAGAGTTTTACAGAATATTTTATAACGTATTGGCTTTAAAAATTAGTCTTTAACAACAATCCCCTCGGTTATAACAACATCGGTTAATGCTCCTTGACAAATTCCTTTTAGTTTTACATATTGACCTTCCGCAACTTTAGCTGTTTCTGATTTTTGTAATGTGCAACTTACAGACATGAAAGGGTCGTCGGGATTTTGTAATACAATAACTTGTTGTTGTTGTTGATTCGTTTCTATAGTTGCAATGTTACCTTCCACTTGCACGACCTTGTTTAAATAGATTGTATTAGCGTTTGTTTCATTGTTTTGGTATGCCTTTACAAAATCGGGTAACTTTACAATAAGAGCGGTTTCGTTATTAGGATTCCGATGGTTATATTTTTGATAAACAAAAAAATAAAGGTAAATAAATAGTGCTACAATAACACCAAGTAATAAGGTTCTGAAAACAATTTTTTTGATAGACATAAATAATATTAATGTTTTTTTAAATTAGAATCACGCCACAACTCTTCAAGTTTATAAAAAGACCTTTGTTCGGGATGCATAATATGAATAACAAGGGTAACATAATCTAAAATTATCCAATTTTCGTTGTTTTTGCCATGGTAACAATAGGGTTTTTCTTTAAGTTCCGTAGATATCAATATTTTAATTTCATCAGCTATGGCTTTAATTTGCACGTTGGAAGTTGCGCTACAAATAATAAAAAAATTAGTAAAACAATCGGGAATATTTTTAAGGTCTAAACTTACTATATTCTCGCCTTTTTTATTTTCAATGGCATTTATGGCAGTTTTAAATAATTTTGAACTGCGGGTTATTTGAGTTGATTTCAAGTTTATAAATTTTGGTAAAGATACGATATATTATCATTATATTTAATATTCTATAATGGGATGTTTTTGAAATGGGTGTTTTTTTTCATTAAAAATATAGCGGTAGGTTATTAAAATTCGGTTTAGTTTACCTATTTTTTGGTACAAAGACACCGCCTTAGGGTTCCAGTCTCCAGCCCAGCCCAATTCAATCTCATAGAAGGCATCTGTTGATTTTAAATAGTCTGTTACTTTTGAAATAAGAGCCGAAGAAACCCCCGAATTTTGATATTCAGGTACAACACCAAATACAAATGAAAACAATTTTAATTCGGGTTGCGATGCTATTTTTAAGCGATAAAAAAGACG
Source organism: Alphaproteobacteria bacterium (assembly GCA_030053915.1). Classification (GTDB taxonomy): domain Bacteria; phylum Bacteroidota; class Bacteroidia; order Chitinophagales; family Chitinophagaceae; genus JASGCT01. The sequence continues at coordinate 29,020 of JASGCT010000018.1, forward strand.
TAAAAGATTAAAAATGTGTAACTTGCCATTAAAATCTTTAATATAATTATTAACATCTTTAATTGTAATAAAAAAACCTATGGGTTGGTTATCTTTATAAGCAAATACGGTCAAATTAGTGTTCATAAAAGGCTTTATTTTTGAAACTAAGGCTTTAAATTTTTCGGGCGTCGTTTGTTTGTTAGAACTATGCTGCGCCCAGGCTTTATTATAAACTGTAACAAAATCCTCTACAAATTTATCAAAATTTTTTAAATCCATAGTATCCACCCTAAAACTTTTATTTTGTAATAATCTATCAGATACTTGTTTAACAATATTGGGTACATTAAACCCGTTAGATAGGTAGTAAAATTGTTTATAATATTCCTTAAACCCATACTGTTCAAATAAGGTTTTGTAGTAAGTTGGGTTAAAATTAAGTCCGTAGATGGGATAATCGTGTAAACCTTCTATTAACAACCCTGAAAATTGTTCGCGATTGTTAAAATTAATAGGTCCGTCCATAGCCTCTACTTGTTTACTTATTAGCCAAGATTTAGCAGTATCAAATAATAAATTAGCAGCTTCTTGATTATTGATACATTCAAAAAAACCCACACCACCACATTTAAAATCTGTGCCCACATTTTTATATTGCGTGTGCGTAAAAGCTAAAATTCTGCCTATGGGTTGTTTTTTTTCGCTATACAAAATCCACCTTTTAAATGCTACCTCTTCGGTATTTAAGGTTTGATTTTTAAAATGTTCTTTTAAGGGTTTATTGAGGGGACGAATATAAAACTGTAAATGTTTATTTAGCAAATAATTTACATGTAAAAAAATGCGTTGTTCTTTTTTAGAAATAACTTCTACAATAGTCATATTTAACGTAATTCCAATTTTAATTTTTGTCTTAATTCATCAATTAAAGGATACTCTTCCACAAGTTTAAGATAATTGTCTTTTGTATTATTAAAGCCTGAGGCATTGGTCAAAGTAGAATTCTCTATGGGCTTCGGTAAAATTTTAAAGTCGTAACTCAAACCATTGTTTTTAAAACTTGTTTTTAAAAAACTCATAATATCTAATTTGGCTTGGTCAAAATATGTTTTTACAATTTGAGATGGAAATATAACTAAAAACTTTTGAGAATCAATAATTTCAAAATCAAGCAACTTAAATTGAGTCCAAGCCGTGGTATTGTTTGTTTTAATGGTTTCTAAATAGCATTCCCAATAATTTTTTAAGGTTTCTAAATCTAATTCAATAATTTGTTCAATGGGTAGAATTTTTAAATCGTTATATTGGTCTTTAATGATATCGATAATCGTTTTATTTTGAGTTGTTTTAGAGGTTGTATTAAACGTTGGGATAGACACAATTTTGCTTGATGGTGTTGGTGTTACAATATTGGGTATTGGTTGGGTAATGGCTGGATTAATGATATCTACATTTGTAAGTAGTTTATCTATTGTTGGTGGTGGTTTATACCAGCGGTAGGTTTTGATAATAGGTTGGATGCGCATCAGTGAAGGACGATCGCCTTTACGAACTAGTTCAACACCTTGTGGGCTATCTTGAAAAGACTCTAAGGTTTGTTTTACATAACATAATTTTATGATTAACATTTCTACATGAAGTCTTTTATTTACAGCGTCTCGATATTGAATATCAGACTCTTGAAGAATTTGAAGAAGCGACAAAATATAAAATTGGTCTGTATGCGCCGCCACATGTTGATACTTTTCTTTGGACGATTCTAAAACATCTAATAAAGCCAAAGTAGATACTTGCTTAGACACTAAGATATTTCTTAAAAAACTTTGAAATACTTGAATGATAGTACTCCCCTCAAAGCCTTTTTTAAATATAGAGTCGTACCATAACAACGCTTCGTTAATTTGCTCATTTTTTAAAAAATCAAGGACTTCAAAAAAAGATTGTTCGTCTAAAATATTTAAGTGTTCTAAGGTATTGTCATAAGTAAGTTTACCGTTAGTAAAACTAACTATTTTATCTAATAAACTAAGGGCATCACGCATACAACCTTCAGTTTTATGTGCAATCAGTTCAAGCGCATCTGGTGTGGCCTCTATGTGCTCTTTTTCGGTGATCTCGGTAAGTTGTTTTACGGTGTCACTGGCTACAATACGTTTAAAATCGAAAATTTGACAGCGACTTAATATTGTAGGAATAATTTTGTGCTTTTCGGTTGTAGCTAAAATAAAAATAGCATGGGGCGGTGGTTCTTCAAGGGTTTTTAAAAATACATTAAACGCGCTGGTTGATAGCATGTGTACTTCATCTATGATATATACCTTATACTTTCCGCTTGGTGGGGCATAGCGCACTTGTTCTATAAGTTCGCGGATATCTTCAGATTTGTTGTTACTCGCAGCATCAAGCTCATGAACATTAAAAGACGTGCCTTTTTCAAACTGAAGACAATTGTCGCATGTGTTGCAAGCCTCACCTTCTGAAGTAAGGTTTTGGCAGTTAATAGTTTTAGCTAATATACGTGCACAGGTTGTTTTGCCTACACCTCGAGGACCACAAAACAAAAAAGCATGCGCTAATTGTTTATTCAAAATAGCATTTTTAAGAGTTGTAGTTATATGCGATTGCCCAACTACAGTTTTAAAATTTTGAGGTCGGTATTTTCTAGCCGATACTAAATATGGATTCATAGTGTCTGCAAAATTAATTAAAAATTATCATTTTTTAATAAATGTTAATAATTATTGTTTAAAATAACTCAAAAATCTTTCAAATCTTAACTGATTTTAAGGAAGTCGCAGTGGGTTTGTATTTAATCAAATTCTTAAACTGATTTATAGATAGCTATTTATTAGCATTTTGAGGTCTTTAATGGCAACCCGTTCTTGTAACATTGTATCTCTATGTCTTATTGTAACAGTTTGATCTTCTTTTGATTGATGATCGATAGTAACGCAACATGGTGTACCTATAGCATCTTGACGGCGATAACGTTTCCCGATGGAATCTTTTTCTTCATAGAAACAATAAAAACTTGTTTGACACTCTTTATAAATTGTTTGGGCGATTTCAGGAAGTCCGTCTTTTTTTGTTAAAGGGAAAATGGCAAGTTTATATGGTGCTAATTTGGTTGGAAGTTTAAGCACAATACGTTCTTCAGTACTACCATCCTCTTTGGGAACTGGTTCCTCGGTATAGGCTTGGCTTAAAATTGCTAAAAACATGCGGTCTAAACCAATGGATGTTTCTATAACATAAGGAATAAAGTGCTGATTTGTTTCTGGGTCGAAATAGGTCATCTTTTTTTTGCTAAACTCTTGATGTCGCGATAAATCGTAGTCGGTTCTGGAGTGAATCCCCTCAACTTCTTTAAAACCAAAAGGAAACTCAAACTCAATATCAACAGCGGCATCAGCATAATGGGCTAATTTTACATGGGGCTTATATTGATATTTAGAATGAGGTGTCCCTAAACTTAAATGCCAATTTAAACGGGTCTCTTTCCAATATTCAAACCATTTTTTTTGAGTTCCGGGTGGTATAAAAAATTGCATTTCCATTTGTTCAAACTCACGCATTCTAAAAATAAATTGTCTGGCAACTATTTCATTTCTAAAAGCTTTCCCAATTTGGGCAATTCCAAATGGAAGTTTGAGACGTGATGATTTTTGAACATTTAAAAAATTCACAAAAATACCCTGTGCAGTTTCCGGACGTAGGTACAAAGTATTGGCTTCTTCGGCAACCGATCCTATTTCGGTTTTAAACATTAAATTAAACTGCCTGATATCTGTCCAATTGCAGGTATTACTAACTTGGCATTTAATATTATGGCTTAAAATAAGTGCTTTTAAAGCGCTAAAATCTTCATTTTTAAGGTGTAAATCCATTAGATTTATGAGGTCTCGAGCTTCTTTTTCGAGTCCTTTTTGTTCTAATTCACTGGAATAATTTTCTATAAGATGGTCAACTCTATAACGTTTTTGACTATCTTTGTTATCAATCATAGGATCACTAAAATTATCTACATGACCGCTAGCTTTCCATGTAGTGGGGTGCATAAAGATGGCGGCATCGATACCAACAATATTTTGGTGCATCTGCGTCATACTTTTCCACCAATAATCTTTAATATTCTTTTTAAGTTCGCATCCTGTTGGACCGTAATCGTAAACAGCACTTAAGCCGTCATAAATGTCGCTACTTGGATATATAAACCCATACTCTTTGGCGTGGGCAATAATTTTTTGAAAATTTGATTCTTTTTTTGATTCCATAGTGCAAAATTACGTAAAATTAATAGAATTATTTGTTATGCACAAAAATAATTATTTCTTATCACTTTTGTCGATAATTACTTAACATTGTAAGTTGGTTCTTATTTTGATAGTTAGAGCCAATTCTTTAAAGGTTTAAATAGTTTTATAATAAAAAAAAATATTATATTAAAATTTAAAAATATTATGTATCTTTGCGAAATTAATTTATATATGTTACAAAAGCCAATTTATTTAGATAATAATGCTACAACACCTATGGATCCAAGAGTTTTAGAGACCATAATCCCTTATTTTACACAACAATTTGGAAATGCCGCTAGCCGAAACCACCCTTTTGGCTGGGAAGCCGAAAAAGCAGTTGAAAACGCACGCGAACAAGTTGCCAATCTTATTGGTGCCGACCCCAAAGAAATAATTTTTACTTCTGGTGCCACCGAAGGCGATAACTTATGCATCAAAGGCGTTTTTGAAATGTATGCCCAAAAAGGGAATCACATAATAACCTGTACTACCGAACATAAAGCTGTTTTAGATACCTGTCGTCATATTGAAAAAATTGGAGGTGCGGTTACTTATTTAGAAGTTAACAAAGAAGGTCTTATAAATCTCGAAGAACTAAAAGCCGCCATTACCCCTAAAACTATTTTAATTGCAATAATGTATGCTAATAACGAAATAGGGGTTATTCAGCCTATTAAAGAAATAAGTACACTTGCAAAAGAACGAGGCGTTTTGTTTTTTACAGATGGAACTCAAGCCGTTGGAAAAGTTCCTGTAAACGTTATTAATGACGGGATCGACTTGATGGCATTTACTGCTCACAAAATGTACGGACCAAAAGGCATAGGTGCTATTTATGTTAGAAGAAAAAATCCACGAGTTAAAGTTACCGCTCAAATAGACGGCGGCGGACACGAACGAGGGATGCGGTCGGGCACCCTAAACGTTCCAGGTATCGTAGGATTTGGGAAAGCTTGCGAATTATGTCAACAAGATATGCAAGCCGATACTATTAGAATATCGGCTATGAGAGATACCTTAGAAAAAGGTTTGTTAAAACTTGAAGAAAGTTATGTCAATGGCTCTACACAACATCGTTTGCCTCATGTTTGTAATATTTCGTTTAAATATGTTGAAGGCGAAGGCCTTATGATGGGTTTTAATAAAGATATTGCTTTATCATCAGGGTCGGCTTGTACATCAGCGTCTTTAGAACCAAGTTATGTGCTTAAAGCACTCGGATTAGGAGACGATTTAGCACATAGTTCTTTACGTTTTGGTTTAGGTAGATTTACCACCAACGAACAAATAGAATTTACCATAAATGCCATTACAGAAACAGTAACCAAATTACGTGAAATGAGTCCTTTATGGGAAATGTTTAAAGAAGGCATCAATATAGATGATATTGAATGGGCGCACCATTAAGGCTTTAAAAATTAATGGTATGTGTGCCGAACGAGCTTACAGCCATAAAAAGCTCCTCATGATGAATTTCTAATAAAATTAATAAACAAAAAAACGCAGATTCAAAACATTGAATGAATTGTCCAAATCCTTCATACAAATTACGTAACATTTGATACATACGATAGCCCAAGGCATAACCTACAATCTCATTCAATATCAAAAAAATATACCCAATATAAATTTTTATTATAATTTTTTGTATATTTGTACTTAAATATTAATTTTATGAAATTGTTAGAACATAAAGTTGTGGTTATCAGCGGCGGTGCAAGAGGTATTGGGGCAGGCATAGCTAGAATCTTAGCACAACATGGTGCTCATATTGCCTTTTCGTTTGTAAGCAATAGCAGTATAGACGCAGCCAACGCATTAGTAAACGAGTTAGAAACCAACCACATCAAAGCCAAATGCTATCAATCCAACGCCGCAGATTATAAACAATCTGAAAGTTGGATTCAAGACGTTTTAAAAGATTTTGGCACCATTGATATTTGTATTAATAACGCTGGTATTGCCATAGATAATCTTATTTTAAGACTCTCGGTAGAACAATGGCAAGAAACCCAAAGAACAAACCTTGATAGTGTTTTTAACATAACCAAACATGTTATAAAACCGATGTTAAAAGCCCGCTCTGGTAGTATTATAAACATTAGCTCTATCATTGGTATTAAAGGCAATGCCGGACAATCCGCCTATGCTGCAAGTAAAGCTGGCATCATTGGTTTTACCAAATCTATCGCCTTAGAATTAGCCAGTAGAAACATCCGCTGTAATGCCATTGCACCCGGCTTTATTGAAACCGATATGACTAAATATTTAAAAGAAAAACCAGACGATGCCAAAAACTTATTAACAAAAATACCACTAAACACTTTCGGCACGCCCACAGATATTGGTAACGCCTGCCTCTACCTTGGTAGTCATCTTAGTCAGTACGTTACAGGACAAGTTATTAGCGTTTGCGGTGGTATGAATATTTAGCAGAAACTAAAATGTTTTATATTAAAATTTAACATTTTTTAATGTAAAAATAAATATAAATAAAGTATATTTTTCTCAATAAAAACAAATTGTATGCAATATTCACAAAACGATTTTTATCAAATAGCGCCAGAACTTCTGGTTAAACAAGCATTAGATAGAAATTCAGGGCAGTTAAGCGATACAGGTGCCCTTTGTATCAATACTGGAAAATTTACAGGAAGATCACCGGAAAATAAATTTATAGTAAACGATTCAACAACATCACATTTAATCGATTGGAACCATTTTAACCTACCAACTTCTAAATCTGTTTTTGATAATCTTAAAACTAAAATTATAGATTATATAAAAAATTTACCCGAAGCTTGGGTTAGAGATGGCTATGCTTGTACAGACACTGAAGACAGACTTGCGTTAAGGGTTGTAACCGAAACGCCATGGTCAAGTTTGTTTTGTTACAATATGTTTTTACGCCCTACACCCGAAGAATTAAAAACTTTCAATTACCAATGGATTGTGTATCAAGCCCCCTCATTTCTTGCTAATCCTAAAATTGATGGCGTGCCAAATGAAAATTTTGCTATTATTAGTTTTGAAGAAAAAACGATTATCATTGGCGGAACAGCCTATACAGGAGAAATTAAAAAAGGTATTTTTAGTGTCTTAAATTGCGAATTACCAAGCTCTAAAAAAATACTGAGTATGCATTGTAGTGCCAACTTAGGAAAACAAAACGATTTAGCCTTATTTTTTGGATTGAGTGGCACCGGAAAAACCACGCTGAGTGCCGATCCCGATAGAATACTCATTGGCGATGACGAACATGGCTGGGCTGATAACAAAGTATTCAATTTTGAAGGTGGCTGTTATGCCAAAACCATCCGCTTAGACCCAATCAAAGAAGCTGATATCTACCAAGCCATTAAGCCCGGAGCATTACTTGAAAATACTGTCTTTTACCCTAATACAAATACTGTAAATTTTGCCGACGAATCTATTACCCAAAACACTAGGGTAAGTTACCCCCTGTTTTTTATAAAAAATTCAACCCCAGAAGTATATCAAGGGAATCCTACTAAAATATTCTTTTTAACCTGCGATAGTTTTGGCGTTCTGCCCCCGCTTTCAAAATTAAACCCTGCACAAGCCATGTATCAGTTTATTAGCGGTTATACAGCCAAAATTGCTGGTACAGAACAAGGTATAAAATCCCCCAAAGAAACCTTTAGTGCTTGCTTTGGAGCGCCTTTTATGACCTTACATCCAAATAAATACGCATTATTACTCGGTCAAAAAATTCACGATAACCAAGTTGAAACATGGATGGTAAACACTGGATGGACTGGCGGACAATATGGCGTTGGAAAACGAATAGACTTAAATCATACCCGAGCCTTAATTTCTGCCGTTTTTACCAATCAGTTCCAACATGCTAAATTTGAAACCATGCCTATTTTTGAATTTCAAATACCTACCAATTGCCCAGGCGTACCTACAGAAATACTAAACCCTATGAATACGTGGCTCAATAAAAATGACTATCATCATGAACTTAAAAACTTAGCCAACAAATTTATAACTAATTTTAAACAGTACGAAAATCAAGTAGATAGTTCGATTCTTAACGCCCAACCTAAATTATAAACCAATGACGTCTTATTGTGCCAACATTTGAAACAATAAAATTTAAAGATCTAAACGGCATCCTTTGCATTGAACAAAATTGTCAAAATTTAGAACAAAGCCACTTTCTTACAACATCAGAAATTGACCATTCTAATAACCTCGAAATTTCTAAACTTAAACAGAACTTTATAGTCAGTCGTTACTGCGCTAAAATGGCACTTAAACAGATCTTCCCTGAAAGTTTACTTACAGATTGGTATATTAAAACAGGGAGTCTTGGTCAACCTATTTT
>JASGCT010000090.1 GCA_030053915.1 Alphaproteobacteria bacterium
CATAATTTGAGGATATTCTTAATCTAACAAAGTTTGTATCGAACACTACTCTTAAATTCTGATTATTACTTATATTCCTAAATGTATAACCTGTTACAGAATCTGGAATATAAGTATTATTAACAAATACGCTATCTACAACATACCCCTGATTAGCCACAAAGCTATAACGTTGCGTGCTTCCAGAGGCAAATGAATCGTAACCAGTTGGTGGTAAAGCCAGATTATTTAAAACTATCGAACCGCCAGGACTATTGCTACGGTTAATTCTATAGTATGGAGCCCTTACATTAAACACCATCCTTATACTATGATTACCACTTACATTTAAAAATAAATATCTTAAATTATTAGAATTATCAGTTGCTATATTTGTTTGATACACACCATCAACAAATAAGCTATCTACAATATAATTATTGTCAGGGATAAATAAATAGCCTGCCGTATCGCCTTCGCGAACACTATCTGCTGTTCCCGAAAATACTTGCCTATTATAAATTATATTATTAGATTTACTCAAACCTGTTCCAAAATCAAAATACACCGTCCCTCCTGAATTATAACTAATATTTACTACACTCCAACCTTGTTGTTTAAATACAAATCTTAAATTATAATTTTTACGAATATTAGTAATACTATAATAATAAAAACTCGAATTTGTTTTGGTAACCAAACTATCATTCACAAAAAAGCTATCAAGAATAAAACCCTGATTATAGCTTATAAAATAATTTACCGAACTACCAGCAACAAGAGAATCTACTGTTCCAGTCAATTTGACATTTTGAAAATTATCCCTAATAGTTCCACCACTGTTATAATTGAAACTTACAGCATACTTTTGAGCATCTATTTGCAAAGCCCCCAAAACAATTAATAACAATAAACAAAAACTTTTTACAATATTATTTTTCATAACAATTTAATTTTAAACTTAGGACAAAGGTAATATCTTTTTATTTAAAATTTATGTCTTCTAACTAAAATTTAACATTTTTAAACAAAATATAGTTTTAATTATCAATAATTTAAGAAAATTTTTGCAATTTTTCGTCTCCGCGGTTAAAGGTAATATCTTTTTATTTAAAATTTATGTCTTCTAACTAAAATTTAACATTTTTAAACAAAATATAGTTTTAATTATCAATAATTTAAGAAAATTTTTGCAATTTTTCGTCTCCGCGGTTAAAAAATCTATTGTAAAACACCTCTGCGTCTCCGCGTCTCTGCGGTTAAAACAATCTATTGTAAATCACCTCTGCGTCTTCGCGTCTCGGCGGTAAAAAAAATCTATTGTAAATCACCTCTGCGTATCTGCGGTAAAAAAACTATTGTAAAACACCTCTGCGTCTTCGCGTCTCGGCGGTAAAAAAAATCTATTGTAAATCACCTCTGCGTCTCCGCGTCTCTGCGGTAAAAACAATCAATTGTAACCAACCTCAGCTATAAAAATTTAACTTCATTATGCTCACATGAATCAATTTGTTGGTTTTAATAAAAAAATATATACCCCTATTTTATTGTATTTTTATATTTTTTTCGTAATTTTGCCCAATGAATACCCCAGAACGTTATTTAATTACTGCCGCCTTGCCTTATGCCAATGGTTTAAAACATATTGGACACCTTGCAGGCGCTTATCTCCCTGCCGACATCTACGTTCGTTACCTCAAAGCCAATAAAAAAGACGTTGTTTTTATCTGCGGAAGCGATGAACACGGCACCGCCATCCCCATCCAAGCCAAAAAAGAAGGACTTAGTCCCAAACAACTTATTGACAAATATCATACTGAAATCTATGACAATTTTTACGACTTAGGCATCCGGTTCGACCTGTATTATCGTACCTCAGATGCTTTACACCACGAAACCGCTCAAGAGTTTTTTACAAATCTTTATAACCAGGGGTTCTTAGAAGAAAAAAGTAGTCAAGAGTACTACGACCCCGAAGCTAAAGCCTTTTTAGCTGATCGTTATATTAAAGGCACTTGCCCTAACTGCCAATTTCCGAATGCTTTTGGCGATCAATGCGAAAAATGTGGGAAAAGCCTCTCACCAGACGAACTTATTAACCCTGTTAGCACCATCAGCGGCGCCACACCTATCAAAAAAAATACCACCCATTGGTATTTGCCACTCCAAAAATATGAAGACTTTTTAAGACAATGGATTCTTGAAGACAATGGCAGCACTTGGCGAACCAATGTTTTAGGACAATGTAAAAGCTGGTTAGACGGCGGACTACAAGCCCGAGCTATCACCAGAGACTTAGACTGGGGCATTCAAGTACCCTTACCCAATGCCGAAGGAAAAGTTTTATACGTGTGGTTCGACGCCCCTATCGGCTATATCTCGGCTACCAAACAATGGGCAAAAAATAATCATAAAGATTGGAAACCCTACTGGTACGACTCTAAAACGCAACTGGTTCATTTTATTGGTAAAGATAATATTGTATTTCATTGCCTCATTTTTCCTGTGATGCTAAAATTACATGGTAATATTTTGCCGTTTAATGTGCCAGCGAACGAATTTTTAAACCTTGAAGGCGATAAAATGAGCACCAGCCGTGGTTGGAGTCTTGAAATGGACTATTTTATTAAAAATTGGGTTAAAAATAAACCCGAAAACTATATCATGGCCGATGTTTTACGTTACTATTTAACCGCCATCGCCCCCGAAACCAAAGATAGTGAATTTACTTGGAAAGGCTTTCAAGATGCCAATAATAACGAACTCGTTAATAATTTAGGCAATTTTGTTAACCGCACTTGGGTTTTAATGCACAAATACTGTAGAGGGCGCGTACCCAAAATAGTACCAGAACATTTTAACGACTTAGATAAAGACTTAATTGAAAAAATTAAACATACCAAAACCAAAATTTCTGGGTTAATCGAAAAATTTAAGTTTAGAGAAAGTCTTTTTGAAATTATGGAACTTAGCCGTCAAGGCAATATCTATCTTCAAAAAAACCAACCTTGGATTCTTGCCCAAAACATAACCCCTGAAAATAAAGCGCAAGAACAAATTGACCGTTGTATTTTCTTGTGTTTACAATTAACTGCCAATTTAAGCATATTTATCAACCCCTTTTTACCCATAGTTGCCGAAAAATTATGTAAACACATGAAGGTGCTTCCTAAAATGTTAGACTGGGAACATGCTGGTTCTATTGAGCTTTTGAGCCCTAACTATCCCTTACCACAACCCAGTTTAATTTTTAAAAAAATAGACAACGAAGACATACAACTTGAATTAGAAAAATTACGTAAAAATATGGAAACAAATCAACCGGCTCCAATACAAACAGAGTCAGCCACGCAGGCTTCAAACCCTAACACACCAACATCTAATCCTTCAAACTTCGATGAACTAGCGCCACTTATTACCATTGATGATTTTAGTAAAATTGATTTAAGGGTAGGCAAAATTATAGCGGCATCAAAAGTTCCCAAAGCCGATAAATTGTTAGAACTTAAAGTGGACCTGGGCTTTGAAACAAGAACCATTGTGTCGGGCATCGCCGAACATTTTAAGGCTGAAGAACTTATAGGACAAGTAGTAACCGTAGTTGCCAATTTAGCGCCGCGAAAAATGCGAGGTATTGAAAGCAACGGCATGATTTTATTAGCCTCTGATGCAACAGGAAAACTACATTTTGTTCATACCCAAGATAATACAATCAATGGCTGCAAAATAAAATAATAACCTACAATGGTTGAAGCTAAACACAGAATTAAAACAGCTATTTATGCTTCCATTATTGTGTTTTGCACCTATACCTTTATTTTTGGATTACGAAAGTCGTTTACGATTTGTACTTTTGATAATCTGCGTTTTTTAAAAATAGACTACAAAATTTGGTTAGTTATTTTTCAAATGTTGGGTTATTTATCGGCTAAGTTTTTTGGTATCGTTTTTATCTCGCAACTCAAAAAATCGAAACGACTGACAACCTTGGTGTTGTTATTGCTTTGGGCTTGGCTGGCATGGTTATTATTTGCATTGATACCTGCACCTTATAATATGGTATTTTTGTTTTTGAATGGCTTCCCATTAGGGCTCATTTGGGGGATTATTTTTTCGTATATTGAAGGAAGAAAGACAACCGACCTGATTTCAACCTGTTTAGCAGTAAGTTTCATATTCTCAACTGGGTTTGTAAAAACCATCGGACTTTATTTAAGATCCTATTTTAGTGTTAATGAATACTGGATACCATTTGTAACCGGATTAGTTTTTTTAATCCCTTTAGCAGCTTGTTTATTTTTTTTAAACAAAATACCTCTACCCTCACTCGAAGATATTGACGCAAGAACCGAACGCGTTCAAATGGATGCTACGATGCGAAAAAAAGTATTTAAACAATATGCAGGCGGAATTTTATGTTTTATTTTTATTTATTTATGCGCTACGATTTTTAGAGATCTGCGTGATAATTTTTCTTTAGAAATGTGGTTAGAAATGGGTTATCAAAGCCAACCCAGTTTATTTACCAAAACCGAAGTGTTTATTACGATTATTTTATTGGTTATTATGGGATCTACAGTACTTATTAAAAATAATAAATTAGCGTTTAATTTAGGCTTGGTGTGGATGGGCTTAGGTTTTATATTGGCTGGTGGGGTTAGCTATTTATTTAAACACCAATTGATCTCGCCATTCTATTGGTTTTTATTTGTAGGCTTGGGTTTATATTTAGTTTATATTCCTTTTAATTGCTTTTTTTTTGATAGGTTTATTGCGGCATTTAAAATTAAAGGAACGGTTGGATTTTTTATTTATTTAGTAGATGCCATTGGTTATATAGGTAGTATTACCATTATGGCAACCAAAAATTTTTTTCATTTAAAATTAAGTTGGCTGCATTTTTTTATAGAATGGGTGATGTATTTATCTATTTTTGGAGTATTTATTGCCCTTGTGGCATGGATTTATTTTAGGGAAAAATCGCTTAAAACATAAAAGTATAGTAATACAAAAAATGAACCCAGTTTTTAGTAAAAATTAAGACCTAAAAAAGACCATTCATTTTGTCCATGACGCCTTAAATTTTAATTTTTGCAAACAGTTAATGTGTTTCTATTTAATAAAACAGATAACGATTATCTTCTACATCGGCGTGTTTAACTAATGTTTCAAAAAAGTTTTGCATAGAAGCTTTTAATCGTCCTTTTTGATTTTCTTGAGTAGTTTTGATATCTGCTAAGTCGGGTTTAGATGAAATATTTAACACTTGTACCATAAACATACCTAAATTACCTTCAAAAAGAGGGGTGTTATTACCTTTAAAATTTGGGTTAAAACAGGCGCCTGTAAATTTAAGCTCATAGCCAATTTCAGGAATTATAGAAAAGCCAAAGTTTAAACTATCTTTTTGTTGAACAGGTTTTTTAATAAGCTTAGCGAAATCAGTTATGGATTTATTTTTAAAATTATTCTCGGCTAAAAAGACAGCAATTTTATGATTTTTAACTAAAGGCTCAATATTGAATTGTTTGGCTTCGGCAACAGTCATGAGTCCTTTTTTAACGATACCACTAACAGTTAATACATAAAGGTTATCGCCCGACTGAAAGGGTTCTGAAATCACATTCACATCGTTATCGAAAATCCAACGAACTATATTTCTAGATGAACCTAAAAACCCTTGTATAGTATAATCGTTTTGTTTGATAGCTGTTGATTTTTCAACAATTAAACCATGCAGGTTTGCAATAGAATCTAAATAATTGCCATTAGAACATTGAGCGGCAAAGGAGGCGGCGCGATTATTTGCATCGTTTATCGTTTCGGTACCGGGTTCTATTTTTACTGTAAAATATGCTACATTATACATGGTAGAAAAGTCTTTTTGATTAAGAACTTCGATATAATGATAACCAAACACGGTTTTAACGACGCCCTTTTTACCAACTTGATTATCAAAACTAAAGTCATTAAATTCGGTTACCATGTGCCCTTGTCCAAAATAAGGATAAAAACCACCACGATCCTTACTGCCTGGGTCTTCAGAATATTTGGTGCATAACGCTGTGAAATCAGAGCCAGATTTGATAGCTTTTTCAATGCTATCGATAATTTTTTTAGCTTGTTCTTCTGTTCTAATTTCTCTGCCAGTTTGAGGGTCTTTAGTCATAATAAGAATATGTCGTACACTGGCACTATCAGGTCTTTTTTTGATAGACACAATTTTATCTAATTCATAAGCATTGCCTTCAATAAATGGACCTATCACATCACCAGTTACATACTTTTTTAAAGAGTCTTTAATAGTAGGTTTCACTTTATCTAAAGGGCTGTAAAGGTCTTTATTATAATTTACTTGTACATTATTTAAATTAGCTACTTTTTGAACATCATCAGCAGTTTTGGCTTTTTTTAAGTCATTTTTTAATTCTGAAACTGCATTTTGGGTTTCAATACTATCGTAGTGTGATGGGCTGATAGCAAAACGTACGTATCGAATATTACGACCGTCATTGTCATTTTGGTACAATTTAGGATGTTGTTCTAAATAGGATTCGATATCATCGTTTGTAACGGTTATATTTTTGCATAAAGGTTCTAGGTTTGCATAATTTTCGAAAACATAGTTTACTTTAGATAATAACGCATTATCTTTATTCATTTTTTCGGCATACCAAGAAGGTACATAAATGGACTGTAAAATGGCGTATTGATATTTTAAGCCGAGGCGTTGTTGGATGGCTGGTTCTATATATAATTTCTCTACTTGAAGACGTTGCGTTTCATCTTTTGATTTTTTGAGTTGTGCTAAAGAATTACGAAGGTCGTTTACTTTAAATTCACCTGTTTTTTGGTCTGTAAATTCACGAGCAAAGGGGCTTTCTTGTCCAAAAATAATATCATCAACCTCTTTTTTACCAACAACGATACCTGCTTTAGATGCGGCTTGGGTAAGAACAATGTCGTTTAGTGTATTTTGCCACACATAGGGGATAATTTCTTCAATTTTGGCGTTAGGGTTCGTTTTTTGGATATTATCAACATCCTGCTGAAAGTCTGTTTTAGTAATATCCTGACCATCTACTTCCCCAACATCTTCGGAACCACCAAAAACGCTACTTCCCGTACTTAACCCATCTTCTAAAATAAAAGCGGTTAAGGCAATAGCCAAAAAAGCTACTATTATCCAAGAAAAGCGTTCTCTGATTTTTACAATTATAGACATAATTTAGAATTTTTTAAAGGATGCAAAAATACACAAAAAAAACAAATTTTTGCAAAAAACGTAAAATCTTTTTTTAAAACACAAAATTTTTACGTATTATTAAGCATTTAAAGTATTCTTGGCTATAAATTTAGGCAAAAGGTTTTAATTCTGCGTATAAATTACTTATTGTTGTGTCGTAAAATTGCTTAAACAGGTGTTTTTATCAAGTTGAAGTTGCTTTTTGAGCGCCTCAATATTGTTAAATTTTTTTTCATGTCGGATAAAAGCACACACGTCAATTTTAATAATTTCATCATAAATGGTTTGGTCAAAATTAAAAATATGTACTTC
>JASGCT010000091.1 GCA_030053915.1 Alphaproteobacteria bacterium
CTTACCAATAAATACCATATTTGGGCTTCAACCCTTGATAAACAAGACGTGGACGTAATGCGAGACCGCATCAAAAACGGTGCTAATTTATTAGAAGACCATGTGTTTCAGTTCGATTTTTTAAACGATGATTTTACCAAGCTCCCTTTAACTTTACAAGATATTATCAATAATCCTGCCACAAGAAAAAAATTAGTAATTTATATCAACCCGCCTTATGCCGAAGTATCAACTGTTATTGGTAGAGGAAAAAAGGGTGTAAATCAATCTAATATCCATAAAAAATATACAGAAACACTAGGAACGGCTGGTAGAGAAATTTATATTCAATTTATTACCAGAATTTATTTTGAAATTAAAGATTGTATTATTGCAGAGTTTTCAAAATTAAAAGCATTACAAGGTTCTGCTTTTAGTAATTTTAGAAATTTCTTTGATGCTAAATTAATAAAAATATTTATAATCCCTGCGGATACATTTGATAACGTCAAAGGAAAATTTCCTATTGGCTTTAAAATTTGGGATACAAAAGACCAAAATGATTTCAAAAAAATAAAAATTGATATTTTTAATTATGACAGTAAATTACAAGGGAAGAAGACACTAAAAATTGTAGAAAAATATAAATATGTTAATCAATGGATTTCTCAATATAAAGCTGAAAATGACTTTATTGGCTTTTTAGCTGGTACAAACGGCAATGATTTTCAAACAAATAACTTAATATATATTTTAAATAGAAAAAATCAAATGTTAAATCCAAGAGGCATTTGGATTAGTTCCTTTAACTTAATAGCAGTTTCTGTCTATTTTACTGTACGTCATAGTATTAAAGCTAATTGGATAAACGACCGTGATCAATTTCTTTACCCAAACAAAAAATGGGAACATGATACTGAATTTCAAAACGATTGTTTGTCTTTTACGCTATTTCATAGCCAAAATAAAATTACTTGTCAGGCTGGAATCAATCACTGGATACCATTTACTGAATATGTGGTAGGTGCTCGTGAAAAATTTAAAAGTAATTTCATGACAGATTATATTAAAGGCAAAGACCCTTTTCCTAAAATTGTAAGTGAGCCACCTATCGAACTATTTGGTAATCAAAAAATTGAAAGAACAACACCGTTGGAATTTTCAAAAACAGCTCAAGAAGTATTTAGGGCTGGCTTGAAACTTTGGCAATATTACCACGAACAACCAAATTGTAACGTCAATGCAGCACTTTATGATATTAAAGCACATTTTCAAGGTAGAAGTACATCGGGCAAAATGAACAATGTAAGCCAGGATAACACCTATACAAAATTGTTATCAAATTTAAAAGACACTTTGAATATCTTAGCTCAAAAAATTGAACCAAAAGTATATGAGTACGGGTTTTTATTAGAATAATTGAGAATTTAGTTTAAATAAGAAACATATAAAATCAAAAAAAGTGAAAATTATATGATAAAATCAAAAAAATAAAATACCTTTGCAACAAAATTTAGAAATTATTTAAGAGGTTCGGGTAGTTTTTAAATTTCAAAAATAAAAAAAATCAATTTTGAGAACCTTATTTTAAATTAAATTTAAACTATTTTCTATGAATTTTTTAAAAATTTCAAACGAAGACCTAATTAAATTAGGTGAAGAAAAACAACAGGAATACCTCAATAACCCACCATTTCCTAATATATATTTTGATAATTTTTTTAACGAAGTTGAATTAGACAAAGTTTTAGAAGAATTTCCAAGTTTAGGTGGCATAAATACCGACATTCATTACGCGAATGCTAATGAAATAAAATATGCCTCAAAAGGTGAATCCCGGTTTGGAACGCATACCAAAGCCTTGATGCACTTTTTAAATTCTGAACCTTTTTTACTATTTCTTCAAAATTTAACGGGCATTAAAGAAACCCTTATACCAGACCCTTATTTTGAGGGTGGGGGATGCCATCAAATTAAACCCGGTGGCTATTTGAAATTACATGTAGATTTTCATAAACATCGTAAAATGAATATAGATCGTAGGGTTAATGTTTTGGTTTATTTGAATAAAGATTGGGAAGAAAGTTGGCGCGGTCATTTTGAGCTTTGGGAAAAAGATATGAGTAAAATGGTTACAAAAATTGCGCCATTTTTTAACAGAATGGCTATTTTTTCTACTACAGATTATTCGTGGCATGGACATCCAGACGAACTTTTGTGTCCTGAAAATCGTACTCGAAAATCCTTAGCTTTATATTATTATACCAATGGCAGACCAGATACGGATGTGAGTTATGAAAGCCGACAACGCATTACCACTACTTTTGCAGTTCGTAAAGGTCAAGATTCAAAAAAAATGACCTTTTATAACGGATTAGTTAATTTAGTAAACGATATTCTACCACCATTTATGTTGAGGTTGATTAAAAAATTTAGAAATACTTGATATGTCAAACCTTTACTTTGCTTAAATTTTGCAGGTTATATTTTTAATTATCAAATACGTCATGATTCTATTTTTCAATTCCTATGTCATCTTGAAATATCAGAAGGAAAAATTTAAAAATTGCGTATCCAATGCATATTTTAAGTTATATATGTTTACCCCAAAAATTTAAAATATAGTTTTTTAGATAGACTTTCCTTCAAATTAAAAGAAAGGCTATGATTTTCTGAAAATAATTTAAAATAAAACGCTCTTAAGATAATTGGTTAAAATAAACACTTTTATAATTTAATCGGGCAATGGTTAAAAATAATAAGTATATTTGTAAATATTTAAAAAAAAAATGTTAATTTTGTAAAAATAATGAAGAATATAAAGTTTACATTTTTACAAAATAAATTATTGTTGACTGCTATTGGTATTCTCTTTTTTTTTCATACATCAGCGCAAACCTTAACTACCAAAACCATTGGTTTAACGGGCGATTATACCTCTATTACACAAGCATTAAATAGTCTTTCAAGCATAACTGGTCCTTATTTATTTTTAATTCAAAATGATTATAATTCAAATAGTGAACCGACTTTCCCAATTGTTTTTGGACAAATTTCGGGTGCGTCATCAACTAATACCATAACATTTAAACCTGCACCAGGTGCTTCACCCTCTATTATTGGGGTAAAAGATGGAGATGCAATTTTAAGGTTTGTGGATTGTAACTATTATATTATTGACGGCAGTAATAGCATGAATGGTAAAAGTCAAGATCTTTTAATTAAAAATAATTCAAATAACCCAGTTGATTTCACGTTAAGCCAAAGCTATAATTCTAATGCAGTGATTCGTTTTTCATCTTATGTTTCTAATAAAGGAGTTCAAAATTCGGTCATTAAAAATTGTAAAATTGAGGGCTATCGTTCTGGTAATATTACAACAGTTGCAACGGGTATTATTTTTCATTCTGAAATATTTTTAACATCACCAGATGATACGATGTCTTATTTTGTGTTTTCAAATTTTTCTAATAATTTATTAGAAAATAATGCAATTAATAATGTAAAATTTTGTGGTATTGCTTTAATTGGTTCAAAGTTTGGAAATTTAGATGTTAATAATGTTATTTCAAATAACACCATTGGTAACCCGAATCAATCTGGTTCAGCTCCAAATTATGTAGGTATTTATGCCACGCGCCAAAATAATCTTAAAATTTTAAATAATGAAGTCCAAAATGTTTCGCATATCGCAACTGACCCTAACACAGCAATTTTTGGTAGAAATACGTATCCATTTGCATTTTATAATTGTATAAATTCACAATTTCAAGGATGCTACGCACATAATATTAATGTATCGTCTGGGGGTTATTTAGCAAATATATATTATAATAATAATACCTTTTTAAATATATTTCCTAATGCGGCAACTAATAATATATTTTTTAATAATGCTGTTCATGATATTAATTATAGTGGTACATGTAACGACAGTATTGCGGTGTCTGGATTTGATTATTATAACGGAAAGATGGATAGCATTATTTTTAATTCTGTAGTATTATTAGACCCATACAGTTCTAATAATAAAGTAGCTACTGCTTTTAAATATTATTATACGGGCACTGGACAAGGATTTTTGACTTGTTTTAGTAATATTTTTTCTATTACGAATTCAACCTTAGGTTCTAAGGCATATACGTTTTATTTAAACGGGAATTTTTCAAGATCTTTTTTAAATGCTAATAATTTTGGATTCAATATTCTTCAAGATTCGCCTCAATTATTTTCCAATAACAATTTTGCGTATTTAAATGGTTCTGTTTATAAGTACGCAAATGATTTTTTTGAAGCGCCAAATTTATCAACTCCAAATAAATTCTCTAATTATTCCAATTATTTAAATGTCCCACTTCGTTTGGTAAATCAACGATTTAATATTAGCCCGCTTCAAAATAATTTTAATACATTATATCTATCAAAATCTAGTAATCGGGTTACAACTGATATAGACCTTTTTCAACGGGCTACACCACCTTCAATAGGCGCTTACGAATATAAAATTCCACCTGCATTAACCAAGGTGTATCCAGCATTAATCAAAACAAACGATACCTTAACAGTTGTAGGTTATAATTTTGATTATATAAAATTAAGACGTTACCCCGATTCAACCTGGTTTAATGTAGCTTCTAACATTACAATTCAAGACCCCTTATCACCAAGTTTAGTGCAATCTGTCTATAAAATTGTGATTCCCAATAACTTTAAAAATAGTGTTTATGAGGTATTCCCAGTTAATAATTCGTCGTCTCTAATTGGAAATCCTTTTTTAATTAGGGTGTATAATTTTAGCCCGGATAGTGTCTTTGTTAAAATGTGGGGGAATAATGATTATGGTCAAATAAATCAAAATATAAATTTTAGAAATGCTGTTCATATTGGACTAGGTTATAATCATTTGATTGTAATTAATAAATACGGACAAATTTTTTCTAATGGTAATAATGCTAATGGGCAAAGAGTGAATCCAATTGATACCGCAATATCAACATCCGCAGGTTTAAATTTCTCCTCTTTTTTAACTCAAAAAGCTAATTATGCAGTTGGTAGTGCAATTACAAACAACCCAAGTGGGTATCGTGTAGATTCATTTGTTTTAAATCTAGCATCAGGTACAAGGCATGTTAATTATGTAGATTATAATAATGTATCTAAAAGTTTTGGGATTTCTGCCGGACCAGAATTGTTAGGCTCTAATATTTCTAATATTTATAGAGCTGGTGCAGGTGGTTTTACAAGTTATAATATAAATAATAACTTAAATGTAACCGGATACGGACTCAACAATTTTGGGCAAACCACTATTCCCATGGCACAAAATAATGGTATTTCATGGGTGGCTGGCGGTCATACACATACCACATTTTTAAAGACCGATAAAACTATTTTTGGATTAGGAAAAAATACTAATGGACAGATAAACATACCGGCAGGGCTTTCTAATATTGACTATATAAATAACGGGGCTTATTTTTCAAATGCACTTACTGCTAATCAAATTTTCTATGCTTGGGGGCAAGATTTTTTTGATACAGTGGGTGGGTATTTACCTAATCCAGCTTTTAATTATACGCAGCTTGTAACTGTTGTTCAATCGAATAAAATTATTGAAGATGTGGTGGCTTTAGGCGAAGGCATACCTTATTTATATAATGCTGTTATTCAAAGACTTAATATAAATACAAGTGTTGTTAATGGTGTTATTGAACCTAAAAAATATTTTAAATGGAATGATAATATTAGAGTTAGTTATTTCAATGCGGCTGGAGCCATTATTGATAGCATTATAGTTGATGGCGTTTATATAGGCAAAGATTCTACACAAGGTTATACGTTTAATAATGCCATAGTATCGCATACAATAAGAGTGGTTTATACAAATTCTTTACCGCCAGACATTTATAAACAACCTGCCAAAGATACCATCTTGTTTTGTCCCAATTCTAGGTCACCATCAAAAATTTCAGTACGCGTTCGGGCAACTGCCAATAATACTGGAACTTTAACAAGATTTCAATGGTATCGCAATAGCATAGATACTAATATAAATGGTGTTCCCGTACCCGCTACCGTAGTGGGGGCTACTGGTTTATTAACAACTTTCGATACGATATTATACTTAGCACCCCCAACCGATATATCGCCAGATATTAGTTATTATTATGTTGTTGTTTATAATAGTTTTAGTAAGGATAGCGTATCTAAAACTTCGGGACCTGTAATCTCAAGTACCGATAATATTGGATGGCTCATTAATAATAACCAGTTTTTATTATGTGTTCCAATTAATCAAAGTGCCCGCTTTACCATTTTATTTAGCAACCCATCAAATATACCTTTGGTTTGGTCTTTATATTCAAACGACACACCAAGTTTTAAAAACGCAAGCACAATCAGTTATTTTGCCGACCCAAATGGTATTCCCAATTTATATAACTCTAATTATTTTACTATTAACCAACCTACTAAAAAATATTTTGTAATAACCTTTAATTTTCAAGACGGATGTAAAGATACGTCTAATTTTTATGAAATTCAATGGTATGATCCTATAAATCTTGATACCATACATTTTGGAAGCCAACTTATTTGCAAAGGACAACCCTCGCAATCACTAGGAATTAGAGGTGGTATTGATACCAATCAATATCAAATTATTTGGCTTGGTAATTATTCACCAATTTTAAATCAAGCTTTTATTGTTTCAAGATATAGTGATTCCAATTTTATGCCCGTTACAATCCCCAATGCCCAGATTCATGATACCATGTATTATTTTGCCATAACAAGAGATAGAAGTTATGAGTGTTCAACGGATACAACGCCATTTTCAAAAGCTATCATCATAAATTATCCTAAAATTATTTCACAATCGCCAATTCAAAACGTAACTGCTTGTCAGAATGATAACCTATTCCCTTTATATGCTAAAGTAAGTCCCTTGTGGTCAAAAAACGTTAGTTATGAATGGTATCAGCAATCATTTTCAAACCCTAATTCTAAAATACTTATTGGGTCGGATAGCATATTGATTATTAATACTAATAATTTTGGTTTATGGTATTATTATTGTCTTGTCAGGTCGTTACCAAGTTCAAGTTGCCCTAATCTTACTGATACCAGTAAGTTAAGTGGTTTATATACAATTTACCCGAATCCTATAATCACTTCAAATTTAAGAGATACCCAAATTTGTAGTTCCACTGGACAAAATATACTTTTACAAATTTCAGCCAGTTCGCCTTATGGTATCCCATTAAGATTTAATTGGTATAGTAACACGAGCCCCACACTCTATAATGGTACATTGATTTCGGGTGCAAATTCCAATAGTTTTGTAGTTCCAAAAATTGACGGAATTAATTATTATTATGCCGTGATATCTAATAACAACGCCTCAAGTTGCAAAGATTCTACCAGAATAGTTGCGGTAAATTATTTACCCAAATTATCTACATTAGGATTTACAGCTACATTAAATGGTGGTAATTTAGTTAAATGTATATTAGCAAAAGACACGGCTTATG
>JASGCT010000019.1 GCA_030053915.1 Alphaproteobacteria bacterium
AAAAAAAAACGCTACTAAAGTTATATTTTTAAGTTTTAAACTCTTCATTTAGATGGGTTTGGACTTAGATTCAATGGATATCATTTTAAAACTTAATTGAGCAAAATCAGCAATAGTTAAATTTTCAGCTCTTTTTGAAAAAATTGGGTCTTTAAGAACCCGATCTGTAAAATAAGGTTTCAGTGGGTTACGTAACATTTTTCTACGTTGTCCGAAACCGGCTTTAACTAATGTTTTAAAGCATGTAAAAGAGGCTATTTCAATGAGAAGTTTTTTGGGTTTAAATAATACAACGGCGCTTTGAACCTTAGGTGGCGGGTTAAAATCTGTAGGTGGAATGATCATTATTATTTCAACATCAAAGAAATATTGTGTTATCACAGATAAAATTCCATAAGCTTTTGAGTTTGGTTGAGCTACAATTCTTTCAGCTACTTCTTTTTGAAACATTCCTATTACACCTTGAATATTTTTTTGCCAGTGGATAATTTTAAATATAATTTGGCTGGAGATATTATAAGGGAAGTTTCCGATTATCACAGCGGGTTCATGAAAGGGGTAATCTAATTTTAATATATCAGCGCAGATAATTTTTTGGTTTATAGACGGGAAGACATTTTTTAAATAGGCTACTTTATCGGGGTCAATTTCTACAAAACAGGGCTGAATTTCAGGATTTTTAAGAATATATTTTGTTAATGCGCCGCCACCAGGTCCTATTTCTAATACATTTTTACATTGAAACGTTTCAATAGTTTTCACAATTGTCTTAGCGATGTGGTCATTTATTAAAAAATGTTGTCCCAATTCTTTTTTTAAAATCATAATTTGCAAATATCCATAAAATTATTGACAAATTTGTTGTACCTTTACAAAAAGTTAATAAATATTTATGGAAGAAAAAAAAATGAAACCGCTTTTAGGCATTACTTGTGGTGATATAAATGGCATAGGCTTAGAGATTATTTTCAAATGTTTGAGCGATAATAGGGTTTTAGAATTTTGTACGCCCATAATTTTTGCCAGTAGTAATCTAATAAATTATTTAAATAAAGGTTTGGAGAATCCCTTACATTTTGTAATTGTTCATGATTGGGCAAAGATAAATCATGGTCAAACCAATGTTTTTAATGCTTGGAACGAACCTGTAGTTGTAATGCCTGGTGAGATCAATGATTCTGGAGGAAGATTGGCTTATCACTCTCTTAAAACAGCCGTAAATGCTTTACAAAAAAAGCAAATTGATTGTTTGGTAACTGCGCCCATTTGTAAATCTAATTTGCCGCAAAGTCAATTTAATTTTACAGGACATACGCCTTATTTTAAAGAAGAATTTAAATTAGATGATGTACTTATGATATTGTATGGTGAGCGTTTGCGTGTGGGTTTAGTAACCGAACATATACCTATTAAAGATGTGTCGTCTCATTTAAGTATCAAATCTATTCAAAGTAAATTAAAACTATTCAACACGTCTCTCATTCAAGATTTTAATATTATAAAGCCAAGAATTGCCGTTTTAGCTTTGAATCCGCATGCGGGCGATAATGGTTTGATTGGCAAGGAGGAGAAAGACATCATAATTCCAGCCATAAAAACTTTGGGAAATGATTATTTAGTTCAGGGTCCTTTTAGTGCGGATGCGTTTTTTGCTCAGGGAACCTATTTAGAATTTGATGGTGTATTAGCGATGTATCACGACCAAGGACTTATTCCTTTAAAAACAATTGAAAATCAAGTTGGTAGTGTTAATTACACTGCAGGTTTGCCTTTTGTGAGAACCAGTCCGGATCATGGACCTGCTTTTAATATAGCTGGTAAGGGTAAAGCAGACAATCAATCTTTTTTATCTGCTATTTTTGAAGCTGTTCATTTATATAAAAATCGTTTAAATTACCAAGAAAACAATAAAAATCCAATTAAAAAATTAAGTCATAAAATTATTAGCAATAATTCGTATGATGAATAAATGGCTAATAGTTGAGCCAATTATTTACTTGATTATAGAGAGCATTTATGTTTTGGTTTAGCATGCATTTAAAATGTTTTTGGGGACATTTTAGTGTTCCATGTTGATGGCAGGGGCTACAGGTTATTGATTCTACTTGAAAATTAGTTACATGTAAATTTTCTGGGAATATTTTAGGTAAAAAAGGCGTATAACCTAATGTTGGATTGGTAGCCCCCCAGATAGCAAAAATTTTCTTTTTTAAAGCGGCGGCAATATGTTGCATACCGGTATCAAGTGAGATAATACATTGCGACATATCAATAATTTTTGCAGATTCTATTAAGGTTGTTTTTCCGACTAAATTAATAACGTTTTGATGTAGGGTATTGTCAATTATTTGAGTTGCTAATTGTATATCTTCTTTACCACCAAGTAAAACAACTGGGGCAAGAATGTTATTAAGTCCTTCAATAACTTTTGAACTCGGTAATTGTTTGGTAGTATAAGAAGCACCGATTACCCACACCAGGTAGTGATTGGGTAAATTGGGAATGGGTGTGTCTTGTGGATAAAAAAAATCCAAGCCTTGGTTGTCGTATAAAACATTTATTTTAGCTAATGGTAAAAAAAAACGTTCTACAATATGTAAATAAGGTTTGAAAGGGATTCTGAATTTTATCCATAAAAACCGTTGCCAGCGATAGGTATTAAACGCCAGTACTTTAATTTTTAGATACCAACAAAATCGCTTCGATCTTAAATTATTGTGAAGGTCTATAATCCAATCAAAATTTTCGGATTTTAACGCATTTATTGTATCAGTATGTTCTTTAGAGTATTCCCAAACTTTTTTAAGGTAAGGGTTATATTGAAATAAAGGTGCAAATTGCTTTTTAGTTAGGTAATGTATTTCAGCATTGGGGATTTGTTGATAGAGACAGCGCACCACTGCTGAGGTTAGCACTATGTCACCAATTGACGAGAATCGAATTATCAATATTTTCATTGATTATAATTTAAAAGGCTAAGGGATGTATCAAATGTATTGCATTTAAACACCTTATTAGATTTTGACCCATTATTGTTTACATGCAATACAAAATTATATTTTCTTTTGAGCGAAGGCAAATTTATATACAACAGGAAACGTTGTAACAACAACAATACCAATTACAATCAGCTCTAAATGTTTGGTTAAATCGAAATTATAAAGGTGCATGAGCCATTTTTGAATAAAAAAACCGCCTAAGAGCATCGACCCCACCCAGGCAAAACATCCTAAGATATTATAAAAGACAAAAGTAGATTTATTCATTTTAACAATGCCGGCAATAATGGGTGCAAAAGTTCGAACAAATGGTAAAAACCGACCTGCTACTATTGCCATGACACCATATTTTTCGTAAAATAATTGAGCTTGTTTTAAGTATTTTTGTTTAAAAAAGGTACTATCTTTCCAGTCGTACATTTTACTACCAACTTTAAAGCCAAAACCATAACCAACAATATTGCCTAAAATACCTGCAATCGAGATTAAAATTATGAGTAATATTAAGCTAATATATTCGTTAACATGTATATTATTACCAAAATAGTTTAAAAAATTTGTCATAATGTCTTGAACGTAGATGCCTGTTACAAAAAGTAAGCTATCGCCAGGTAAGAAAAAACCTACAAATAAACCCGTTTCGGCAAAAATAACTAATAAGATTACAATTAAGCCACCGTGTTGAATATAAAACTGAGGCTGAAGTAGGTTTGACCAATGAAAGGAAGATTGAATAAAATTAAGAAGTGTAAAATTCATATTTAATAATGTTGATAAAATCATAATGTAGTTTTAACGGGTTGATAAGCATTTTCCCACTTTGCAACAACGGTGGTAGCTATAGAATTTCCATAGACGTTCGTCATAGCTCTAAACATATCACAAAAATGGTCGATAGGTAAAATTAAAGCGATGCCTTCAGGTGGGATTTTAAACATTGCACACACAGCAATAATTACAACTAATGAAGCTCTGGGCACGCCGGCAATGCCTTTACTAGTAACCATGAGTACTAATAACATAGAAATTTGTGTTCCGATATCTAAATGAATACCATAAGCTTGGGCAATTGTAATACTGGCAAAAGTCATGTACATCATGCTGCCATCTAAATTAAATGAATATCCCAGGGGTAGAATAAAAGAAACGATTTTATTGTTACAGCCATGTTTTTCTAATTCTTCGGTTAATTTTGGAAATACGGCTTCACTACTTGTAGTGGTAAAAGCAATAATCAAAGGGTCTTTGATAGCTTTGATTAAATATTTTAAATTGGCACCTAAGATGAGCCATCCTGCTAAGGATAAAACAAACCATAAAACCACAATTCCTACTAAAAAATATAAAAGGAAATCGCGGTAAAACACAAAAATGCCCAATCCTTTTAAAGCAATAATAGACGCCACTGCCCCAAAAACTCCTAAAGGAGCAAATTTCATAACATAATTGACCATTTTTAAAATGATATCTGCTACAATTTCAAAAATATGAATGATTGGCTTGGCTTTTTCGCCAATGGCTGAAGCGGCAACACCAAAAAAAATACTAAAAACAACTATTTGTAAAATTTCGTTAGAAGCCATTGCTGAAATAAAACTATTCGGGAAAATATGTTCTATAAAATGGTGTAAAGTAAAGGCTTGGGTTTTGCTTTCGATGCTTGTAGCGCCACTTATATCGGCTAAATCAAGTTCTAAGCCAGTTCCAGGATTAAAAATATTTACCAAAATTAAGCCAATTAATAAACTTGTTAAAGAGGCTAAAATGAACCATAGTAAAGCCTTACCCCCTACCCTGCCAACAGTTTTTATATCACCCATTTTATAAATACCAACAACTAAAGTACTAAAAACCAATGGCGCAATTATCATTTGCACGAGTCTTAAAAATATCGTAGTTAATAATTTAATATTATTAGAAAAAGCATTTAAGCCGTCTGCACTGATAGTGCCGTTTTTTGAAAATGTATTGATAATGTAACCGACTACGATACCAAAGACCATAGCCAATACAATAAAAAGCGTTAATTTACTTTTAGTTTGGGGTGGGGAAACTGAAGCCATAAAAAAATTTATGGTAAAGATAATTAAAATATTTTATATTTTTATTTAAATATTAAAAAAAATAATTCTTATATATATAAAAATTTAAAAAAGGGAAATTATAGAGAGCTAATATTATCATAAAGGATAAACACGCAGGTTCCTCCCAACGAGGGTCGCCCAAAAAATGAATTCCATTTTTATGCGGTTCTAATTCTTAATTTGAAGAACTGGAAGCTAGGCGAAAGCCGGCGAAGCTGATTCTAAAGCTAGGATTGAGGGCGTCACGATAACTAACACGCCCACGTCTGGGGTCGTAGTACCAGCTTCCGCCACGAACAATCTTAGAAGTCCCGGTATTCGGACCCATGGGATTAGTAACCGCAACGCTACTATAAACCCCGTACCAATCGCTACACCACTCCCAAACATTGCCACTCATATCAAAAAGGGTTAAAGCATTCGCCTGCTTTGCACCTACTGGATGCGTAGTACCGTTACCATTGCCATAATGCCATGCTACACTATCACTGATATTAGTACCACTATAAATATATCTATAGGTACTATTTGAACCGCCCCGTGCTGCGTATTCCCATTCGGCTTCAGTTGGCAAACGATAGCTTTTTCCTGTCAACTGATTCAACTTTGTAACAAATGTTTGACAATCGTTCCAATTTACGGATTCAACTGGACTTTGTAAATTGTCCTTAAAATAACTTGGATGATTACCCATGACGTCTAACCATAATTGTTGTGTAACCTCAAAACGACAAATTTTATAACTACCCAAAGTTATTTTCTGCGTGGCTGGGCTAAAATTAACACTAAAGCCATCACCGTTATTAGTAAGTTGTTCGTTCGTGGCGCCCATGGTAAAAGTATCACCCGGTATTAGTAACATATTGGCTTCTAAATTAGCTAAATTCAAACTATCAGACCTTTGAGCGGTGCTTGAATCGTTTTTGTTACAACCTAAAAACAAGAGGCTCATCAATATTAGCATCATCAAACTTAAACAAAATAATTTTTTTATATTCTTCAACTCTATAGTTATTTTTAAGAGGCAAAATAATTTTTTAAAGCCAAGATCAGTTAAGAGGCTTATAAAAGGGTTCATACTTGTTTTTTTGGCAAAGTTAGTATTTTTTTGGGATTTCATAATTATTTTTTTTTAGCAAAATCACGCCGTCCTGAGGACACCCTTTAGTTCTTCAGACGAAAAAACAATTTTTCACCGCAGAGGCGCAGAGACGCAGAGGATGGGATTCATTTATTTTTCCTATTATCCTTGTTCAGACATTTTTTTTCACCGCAGAGACGCAGAGACACAGAGGATGGGATTCATTTATTTTTCCTAAACACCCTATTATCCTTGTTCAAACGAAAAAATAGATTTAAAAAATAGATTTTGGCATAATGGACAAAAAGTATGCTGGTCTCAAAATTCTAATTATTATAACAGAGCCCTATTTTTACAAACTAATCTAACTATTTCTCCCGTTTATACTATTTTTTCTTTTTAATTAAAAAAAATGAGTAATTTTGAGCATGGTACGTTTACCCCGAACAGCAATTTATTGGATCTGTCAATTCTCTGGCTGGATATTTTATGCTAGTAGTTTGATGTTTTTTGCTTTTGTTTTTGAAAGTAAAATTAGAGAAGTATTACTCTATAGGCTTCTTTTACAAATCGTTTTAGGTGTCGTTTTTACTGATATTTTAAGAAATATTATTTTATATTTCAAAATTCAAGTGCCGCTAAGTATAAAAAAACTATTTCATTTATTGATTTGGGTACTTATTTTATTAACCACTATGAATTTATTAAATAGTATTTTAGTTGAATATTTTAAATGGTATGAAGCTAATAGTAGAATTAATATTTTTCAACGGTTTTTAATTAATTCGGTTTTCGATTCACCTACCTTTATTATGTGGGTTTCTATTTATTATTTTTGGCATTATTTTGAATGGAATAAAAAAAAAGATTTAGAAGATGCCCACCTCAAAACTGCTTTAAAAGAATTAGAATTACATAATATTAAAACCAATATTAACCCTCATTTTATTTTTAATGCCTTAAACTGTATTCGTGCTTTAGTGGACGAGAACCCAAGTTCAGCCAGAATTGGCATCACTAAACTAAGTTCAATTCTTAGGCAAAGTTTGCAAGCAAACTCGATTGAATTGAATACGATTGACGCTGAATTAAAAATTGTTAATGATTATTTAGATTTAGAAAAAATACGTTTTGAAGACCGCCTTATTATTGAACAACATATTGAAAAAGATATTGAAAACTATCAAATTCCGGTTATGATGTTACAAATTTTAGTTGAAAATGCCATCAAACATGGTATAGATAAACAAACCGAACCTAGTACAATCAAAATATCTATTATCAAAGAAAATCATTTTATTATTCTTGGGATAATAAATAAAGGTATTTATGAGCCCAAAAAAGATAATCAAGGCTTTGGCTTAAAAAGTACCAAAGAACGTCTGCAGCTTCTGTATCCTAATAATGCCGAATTTAGTATTGAAAATTTACCCTCACAAG
Source organism: Alphaproteobacteria bacterium (assembly GCA_030053915.1). GTDB lineage: Bacteria > Bacteroidota > Bacteroidia > Chitinophagales > Chitinophagaceae > JASGCT01. The sequence goes on from JASGCT010000019.1 coordinate 7,605, forward strand.
AAGTATTAGCCCAAATTAAAATACCCATTTAAAATTTATTATATGACCCTAAAAACAATTATTATAGACGATGAACGGCTTGCAAGGAAAGAACTTTTTAAGTTATTAAGCGATTTTCCTGAAATTGAAGTTATTGATGAAGCCGCCGATGCTTTTGAAGGTAAAGAAAAAATTGAATCTTTAAAACCTGATTTAATTTTTCTAGATATTAAGATGCCTCAAAAAACAGGCTTTGAGCTTTTATCAGAATTAGAACACACGCCCCATGTTATTTTCACCACAGCTTTCGATAAATATGCTATTCAAGCTTTTGAAGTAAACGCATTATTTTATTTATTAAAACCCATTGAAACCGAGCGCTTAGCAACTGCTGTGGCTCGGGTAAAATTAGAAGCCCAAAAAGAAGCATCTTTAGAAAAAAATACTGGCAACTACTATTTAACCGAAAAAGATCAAGTGTTTGTGAAAGATGGCGAACGTTGTTGGTTTGTAAAACTGAGCGAGATTAGAGTTTTTGAAAGCGCTGGCAATTATTCTAAAGTATTTTTTGGCAAGAATACACCACTCATTTTAAAATCGTTAAATTATTTAGAAGAACGCATTGACCCAAAATTATTTTTTAGAATTAATAGAAAATATATGATTAATTTAAAAATGATTACTAAAATTGAACCTAACTTTAATGGTGGTTATATCATAGAAATGACAGATGGATTTTCATCTGATATTAGTCGTCGGCAAGCTGTGAAATTTAAAGAAATGATGAGTTTATAAATGATTAAACCCTTGGGATTTTAAGTCAATTTCTTTACCAGATTTGGTAATTAATTTTTTACCGTCTTCTAAATCTGTTACATAACCAATAACCGAAATATTGGGATGATGTTCTACTAAAGGATATTTTTTAGGGTCAATAGTAAATAATAATTCGTAATCTTCGCCCCCATGTAAAGCACACATCGTTGGGTCTAAATTAAAAGTAGAGGCGGCAAATTTTGTTTGCTGGTCTATAGGCAATTTTTCTTCATAAATCTTACAACCTACTTGGCTTTTGTTACAGATATGATGCAATTCGCTACTTAAACCATCACTAATGTCTATCATGGCTGTAGGTACTAATTTTTGCTCTTCAAAAAAGTCAATTAAAAATTTTTGGGGCAAGGGTCTTAAAAAACGATTTAAAATATAGTGCTGATTTTCGTAGTCGGGCTTTACATCGGGTTGCGATTGATAAATTAATTTTTCTCTTTCTAAAAGAGTTAATCCCAAATATGCAGCACCTAAATTACCCGTAACAGCAATTAAATCTCCTTTTTTGGCACCGCTTCTCATAACATAAGTATTTGGAGTAACTTCGCCAATGGAGGTAATAGAAATGATGAAACCGGACTGCGACGAATTGGTATCACCACCAACTAAATCGACATTAAATTCGTTACAAGCCTCATAAATTCCTTCGTAAAATTCTGTCATATTTTCAACGCTGAAGCGATTAGACAACGCCACGTTAACTAAGATTTGAGTAGGTTGCGCATTCATCGCATAAATATCGCTTAAATTTACTGTTACAGCTTTAAATCCTAAGTACTTTAAAGGAAAATACATTAAGTCGAAATGAATACCTTCTAATAGCATATCAGTGCTTATTACTGTTTGTTTTCCATAATGGTCTATTATAGCGGCATCATCGCCAACGCTGACAAGTGTGGACGCTAATTTTGTTTCATTATTTTTGGTCAGAAAATCTATGAGTCCAAATTCACCAATGCTTTTAATTTCAGTTTGTGTATTACTCATTGGATAAAATTTATAAGTTGTGTATGAATTTTGGAATTAGAAGCGACGATACTTGGGGAATAAATTGAATACGGCTTATTATCAAAATCTGTTAGAAGCCCTCCTGCTTCTGAAACAATTAACATACCGGCGGCTGAGTCCCAAGGTTTCAAATGACCTTCATAAAAGGCATCAAATCGTCCACAAGCCACCCAGCATAAATCGATGGCAGCACTACCTAAGCGTCTTATAGAAATGCCTTTAGAAATAATTTTTTCAAAAATTTTCATCGTTTTTTGGGGTTCCACCAAACTATATGGGAATCCCGTAACCAGAATTGATTTTTCAATATTATTATTTTGTGAAACAACAATTTTTTGATTATTTAAAAAAGCGCCTTGACCTTTTTCGGCAAAAAAAAATTCTTTCATTAAGGGGTTGTAAACCGCACCCATTATAATATCTCCATCCTTTTCTAAAGCTAAACTTGTAGCACAAATAGGAATTTTGTGAAAAAAATTAATTGTACCATCAATTGGGTCTAGTATCCATTTGTATTGAGCATTAAATTCTGATTTTTCCCCATACTCTTCCCCTAAAAATTCGTGTTCAGGAAATTTATTTAAAATCAGGTTTTTAAGTTCAGTTTCAATCTTTTGGTCAATTTCTGTAACAAGATTATTGATACCTTCCGCTTTATAGTCAATTTTATACGGTTTATTGAAATAGAACTCTAATAATTGTCCTCCCAATTCTACAGCTTCGATTAAAATTTTTTTAAACATGCTGCAAAAATACATTAAAAAATTTTAACAAATCAAAGAAATTTTTAAAAAGCCTAAAATTAACTAGTGAATCGATACTTTATAAACAACAAAAAACCCCTACGACCAAAATCGCAGGGGTTTTAAAAATTGACATTTTAAAGTGCATTACGTTTAGTAACCCATTCCGCCCATATCTGGACCACCATGAGGCATAGCAGGTGCTGCATCATTTTTAGGTTTATCAGCAATTACGCATTCGGTTGTTAATAACATAGAAGCAATTGAAGCCGCATTTTCTAAAGCCACACGGGTAACTTTAGTTGGGTCGATAACGCCAGCTTTAATCAAATTTTCATACACTTCGGTACGAGCATTAAAACCATAATCATCAGCCCCTTCTTTAATTTTTTGAACAACAATTGAACCTTCAATACCGCTATTTACAACTATTTGACGAAGTGGTTCTTCAATAGCTCGGCGGATAATTTGGATACCGGTTGTTTCATCTTCGTTAGCACCTTTAAATTTATCTAAAGCGCTGATAGCACGAATATAAGCAACGCCACCTCCAGGTACAATACCTTCTTCAACGGCAGCTCTTGTGGCATGTAAAGCATCATCTACACGGTCTTTCTTTTCTTTCATCTCAACTTCAGTAGCAGCGCCGATATATAATACAGCAACACCACCACTTAATTTAGCTAAACGCTCTTGAAGTTTCTCTTTATCATAATCAGAGGTTGTGTTTTCAATTTGAGCTTTAATTTGATTTACACGTGCGGCAATATCAACTTTTTTACCCTTACCATTAACAATTGTTGTATTGTCTTTATCGATGGTAATAGATGCCGCTTGTCCTAAATAAGTTAAGTCGGCATTTTCTAATTTGTAACCTTGTTCTTCGCTAATAACAGTACCTGCAGTAAGTGTAGCAATATCTTGAAGCATTTCTTTTCTACGGTCGCCAAAGCCTGGAGCTTTTACGGCAGCAACTTTTAAAGTACCTCTTAATTTATTAACGACTAATGTAGCCATTGCTTCGCCTTCTAAATCTTCAGAAATAATAACTAAAGGACGACCAGTTTGTGCAACTTTTTCAAGGATATGAAGAATATCCTTCATCGTGCTAATTTTTTTGTCGTAAATTAAAATAAATGGGTTTTCTAGTTCAGCTTCCATTTTTTCGCTATTTGTAACAAAATAAGGTGACGAGTAACCTCTATCGAATTGCATACCTTCAACGACTTCTACTGAAGTTTCAGTTCCTTTAGCTTCTTCAACTGTGATTACGCCTTCTTTACCAACTTTATTCATTGCAGTGGCAATTAATTTTCCAATTTCTGGGTCGTTATTTGCAGAAACCGAAGCCACTTGTTCAATTTTTTTAGAATCGTTTCCAATAAGTTTAGATTGCGATTTTAAATTTTCAACTATTTTTGCAACCGCTTTGTCGATACCGCGTTTTAAATCCATTGGATTAGCACCTGCTGCTACATTTTTAAGCCCTTCATGAATAATTGCTTGCGCTAATACGGTAGCTGTTGTTGTTCCATCGCCAGCAATATCGGCAGTTTTGGAAGCTACTTCTTTTACCATTTGAGCACCTATGTTTTCAATAGGGTCTTCTAACTCGATTTCTTTTGCTACAGTAACCCCGTCTTTAGTAACGGCGGGTGCACCAAATTTTTTCTCGATTACTACGTTACGTCCTTTAGGACCTAAGGTAACCTTTACAGCGTTTGCTAATAAGTCAACGCCTTTTTTCATTTTATTTCTTGCTTCTAAATCAAAAAATAGTTGTTTTGCCATAATATAAATTTTAAATTAATGAATAATTAAACAATTGCGAAAATATCACTTTCACGCATAATAATGAGTTCCTCACCATCAACGGTAATTTCAGTACCAGAATACTTACCATAAAGTACGGTATCTCCTACTTTAACTGTAATTGGCTCATCTTTTTTACCAGTGCCAACGGCTACCACTGTACCTTTTTGTGGCTTTTCTTTAGCAGTATCGGGGATAATAATTCCTCCGGCAGTTTTTTGCTCTGCTTGTGCTGTTTTAATAACCACTCGGTCGTGGAGTGGTTTAATGTTTAGTTTTTTTGACATATTTTAATTTTTAAGTTAAAAAAATAATTTACCCTTAAGTAACAATTCTATTTCCAACCTTATTAAATACAATTTTTTGTCAAAAAACTAAATATTTAGTTAATTTTTATGACAAAATTAAAATTTTAACTGACAAAATTGCAGAACAAAGTATAAAACTAAAAAAAACTTGTTTTAAAATTTAAAAGCGGTTACATTTTAAATTAATTTTTATCAAAAAAAATATTTCAATAATTATTCTTATTAAGCGTTCTTACAAATTCAGTTTTACATCATAAATCTCTTTTTAAATTATAAATATTTGCTTTAAAATATACTCTTTAAAAAAAAAATTGTTTATGTTTAAAAATTATCTTACCTTTGCACACTTATAAAATAAAAATTATGAATTTTTTTTCAAAAATCTTAAACGCAGATGTCCAATTAAATGGCGCTTCATTGCATGAACCTGGAGTAGAAACTGCGACAACAAACGAACTTCATGAAACCCCTATTGCCGAAATGCCCACAGCACACGATGATTTTGATTGGAATGCGCATCGAAAAGTTGTCAATGTGTATTCGCCTGCTGAAATCGAAAAGTACGACAAAATCTATGACCACAGTTTTGTTAATATCGAAGATGGTCAATTAATTAATGGTACGATAGTTGCTTTAACGTCCAATGATGCCGTAGTTAATATCGGCTTTAAAAGTGACGGTCTTATTTCTTTAAACGAATTTCGTGATATATCCGACCTTAAAATTGGCGATATATTTGAAGTTATGGTTGTTGAAAAAGAAGATAAACATGGTAGCTTACGTCTTAGCCGAAAACAAGCTAAAAACGTTCGCTCATGGGAACGTATTGTTGAAATTCATAAAAATGAAGAAGTTGTTCAAGGTTATATCCAATGTAAAACCAAAGGTGGCTTAATTGTTGATATTTTTGGACTTGAAACATTCCTTCCAGGGTCGCAAATTGATGTAAGACCTATTACCGATTACGACCAATTTGTTGGTAAAACAATGGACTTTAAAGTAGTAAAAATTAATAAAGTTATTAAAAATGCAGTCGTGTCGCATAAAGCCCTCATCGAAAGTGACATTGAAGCCCAACGTTTTGAAATTATGGGCAAACTTGAAAAAGGTCAAGTGCTTGAAGGTGTTGTTAAAAACATAACAGATTTTGGCGCATTTATGGATCTTGGCGGTTTAGATGGCTTGCTTTATATAACAGATATCTCGTGGGGCAGAATTTCACACCCCTCCGAAGTATTAAAAATAGAACAAAAAATTCAAGTTGTCGTATTAGACTTCGATGACAATAAAAAGCGGATTAGTTTAGGTTTAAAACAACTTACGCCGCATCCTTGGGAAAATTTAGACGAACATTATAAGTTAGGCTCTGTTGTTTCAGGTAAAATTGTTAATATTGAAGACTATGGTGCTTTCTTAGAAATACAACCTGGTATTGAAGGACTTATTCATGTATCCGAAATAACATGGGCAAATACACCTATCAATTCTAAAGAATTTTTTAAATCAGGTGACGAATATCAAGCCAAAATTATATCAATTGACAAAGAGACTCGTAAAATGAGCCTTAGTGTTAAACAACTTACTACTGATCCTTGGAGCGAAATTGAAAATAAATTTCCACAAAATTCTGTACATTTGAGCAAAGTAAAAAATATCACACCTTATGGCGTTTTTGTAGAACTTGTTTCGGGTGTTGGGGGTATGATTCATATTAGCGACCTAAGTTGGCTAAGACGCTTTAACCACCCTTCAGATTATGTAAAAATTGGAGACGATATTAAAATCAAGGTATTAACTATCGATAAAGAACATCGGAAATTACAATTAGGGCATCGACAACTTGAAGAAGATCCTTGGGATGCTTTAGAAGAAGTTTTTAAAATTGGTAGCATCCATCAAGGTACTGTTGTTAAAAAAGAAGATAAAGGGGCGAGTATTCAACTTCAATATGGTTTAGAAGGTTTTTGCCCAGCGCGCCAATTGTTTAACGAAGAAGGGAAACAAATTGGGCTAGATGAAACTGCTGATTTTTGTGTTATTGAGTTTGATAGAAACGACAAACGTATTTTGCTAAGCCATAGTAAACTCTTAGAAAAAAACAAAAAGGAAGCCGAAGTACAACAAACTAAAAAGGTTAAATCGGATCAGGATACTACAAAAAAAGCTGTCAAGATTATTCAAAACAAAATAGAAACTTCTAAACTTGGCGACATCGCGGCACTTAGTCAAATTCAAGAAAAAATGAAAAATAAAGAAAATGATGACAATAATATAAAAAAATCTGATTTGCCATCTGCGGAATAATAAAAGTTTTTTATCAATGTCCAAAAGATTATTAAAAGTTTGTATTTTTTTATCTGCATTTATTTTAACAGCTTGTTCTAATAAATTCAAGGATGCCGTTAAAAGCAAAGATTATGATTTTAAATTAAAAATTGCCGATTTTTATTTCGATAAAAAAAATTACGAAAATGCCCAAATTTTATATGAAGAATGCTTTCCACACCTTAAAGGAAGTCCTAAATACGAAATTTTTTATTATAAATTTGCTATGTCGTACTACCTTGATAAGGATTATCTTAATGCAGAAAATATCATCAAAAACTTTATTAATATCTTTCCCGAGTCCGCTCTTGTTGAAGAAGCTGAATTTATTAAAGCCCTTTGTTATTATAAACAATCTCCCAAATCTGAGTTAGACCAAACCAATACCTATAAAGCTATTTCTGCCTTAAAATCCTTTATATATTCACATCCAGAATCTAAACGTGCCGACTCAGCGCAACATCTGATAGATCAATGTAATTTAAAACTAGAAGATAAAGAAATATTAAATGCATTTACCTATTATAACCTTGGTTTTTTTAAATCTGCAGCAATCGCTTTTAATACAGTAAACGAAGAGTTTCCGGATTCAAAAAAAAGCGATTATTCCAAGTATCACGTTATATTATCGCATTATAAATATGCGCATAATAGCCTTCCAGAATTTCAACAAGTTCGTTTTAAAAAAGTAGTTGAAGAATGCCTTGATTTTGAATTGAGATATGGTGATAGCAAATACATAGCCGAAGTAAATGACATTAAAAATAAATCTTTAAAAATTAAAATCAAAAATTATGAGTAAAATAAGAAAACAATATTCTAATCCTTCAATCGTATCGAACATCGAAACTAGAAATTTATTAGAATTGAAAAGCAAAACAGGAAATATTTACGAAACGATTGCCGTTTTAAGTAAGCGTGCTAATCAAATAAATACAGCTACAAAAGCTGAACTTCATAATACATTATCAGACTTTTCTAATTTAAATGATAATCTCGAAGAGTTTTACGAAAATAAAGAACAAATAGAAATATCACGCGCTTACGAAAAACTACCCAATGCGGCTTTATTATCAATTCACGAGTTATCAAATAATAGTTTAATGTTCAGAAAAAACGAAGCTAACGACCTGTTTAATTAATTAAAAATTTTTGTCAGATGATGTATCTTAAATTCAAAATTTATATTGTTTTGATTTTAGGATTAACATCTGTTATAAAACTACATGCTCAAGAATTTAATGTTACTATTGTAGTAAATGCTTCGAGGTTAAATAGTTCGATTGATAGAAATACCTTTACGTCTTTACAAACAAATTTAACTGACTTTATTGGTGGTCGTAAATGGGCTCAAGAAACTTTTGCATCTTATGAAAAATTAAAAATCACATTTTTTTTAAACTTAGAGGCCACTAAAGGTCCAGATGTCTATTCTGGAAATTTAAGTATTGTGGCTAGCCGTCCTGTTTTTAACTCTACATATTATGCCCCATTAATCAACAATTCTGACCAAGATATTGTATTTAAATATAAAAATGGTGCTGCTATTGAATTTAATGAGTTTAACATTAAATCAGGCGACCCTTTAACCTCAAATCTGCCTGCTATTTTTGCATTTTGGTGCAATATTATATTAGGAACTTATTACGAAAGTTTTCAAGCTAATAATGGGCAAAGTTTTTATCAAAAAGCCCAACAAATTGTCAACAATGCACCTATCGACCCTGATATTGTTGGTTGGGCGTCTAATAATACTAATAAAAGCCGTTATTGGATTTTAGAAAATATTTTAAACCCAAGATATAAAGTGTATCACCAATTTATATATACCTATTATCGCAAAGGGCTTGATAATTTGCAGTCTAATAGTACCGAAGCCAGGAAACATATTTTAACAAGTTTAGACAATCTGTATTTATTAAATACTGAGTTTTCAGGTATTTTTATTATTCCCTTTATTATGCAAGGAAAAACAGAAGAGTTAGGTGGTATTTTTAAAACAGCCACTAAAGATGAAAAGCTTAAATTTATTCAATTAATGGAGCGGGTAGATGTTGTAAACATAAATCGTTATCAAACTTTAATTGACCAATAAAACCATGAAATATTGTTTAATTTGGATACTTGGGATTATAAGTTTATCAAGTTGTTTTAATACAAATAAAAAAATACCATATAAAACTTTAGTGCCTTTAATTTATGAGTTATCCATTAACGAAGAGTATTTTAAATCCTATCTTCCTGAAAAAGATTCTATTACAAAAATGAAAAATTTTATTTTTTATATCGATATAAAAACCTTAGAAAAATATCGAGTTAGTAAAGAAAATTTTCAATCGACTTTGAATTATTATTACGAAAACCCTAAACAATTTAAAGGGCTTATTGATTCGGTTATATCTTATGCCGATCATCAATCACAACTCTGTTTAAATAAAAAAGTTGATAAACTGAAAGCTAAAAAAAATAGTAAATTAAAGAAAAATTAGAGATTGTTAAAGTTCTTCATATTAATAATTTTAGAATAACATAGTTCTTTAAATTAAAAATTTAAGGAGACCATGAGTGCATCGTCTCTATATTTAGTAAAATATTATTTTGTAATACCTTCTAAACCAAATAAAAAGGCATATTTTAAGGCAACTTCTTTTAAATAATCAAAGCGACCTGATGCCCCGCCGTGTCCAAACGCCATCTCTGTTTTTAATAATAATAATTTACCATTGTCTTTTTTTATTTTTCGAAGTTTAGCGACGTATTTAGCGGGCTCAAAATATTGTACTTGACTATCGTGTAATCCTGTAATAACCAATAAATTAGGATATTCTTTTGGTTCAATATTTTCGTAAGGATTATACTTTTTCATATAGTCGTAATAGTCTTTATTTTTCGGGTTACCCCATTCGTCAAATTCATTGGTTGTTAAGGGAATCGATTCGTCTAACATGGTATTAATAACATCTACAAATGGTACATCGGCAATTACACCATTCCATAATTGTGGCTCTAAATTAGTAATAGCGCCCATCAATAAACCACCGGCACTTCCGCCTTCGGCGTATAAATGTTTTTCAGAGGTAAATTTCTCGGCAACTAAATATTTTCCTGCGTCAATAAAATCGTAAAAGGTATTCATTTTTTTCAAAAGTTTACCATCTTCGTACCATTGCCTTCCAAGTTCGCTTCCACCACGAATATGAGCAATGGCAAAAGCAAAGCCACGGTCTAATAAACTAATGCGGGCGCTGCTAAAACTAGCATCGCTACTACTTCCATAGCTACCATAAGCGTATAAAAGTAAAGGCTGTGTACCATCTTTTTTAAATCCTTTTTTATAAACAATTGACAGCGGGACACTTACCCCATCTCTCGATTTTACCATGATACGCTCACTTTGATAATTTTTGGGATCGTATCCACCTAGAACTTGGCGCTCTTTCAACACTTTTTTCGATTTATTTTCAATATTATATTCATAATAGGTTAATGGCGTAATAAAAGAGGTATAGCCAAAATTAAATACTTGAGCATTAAAATCTACATTATTGGAATTGAATATTGTGTAAGCAGGTTCGTCAAATTCTATATAATAGTCAGTTTTATCTTTATTATTATAAACATGAAATTTGGTTAAGCCGTCTTTTCTTTCGCTCAAAATCATGAAATCTTTGAATTCTTCAAGCCCATCAATATAAATTTCAGGATTATGGGCTACTAATTCTTTCCAATTTTTATCTGAGGTATTATCAAGTGAACATTCCATAATTTTAAAATTCTTAGCGTCTTTATTGGTATAGATTAAAAATTTATTGTCTGTTGGGGCTATAAAATAAATAACATCTTTGACTCTTGGTTGAAACACTTTGAATTTTCCATGAGGATTGTTTGCATCTAAATAATGAACTTCGCTGCTTAAAGTAGCTTGAGAGGTTATTATTATATAAGCATTATTTTTAGATTTGTCAACACTGATATAATTGGATTTGTCATGTTCTTCGTAAACGGTAATATCTTTTGGTTCACCGATAATATGTTTATTGATTTTTTCTGACAATAATGTTTTTGGGTTATTTGAAGTATAAAAAATAGTTTTATTATCGTTAGCAAAAACGGGGTCGCCACCTGTACCTGTAATTTTATCTTTTAGAATTTCGCCTGTGGATAAATTTTTAAAATAAATATTATATTGACGTCGAGACACTTCATCGATTGAAAATACCAATATATTATTATCGCTACTGATGTCGTATCCGCCTAGTTGATAGTAAGCATTGCCTTTTGCCATAGCATCAATATCCAACAAAATTTCTTCTGTGGCATCTAAACTTCCTTTTTTTCGACAGAGTTTAAAGTACTCTTCGCCATCTTCTTGGCGCGAGTAATAATAATAACCATTTTTATAATATGGCACGGAAACGTCTTTTTCCACGATACGGGCACGCATTTCTTTATATAAATTTTGTTGAAAGTCTTTAGTTCCAGCCATTATACAATCGGTATAATTATTTTCTTCAGTTAAATAATTTACAACGGCGGTACTATCGGGTCCTTTTTTAAAATAGTCGTTTAACCAAAAATAGTTATCAATTACGGTATCGTTGTGTAAAATTCTAACATATTTTTTTTCTGGACAAACGGGTGGTTTACAATCTGGCCATTTTACAACCACCTTTGCATTGTTATTACAAGCTCCTAACATATAAATTAAACTTAAACTTAATATAAAATTTTTCATAAATCATATTTTTACAAAGATACAATTATTTTTTGAAAAAATTTTATTTTTGAAAAAAATATACATTTTTAATGATTTAATACAAGGCGCGTATAACGTGTATTATTTAAAATATTATAATCAAATAATGATTATTGATATAAATCTAATTTATTTCTTAAATTTCATAAAGTTTATTACGCGAAAAACAGGGCGATAGGTGATAAAATTAATCCTCTTTTTTAGCTTTTATAAATTCTAAAACAAAAATTGATAATAATTTACCGATGTCATAAAATTTAAATGGATTGTCGTCTATTCTAACGGCGCCTTCAACCAAACTTAAATATACTTGGTATTTACTTTTACTACTTTTACCAATGTTATAGAGCCATTTTAGAGCTTGTATTGTAGAAATACCTATGGGTGTTTGGGCGCTCGAAAGTACATTTTCAATAATATCAACGTCTAATTCTACACCATAATAATTATTTGAGACATTTGCTAAGGCTTTGTCTAATGCAAGTTCTGGCGATATTTTATTGCGGATAAACATATTTTCAAAAGTTTCAAAGTTTAATGCTGCGTTATTATTTATAAGGTCTAACATATACTGAGAAATATTATTTTCAAAGGCACCTAAATTATAATACTTTCCTAAAAAGCCTTCTTCCAAAGCATATCTAAAGCCATTACCGCTATGCATACCTTCTAAATGCCTTAAATCGAGGTGTGCGTCTATATTTAAAACATTAATTTTAGAATCTACAATTTCCATTTTCTTTATTAATGCTAAGGTTACACCTTTAAGCATTGCGTAGGCAAGGTTATGTCCTCCGCCTATCAAAATTGGGAATTTATTTAATAGCACTAAATTACAAACCAATTCTACAACATAATTATTTATTTCTTGACAACCTTGTAACAACATATTTCTTTTTTCTTCAGGTGTGTTAGAGTGTCGTTTCATAACAATTTCTAATTCTTCAAAATTAAAAGAACCTAAAACGATAATATCGTTAAAAGGCAAATAGTCGTTTATTGGCGCGTTAAGAATATTGGGCAAAAAACTTTGCCATGCTGTATGCGTACCACTTTTGCCAAAATTAGCCTTTACACCGATACTTTCTTCAACACCAAAAATTACATATTTAGCATTGGAATTACTAACAAAATCTTCCCAGTTAATTTTGTTATCGTTGTACTTTATAATTTGCCCAAGTTTAATTTCACCTGAGCGGGTTGTATAATATTGTTGGGCTTTTAATGTTGTTAAAAAACCAAAATAATGTTGCCATAATTGCATAAAATATATTGAATTGTTTTAAAATAATGTTCCATTTATAAATACTTTGTCGATAAAAGGTGTACTAAAATAGTATGGGATTTTGTTGAGTGTATGGTTAGGTTTTAATAAGCAAAAATTAGCTTTTTTACCAATGGTAATACTGCCGTGTGTTTGGTGGATTTCTAAGGCTTTAGCGCCGTTGAAGGTAGTTGTTTCAAGGGCTTGGAGCGGTGTTAATTTATATTTTAGGCAAGCTAAAACAAACATAAATCCCATGTTACCCGAGGGGCAACTACCCGGATTAAAATCGCTGGCAATATTTACATTCAAACCGTTTTCTATTAAATATTTGGCAGGTGCATAAGGTAAATCTAAATAAAACGAAACGCCTGGTAACAGTGTACAAAAACCTGAATAGTCTTTAATGAGTGCGTGCTTTTCCTTATCGTTTAATTGTTCTAAATGATCTATTGAAAATGCTTTTGCATTTATTGCAGCTTTGATGCCGCCAATTGAATTAAATTGGTTAGTATGCACGCGAAGTTTGAGTCCATTATTTCGTGCAATTTCAGCTAATTTAGTGATATAGGCAGGTTTAAAAAATTTTTTTTCGCAAAATAAGTCGAGATAATCAGCTAATTTTTGTTTTAGAACAACTGGTAAGGTTTCAGAAACTACATAATTATAGTATTCTTGAGTGGTTTTAAAGAGATTGGGTTTGGCATGTAAAGCGAGGAAGGTGGACTTAATAGGGATTGGCAATATTTTTTTTAATTGATTGATAACACGAAGTGATTTTAGTTCGGTATTTTTGTTTAAGCCGTACCCGGATTTAATTTCGAGGGCTGTAGTACCTAATTTGATGAGGTTTAATATTTTATGATAAGATTCATCCAAAAGATCTTTTTCTTTCATGGACGCCATTTTTTGGGCGGTTGCTAAGATTCCGCCACCTCTTTTTTTTATTTCAAAATAATCTAAGCCTTCTAGTTTTTGTAGTAATTCGTTTTCGCGACTACCGGTAAATACAGCATGGGTATGACTATCGCAAAAGCCAGGCATTAATTCTGAATGTTGGGCATCGATTGTTTTAGTTTTGTTATTTAGAGTGAGGTTTTTCATGGAACCCCATTTTTTAATAGTTCCATTTTCAATTAATAAATAGCAGTTTTCAGGCGGGGTGGATTGAAATATAGGTGTATATTGTTTAGGGGTTTTAGGTTGTTTATTATCTATGATACCCCATATTTTAGCAATATTTATTATCAGCATAGTTTAATTTTGGGTTGTAAGTTAGTCATTTTTTGGCAAAAATTATGATTTACGAATAAGAAAGTTTAAAATATTTGTCTATAGCCATTTATAATTAATTTTTGGGGGAATGCCTATTTAATATGGTTCATTTTAGATTTTGACAATGCGTATCGTTCTTAGGTTTTGATTTTAAAATAAATGCCGACAAAAATTAGTTTTTAAAATTAAATGCAGTTTAGGAGGAATTTAGTTTTGTTAAAATTTATTACTCCTAATTTATTGCTTGAAGTTATTTATATCGAAAAAATGATACATTTAATTGAAATAAATAATAAGTAAATATTTTGCTAAAAATTATACTAAAAAAATTGTAAATTTGCAACAATAATATATGTTATGAATACTACATTAGAAATAGCCTGTTTTACTTTACCAGATACCATTAAAGCCTATAAAGCGGGCGCTGAACAAATAGAAGTATGCGATAATTATACAGTGGGCGGCGTAACACCGTCTTATGGTGTTTTAAATATAATTCGGCAAATCATACCTAAGACTGTTACTCTTAAACTGATGATACGTCCCAGGGGTGGTCATTTTGTTTATTCGGAAGATGAGTTAAAAGCTATGATTCTTGATATAGAACTTGCTCATAAACTTGAATTTAACGGCGTGGTTTTAGGATGTTTAACTGAAAGTAATTCCATACATCAGGAACAATTAAAAACATTAGTACAAGTTGCAAACCCACTTCCAGTTAGTTTTCATCGGGCTTTTGATAGATGTTTAGATTGGAAAATAGCCCTTACGGATATTATAAATTGTGGATGCAACTATGTTTTAACCAGTGGCTTACACGAACATGTTATGCACGGATTAGAGCAATTGAAGACCATGAAAGAATTTGTAGGCGAGGCGTTAGAGATTATGCCTGGTGGTGGCGTACGTTCAGAGAATCTGGCATTTTTTTTACAAGAACTGAAACCCAACTATATACATTCAGCGGCAATTATTCATAAAAATCAACCACAAATAGATGGTTCATTAATAGATGAAAGTGAAATACATAATATGTTGGAAATTATTAAAAGCTCTAAAAGAGCGGAGAGAGAGGGATTCGAACCCCCGGACCTGTTACAGTCAACGGTTTTCAAGACCGCCGCTTTAAACCGCTCAGCCATCTCTCCGTTGCAAAGATATGAAAAAAAAACATATAAAATGAAAAATAACAAAAATAATGGAAAATAATGTTTCAAAATCATCTATAAAAGCCTTAAATAGTTTAAATAAATATTTATTTAAATATAATAAGTATCTAATTGTTGGAACAATTTGCATTATTATTTCGAGTTTTTTTGCTTTACTTTTACCAATTTTGTCGGGATTTATTATTAAAATTATTACGGATTCCACTTATATTTTTTCAAATATTCCAAAAAATTTTTTAGAAAAATGGCTTCTTTCGTTCAATCAAATTTTAAAGTTAACATTTAATCACTTCTTATATTTAATATGTATTTTGATAATATTATCAACTATTATACGAGGCTTTTTTATGTTTTTAATGCGTCAAACAATTATTGTAATGAGTAGATATGTTGAGTTTGAACAAAAAAAAGAAATTTTTAAGAAATATACCGAATTAGATTCTCATTTTTATAAAGCCAATAAAATTGGTGATTTAATGAATAGAATTACTGAAGACGTTAGCAGAGTAAGAATGTATGTAGGGCCTTCGATAATGTATATCATAAATTTAGTAATTATTATGTTATTTTGTTTGTATAGTATGTTTTATACAGACTGGAAACTTACATTATTAGTGTTAATTCCATTGCCATTCCTTTCGATTATAATGCAAAGAATAAATAAAAAGATTCATCAAAATAGTTTTAAATTACAAGGCGAACTTTCAAATTTAACCTCAATTTGTCAAGAAACATTTCAGGGAATACGAACTATAAAAAATTTTGGTTACGAGCAAAAATGTTTTGAGAATTTCAAAAGTACGAATCAGACATTTAAAAACATTTCGCTTCAAAATGCTAAGGTAGAATCATTGTATAGCCCTGTTGTTCAAGTACTTGTATCGATGAGTATTTTAATTGCAGTTTTGGTTGGCGCTACGAATGCCGTTACCAATCCCGAGAAAATATCTTTAATTATAGAATTTATTTTTTATTTAAATTTATTAAGTTTTCCGTTTAATGCCATTGGTTATACTGCGGCTATGATACAACGCGCTGCGGCATCTCAAGAACGGATCAATGAATTTTTAAATACCAAATCGCACATAGTAAATGTACCTGTACCTACCAAAATAGATTTTGGGCAGTCGATACACATAGCACTCAATGAGGTAAATTTTAGTTATACCAACTCAGTTGAATCTATTTTAAAAAATATAAATTGGCAGGTTAATCCTTCAGAAAAATGGCTCATCTTAGGAAAAATTGGAGCAGGTAAAACTACATTAGTGCAACTATTACTTCGATTTTATAATATAAATTCAGGCACTTTAAATTATAATGGAACTCATATAGAACAATTAGATTTTACTACGTTAAGAAAACATATTGGATACGTACCCCAAGAGACTCTCTTATTTAGTAATACCATTATAAATAATATTGGCATTGGCTCCAGTTTAAAGCCCTCACAGCAAAACGTTGATTGGGCTTGTAAATTAGCTTGTATTTATGATGACATTCAAAATTTTCCACAAAAATATGAAACGCAGATTGGTGAAAGAGGTATTATGCTAAGTGGCGGACAAAAGCAACGGATAGCTTTAGCAAGGGCTTTGATAAGAAAACCTCCCATTTTGATTTTAGATGATTGTTTAAGTGCCATAGATGTTGAAACAGAACAACAAATTTTAGCGCATTTAAATCAATTAGAATTTAAACCAATAATTATCATGATTGCTCATAAAATATTTTCTAAATTTAAATTCGATGGGGTTGTTATATTACAGGAAGGCACTATTTTAGAACAAGGAGACCCTGAAGAACTTATTAAACATAAAAGTTATTATTATAAAATGTTATTACATCAATTAGAAAAAGAAAAATTGCATTTATGATTGAATTATATACAGATGGCGCTGCCTTAGGAAATCCTGGTCCGGGTGGTTATGGTTTTATTTTAATCTTCAAAGATAAGAAAAAAGAAGTGAGTGCTGGATACCGCTTAACCACTAATAATCGTATGGAATTGTTAGCTGTAATTGAAGGGTTAAAAGCTCTTAAAATTTTGGATATTCCAATAAAAATTTATAGTGATAGTCGCTATGTTATTGATTCTATTACTTTAAAATGGGTTGATAAATGGGTTAAAACTAATTTTAAAGACAAAAAAAATGCTGATTTATGGAAAGAATTTTTAAAAATATCTAAACCTTTTAAACACATTGAATATTTTTGGGTTAAGGGACATGCAGACAATGTATTTAATAATCAATGCGATATTTTAGCTACCCAAGCGGCTTCGAGACAAGCCCATCTTATAGATACGTACTATGAGTTATTAAAAAACAATAGCTAATTTATGTTACAACGTTATGTATTAGAAGTTGCCTATTTAGGCACAAATTTTGCTGGGTTTCAAACGCAAAAGAATGCGATAGGCATTCAAGATGCCATTCAAGACGCATTGTTTATAATAACCCAACAACGTATAAATTTAACAGGTTCGTCACGAACCGATGCTGGCGTTCATGCCCAACAAAATTTTTTTCATTTTGATACAATTATAGATATTCAAAAAAAATTAATATTTCAATTAAATGCCTTGATATCCCCTGATATAAGTTGTTTACAAATTTTTAAAGTACCTGCAAATTTTCATTGTCGTTTCGATGTTGATTTTAGAGAATATATTTATAAGGTGCATCATTTTAAAAATCCGTTTATACATAAAACTTCTTATTATTTTCCTTATACTTTAGATGAAAAACGTATGCAAGAATTTTGTATTTTAATTTTGGAAACTACTAATTTTAAATTATTTTCTAAAAAGCATTCAGATGTTAAAACAACCGCATGTAAAATTTTTTCTGTTGCTTGGGATTTTACACCTCATGTTTCAGTTTTTAAAATTAGGGCAAATCGATTTTTACGAGGCATGGTTAAAGCCATTGTTGGCACGTCTTTACAAATAGGTAGGGGGCATTTATCTTTAGCAACCCTTCAAGATGCCATGTTACATGACAACAATGATATTATCGATTTTTCTCCGCCTTCTTGTGGTTTAATTTTAAATCGTGTTCAACTTAAAAATTTTGAAACGACTATTGTATAATTGCAGATTTAGTAGAACTTGTATATGCACTAAAATATCCAAAGACCAGTCCTTTGTTAGCCGTAATATTAGAAATTGGGTTTGCGGGACGAATTTGATTATTCTTAGTATTTCTTAATCCTTGTAAATAATTATAGACATTCCGTTCAATGCAACGAAGTTCCACTTTTATTCTATCATTGACTTCTAGTGTATCCGAAACATTTATCGGGCGTGAACTTACGCCACCATCATTAAAGTTGTCATCCCAAATTGTAAATCCATTATTAGGTTTATTATTATTAGTTAAAGCAAAAAAATAAAAATTTCGCTCGCCTGCTATATCTCTATAAATTGGGCGAACAAAATACTGTGAATCAAATCCAAATTGTAGTTTTGTTATAAGAAGTGTATCTATTGATATTTTGTTTGGTATGGTTGAACTTGCTACAAAATTATAATCGTTAATAGTAATATTTAAGGTGTATGTTTCGCCAGATTTTCCTTTAAAATTAGAATCTGCATAGAATCCTGGTTTTATTAATGGCAAATTAATTTGTGTGCCATTTGAGGTCGTAAAACTTACCAAAGCATTAGACACCATTGGAAAATTAGAGGTATCGTAAAAATTTAATGATTGGGAAATAAAAACGCCATTGCCAGAGTCGCTCAAAAGGGCTTCTATAACATACTGTGATGGTTGTGAGTTTAGGTTTAAATTAATAATTTTTTTACAACTTATCACAATAAAAATCAGTAAAAAAATCTTTAATTTCTGTTTCATTTTTAAAAATTAAAATTCCAAGTTATATAAGGGACAAAGCGGTATAAGGCAGTTTGTTCGGCATAAGCAACATTAGGGTTATTAGGGTCTGTGATAAAAGCGATAGAAAATGGGTTCTCGCGTCCATAAATATTATAAACCCCAAAGCTGAGATTAGATTTTAAGTGTTTCCATTTTTTAGGTGTTTTTAATTGTTTTATAGCACTAATATCTAAACGATTGTAATTGGGCAAATTATAACTATTAATAGAAGGGTAACTATAATAAATATTATTTTCAACTTGATACTTTCCTGAAGGATACGTAACAGAATTGCCAGTATAAAAAATAAAATTAGAAGCCAGGCTCCATTTAGAATTAAATTCATAGTTACCAACTATTGAAATTTCATGGGTTCTATTTTGATTAGCTGGGTAATAATTGCCATTATTAATGCCATCAATTTTTAATTCTATGCGTGCTAACGTATAAGCTATCCAACCAGTAAATTTGCCTTTTTTCTTTCTTAATAAAAATTCAATACCGTAGGCGCGTCCTTTACCAAAAAGCAGGTCATTTTCAATATAATCGTTTCCTCTTAATACGGTTCCTGGTTTAAAATCAATTTGATTCTGTAGGAATTTATAATACACTTCAACACTAAATTCTAAAATTTTATTTAAAAAACTTGTAAAATAACCGCTGGAAATTTCGTCCGAATACTCTGGATTAATTTTTTTTGAATTCATAATCCATAAATCGGCGGGCGTTGCGGTATTAGAATTAGAAAGAAGATGTAAATTTTGACTATTCCGACTATAAGCAAATTTTAAAGTTGAATTAGGAGTAAGTTGGATACTTAAAGCCAAGCGAGGTTCAATATTTACAAAACTTTTAATAAGTTCGTTGGAACCATAATTAAATGTATCAATTACATTGCCATCAACATCAAATCCATAATTTTTGGTTGGACCAATCACATCAAATTTATTAATTCTTAAGCCATAATTAAATCCAATTTTATCGCCAAATTTAAGTTCATGTTGATAATAAATACCATAATCTAAACCATATTGATAATTAGGTGGTGTAGTATTTAATGGAAACAAATTGTTGGCACCTGCAATAAAAGCACCTGGATTTATACGATGAAAAATACCAAAAGCTCCAAATTTAATTTTAGAATTGTTATTAATAAAATATTCCATATCTTGCTTAAAACTATAATCTTTAATTGCCGATTCAATTTTAAACGAAATGTCGCTTAACGAAATTCCAAAATTATAGTCGTAATTACTATATATTAAAGAGGTATTTGAAAAAAATCGGTTAGTAAAAAGATGGTTTAAACGCAAGGTAAGGGTTTGATTACCCCAATTGATGCCAAAGGTAGAGCCAAGTGCTAAAACATCTTTACCAAAATATCCTGATACATACAGTTTATTTTTTGCATTAAGGGTAAAATTGGTTTTAACATTTAAATCATAGAAATAAAATTTAATATCTTTATATTGTTCGCCCCCTAAAGGTAAGAACACATCGAAATAGGTTCTTCTACCACTTATTATCCACGAACTTTTATTTTTTTTAAATGGACCTTCAAAGGACAATCTTGATGAAATTAATCCGATACCACCAGTACCTTCAAATTTTTTATTATCGCCATCTTTCATTCTTATATCTAAAGCCGAACTTAATCTACCACCAAATTGAGCTGGTGTATAGCCTTTATATAATTGCACATCTTTAAGTGCATCCGAGTTAAAAGAAGAAAATAAACCGCCAAAATGGCTGGGATTATAAACTGTTGCTTCATCTAATAGATATAAATTTTGAGCATCTGTACCGCCTCTTACACTGATACCACTACTCCCCTCACCTATGCTCTTTACACCAGGTAAAAGTTGTAATGATTTAATGATATCACGTTCTCCAAAAATAACTGGTATTTTATCGAGTGTTTTAATATCAAATTTTTCAAATCCAACGGCTGTTTTATTAATATAGCTATTTTTTTCAGACTTAATTACAACTTCTTGAAGATCGGTTCGTGCTAGTATAAGTCTAAAATTAATGGTAGTATCTTTGGTTGTATTGATTGATATAGATTGATTTATGTATCCAAGCCCTGCTATTTTAATATCATAAGGTTGTGGATTTAATTTGATGCTATAAAATCCATAATTATTGCTAATAACATTAACAATTTTATTGTTTATAAAAATTTGACAACCCGATATCGATTCGCCATTCGCATCATCTTTTATATAACCGCTTACAATGATAAATTTTTGTGAACATGCATTATTTAAGAATAAAAAAAGTAGTAAACTTGTAAAAAAGTTCTTTAACATCATAGAAATTACTGCAAAGTTAGCACATTAATTTAATATAACAAAATATTAATACTAAAAACTTAAAAAAAACTGTGTTTATAATTAAATGTTGAGCAAAAACTGAAAATTATTTCGTTTTAAAACTGATTCTTCTATTAACAAAAAGTGTATTGACATTAACAATTACAAAATCAACCACCATTGTAGTACCGGCCGCAGTGCCAACTGGCACTGTATAGCCAACCAAAGTTGTATCTTGTTTTGAAATAAAAGAATAGGATTTAAGATATGGAATTGTTTTAACTAAAGTTCTGGCACGTTTAGCCGCCGTAGGCAATGAGATAGAATCATATACCTGAATTTCTTGAACGGGGCTCAAAGAAAAATATTGTAATTCTGTAACAAAACCCGAACCTGCCGCATAAGTACGGTTTGTAGAACCGGTTCCAAAAACGCGGTTTGTATTTGTCCCTACAATTTTTGCAGTATCTAAAAGTGTATTATTTGAAATAGGATAATAACCTGCACCAGTTGGAATGGTTGTTTCGGCTAAAAAATCATTGGGTTTTTTGCAAGCCCAATTTAACAATACTAAAAGGATGATATAGATTAATTTATTATACATAGTGTTATTTTTTAAAAATTATTTATTATTGATCCCACCAAACTTTGGTGTTAAGTGGCATTAAACTTTTAATAGCATTGGGGTTTCTATTGATTTCATCTAAAGGATACCATGAGCGCCTTATATACTCGCCATTTAAAGTAGTTTCTTGATTTAATGGTAATGCCATACCTCTGTATATAGAACTGTTATAATCATAACGTCTTACATCATTCCAAGCTTCATTTTGTAAAAAAGTTGCTATATTTTTTTCTTTCATAATTAATTCAAGTGTTAAACTATCTTTTGTTACACCTACTTTGGCATTTGTTAAATAAGTAGTTATGGAAGCGGTAGGCACGCCAATTTTTGCCATGTGAGAACGGATACCCTCCAAATAAGCATCGTAAGCGGCTTGGGTTGTGCCTTTTGAGGTTATGGTGCCGCCGTTATTTAAAAATAAGGCTTCGGCTTCAATAAATTTTTGTTCTGTGTACGACATTAAAACAAGGGGCGTCGTATTTTTGCCGTAATACGTATTGGTAGTTAGGTCACAATTTCCGGAAGCGATTCCTGCCCCATTTTGAAGTCCAATATAACTAGTTTGGGTTCTTTTATCAAAGAATAGCGGTAGTCTTGGGTCAACTAAACCGGTGTAAAACCCAGCACCATTCATAATATCAACCAAACGTTTAGAAGGAGCAATGGTAAAATTACCGGTACTGATTCGATTGGAAACATTGATTGCCCAAGGATTAAAGTTTTTGTCATTATAAACTAATTGGCAATCTTTTGTAGTTGAAGTGAATCCGTTGGATAATAAACTAAGTGCTTTTTTGTAAGAAGAATCTGCACCTTTTTTAGTTGTATGAATGGCTAAACGTGCAAGTAACGAATAGGCGGTTCGTTTCCATAAAGTCATATCACCTTGAAATATCAAATCATCGGTACCTGGTTTTAAAGTGGCTGGGTTCGTTTGATTTACTAAGTTTATTGCATTATAAAGTAAAGTGTTAAGTTGTGGATAAATATCTTGTTGTAAATCGTAGGTTGGGTAGAGAATTTCAGGCGCTTTAAAAGCTGTAGAGTAAGGCACATCGCCAAATATATCAGTGGCTGTAGATAAATTAATTACAAATAATATAGAAGCAATTGCTTGGTAATGGGGTGCGCCCAAGGACTGGGCTTGATTCATTAATAAAAGTGCGTTGTTTAATCCATTTTGATACAACTGACGATATGCGTTAGACATTCTAACATCACGATTTTGGTCGTCATTAATAGGTCCTGATTGATAGGCAGCCATGTGTTGTCCCAACAACGACGTTGTATAAGCGCTCCAAAACTGGGCATTACAAGTTGCATCAATGACCCCGGGTAACAACGTATTTAAAGTAACCGTTGCCGATTTATTAGGATTAATATTAACATCTCCATCTTCCACAAATTTACTACAAGATATCATTCCTACTAAAAGAAAGCCAATAATAATGATACTATTTTTATTTTTCATACAATTAAAATTTATTTTTTAAAACCCTAGATTTAAACCCAAAATATAAGAACTAAAACTTGGAATATTACTACCCGTATAACCAAAAACATTATAGCCAGAACCAAAAGCATTACTTTGAGGATCGTACCCTACAAAAGGTGTCCATAAAATTATGTTAGAAGCTGTTGCATTTAGCGCTAAAGATTTTATAAACTGCGATTTATTAAATACCTTGGCTGGAATATTATAAGTAATATTAAAATTTCTAAGTCTTAACCAACTGGCATCTTGTAAAATAACATCTGCAACATTATTAAACAAATTGGTGTTACGATAGTAATTATGATCTACAACTACTTTAATGTCGTTCTTAACTAAACTCCCATCAGCTAATTTTTTATAGCCATCAAAAATAACTTCTTGATAGCGTTGATCGGTAATTTGTAAAACCCCATTTCTAATTGAATTACGCATGGTTACATCAAATACTTTACCGCCTTGTTTGTATTCAAGTAAAAATGAAATCGTAAAATTATAAAAGCTAAATGAATTGTTTATACTTCCTATCCAATCGGGGAAGGCATTGCCTACTTTACTAAAAACAGAGGTAGAAACCACATCAGGATAGCCATCTGCCCTAACAATTACTTTACCATCAGTATTTCTTAAATACGTGATGCCATAGAGGTCGCCAGCCGAGCCTCCCACCACTAGTTTATTTGAGATACGTCCTTCATCATAAAAAATAATTTCATTAATTCCATCTTTAATACTTGTTACCTGACTTTTGTTACTAAACCAGTTTACATACAAATCCCAAGTAAAATTTTTAGTTTTTATAGGTGTTGCATTTAATTGAATTTCAATACCGGTATTTTTAATAGAGCCAGCATTTGTTATATAAGATGAATAGCCGCTCGTGTATGCTATAGGTACTGGAATAATTTGGTCAATGTTATCGCTAGAATAATAGGTTAACTCAATTCCTATTCTGTCGTTAATAAATTTAAGTTCTGTACCTACTTCGAAGGATTTTTGTCTTTCTGGTTTTAATTTAGGGTCGGCATAATCGCTAGACCTTACAAAGCCTGGGATTGTTCCGAAGGGAAATCCAGGTGCAAGATTAAAATAAGGACCATTACTATAAACAGGGGCGTCCTTACCTACTTCAGCATAAGAAATTCTAAATTTTCCATAACTGAACGCTTCTGATTTAATTTTATGGAGTTCGCTAAATACGTAACTTACGCTTACACTTGGGTAGAAAAACGAATTATTGGCTTTTGGTAAGGTAGAACTCCAGTCGTTACGACCTGTAAGTTCTAAAAACAACCCATCTTTATAACCAAATTTAACACTACCAAAAACACCAGCATATTTTCTATTAGACGTAAAACGGCTATTAAATAAATTAGAGGTATTGCTAATATCATAAAAACCTGGTAAGGCAAAACGTTCGCCTCGGGCATTTACTAAATCTAAATAGGTATGTTGTAGGGTATTCCCCACTTGAACGGTCAGGTCTAAATCGTTCACTATTTCTTTATCAAAAGTTAAAAAAGCATTTGAAGTAATATCGCGATAGTTGATGCGTTCTTCAACTACAAATCCACCAGTGGCAGCAGCCAAATCGAAGGTTGTAGGATCTCCGGGGAATCTTGGTCCGGGCACCACTCTATTTCTGCTTTCCGAATACATATCAATACCTAATTGGTAATCAAATTTTAAAAATGGTAAGATTTTATAATTAACACCCATATTACCTAAAAACCTATTTACTGTGGATTTTAATTGACTAAACCTTGCCACATAAATTGGATTGTCAATAATACCTGGCGAGAACACTTTCATACTACCGTCTGGATAAATATAATCACGAACATCGAAGGAGGGTGAATAATATGAAAGTGCTGTCATAAAGCCTTTATCGCCTTGCGAGGCAGAAATAGTTGTATTTAAACTTAAAGTAGCTGTAGCCGTAAGTTTTAAGCGGTCGTTTACTTGTTGTGATCCTCCTAATTTAAAAGTATATCTATCAAAACTTGAAAACGGTACAACGCCTTTCTGGTTTAGGGTTGAAATGGAGCTATAATAGGTAGTTTTAGCATTGCCGCCTTGAATGGTTAACGTGTTATTAAAACGGCTTCCATCATCGAAAGCATTTTTAAAATTATTGAATAAGGGGTCGGTGGGTAAACGAGGTGGTCCAAATGACTGAAAAAATGTTCCTAAGGAGCCATCATTATTAATTGGTAATCTACCATTAGAGCCAGCTTGCCAACGTGTTTGTATTTCTGGAAACTTAGTTAATTGGTCGATGCTATAATTTGTATTAAAGGTTAAAGAAATTTTACCGGCAGTTCCTTTTTTAGAGGTAATGATAATAGCGCCATTTGCGGCACTTAATCCATATAAAGCCGTGGCACCAGCTCCTTTTAGGATTGAAATGGATTCTATATCTTCTGGATTAATATCTAAGCCTCTATTAGCAAATGAAAATTGGTCCCGGCTTCCGGCTTGATTACCATTAGTTCCTGAACTTGGCAAAACACTACCAGCAACAGTATTATTATTTACAGGGATACCATCTACAACAATTAAAGGAGAATTGTTAGCACCAGGGCTTAAAGAAGTAATACCTCTAATAATAATGTCGGTACCTGCTCCAGGCGCACCTCCTGATGATATAATATTAACGCCGCTTACCTTTCCTTGTAAAGCATTTATAAAATTGTTTTCATTCCCCTTTTTTAATTCGGCACTTTGTACCTCTTGAATATTATAACCAAGGGATTTCTTTTTTTGTTTAAATCCAAAGGCAGTTGTAACAACCACTTCTTCTAAATTGCCAGAACCATTTAAAGTAATTTGATAGTTTAATTTATTAAAATCGGTTATTTCTAAATTAAGTGTTTCGTAGCCCACAGAACTTATGATAAGTTTTTTAGAATTGGAAGGCATTCTAAGTAAAAAAGTGCCATTAGCATCGCAAATAACAGAAATTTTAGTTTTATCGACTTTAATGGTGGCAAAAGGGATAGGCAATCCTTTACTATCTTGAACGACACCATAAATCTCACTAATTTTGGAGTCTTGAGCTTTTACAATAAGTGCAAAACTTAAAAAAAAGATAAAAACTAAGTAGATATTTTTAATCATAATTTAACAATTTGAATGCAAGATACAATATTTTTTAATTTTTTAATAAATATCAAGGTTAATTTTTTGTTAAAAAATAATTTACGCCTAACCTCTTTTAAATTCGGCATGTTAGTCTCAATATTTAACATAGTATTTTAAATATTCTGACTAAAATTTTCGTTTAAACTAAAAATAATAATTTTTCATGGATGTGCCAAAATAAACTCTTTATAAAACAACTATGGATTTGTTTGAAAATTTAAAACATTAGTGCTATAATAAATAGTGCCATTAAAATTAATATAGGCTCGAATAAAATAGGTTGTATTGGGTTTAAGACATGTTACATTGGCTACATAATTTCCATTTAATTCACCTCCAAAAACATCAACATACCCATCCTGTATTTCAGGGGTTGTGTTTGTGTTACTAAAACATATCCCTGCGGCTTTTAAATAAATATTATTTGAATTATTAATTTTAAAATTTCCTTTAGCTGCGGTATCAGAAATGGTACTTACATTAGTAATAGAAACAGTAGGTATTAAATTGGGTGTGATAAACATAAGTGCATTACTATAGTAAATTGAACCATTATAATTATAATATGCCCTAACATAATAAGTAGTAAAAGGTGTTAAATTGGTTAAGTTAGCCGTATAATTACCATTTAAATTACCACCTGCAATGGAACTAAAATTATCGGTTAAAACAGGATTTATAGAAGTACTACTATAACAAATTCCGGCGGCGTCAAAACGCATATTACTTGAATTATTAATTTTAAAATTTCCTATAGCATTTGTTCTAGAAATATTTGTTAAGCTATCAAGAGAGATGTTTGATAATGTATCGGATGTTATAAAACTATCTGCTTCACTATAATATACAATATTGTTATAACTAATATAAGACCTTACATAATATTTGGTTGAAAAAAGAAGTCCGGTAATTTGGGCACTATAATTTCCAAGTAATATGCCATTTGTTATGGGGACTATATTATTTGTGATGGTTGGTAAATTGGTTAAATCGCTATAACAAACCCCTGCACTGCTTAAAATAACATTATTGGGGTTTAAAACATTAAAATTGATAGTAGCTTTAGTAGCCTTAATTTCGGTTATATTATCTTTAATTACCTTAGGTAAATTTGAAATTGTTGTTATAGTAATTGTGGTATTACTATAAATAATATCATTTTCATAAATGATAAACCCGCGTAAAAAATACACAGTGTTTTGATCTAAATTACTTAAATTTAAACTATAATTACCTGATAATTTACCAGATTGACTTAGCACCACGTTGTCATCTTCGTATGTTGGCGTAAAATTTGTACTACTAAAACATATACCTGCAAGGGTAATATGTAAAGTATCTTGATTGGTTATTTCAATATTTCCTTTAGCAGAATTACCCTCAATGTTCGATGGGGTTAAAATATCAACACGCGGCGGGGTAATATAAATAATATTAAAATCATTTTTGATACAACCTAAAAACGACATCATACTTACTATTGAAAGTAGTAAAAATTTGGTATAAAATTTATTTTTTATCATATACATTTTTATAATTTATAATCTAACGCCAATAAACAAAATTAATAAATCAGTTTTGTTTTTATAAGACTTGTTATTGGATTTATCTTCGATTAACAGAGGAATTTGTTCAATATTATAGTTTGCTCCAAAATAAACAGATCTGACAAAATTTATTTCCAAACCGCCTCCAAAACTATAATTTTGTTTTTGAATTAATGGTAATACATTGGTGTTGCCATAAGATGCATTTAGATTAAAATTATAACTTGCATTAGCCGTAAAAGCTACATATCGCTTTACTACAAAATATTTAATAGTCAATGGAAATCGTAGTTGGTTTATAATCAACGAAGGGTTATTATTGTAATAAGCGCCAAGTGCTGTATAATTGGCTTCAAATTGAAAGGCTAAACGTTTTTTTAAACTTGTAAAATACTCGATGCTAACACCAATATAGCCAAATAATTTAGGATTGGGGGTAAAAATTTTAATGTTTTTGGGATTGTCGTAATACGTTGCATAAGGCGATAAGATTGAATTAGAATTTGCTAAAATTTGAGCATCGGCTAGCGTGCTACCCAATTTTAAACCAATAAATAATTTTCGGGTTAATTTTATTAAGGGCAGGTTTTTATTTATAGGACCTAGGGAATCTAAAACCATCTTTTCGCGATAGGTTTTATAATCTTCTTGCTTGGCTTTCAATAAATAACTACCAG
>JASGCT010000020.1 GCA_030053915.1 Alphaproteobacteria bacterium
TAAAATTTCAAGCTTTTAATAGTGAAGATGCAATTAAAAATGAAGAGTATGTTGAAAAATTTGTTATTTATGATCACCATAATATTGGTTATCAACATATTCAAAAAAAATATAATCCAAAAGATTTAGATTTTATAAATAAAAGTGCTTTTTTTATTTTTGACAAAAATAGTATTGATTATATATTACTTTCTTTTCCAGACCAAAACTTAAATAATAAAAAACTTCTTATTTATGAAGCATTTGAAGCTGGATTAAAAAAAATAATTATTGCAGATGAAAGAATTATAGAAAAATATAATTTTCAAGATAACAATACAAAAAAAATTAAAGATGAGTATTCGTTTAAAGTAAATAGTGTTGGCAAAGAACCAACAATTGGTGATCTTTGTAATAATGGTAATGTTTTTCTATGTTCAGAATTTAATAATCAATTAATAAAAGATAATATAAAAGTTGATAATTTAAAAATAAAACAAGATTTAAAAATAACTTTAAATTTACATTCTAATCGTCCTACTAATTTTCTTGACGATGTAAATAAAAATATACAAAGTTGCGATTGTTTAATTATTCATCGAACATTTTTAATTAATTATTTAAATAGTAATAATACAGATCTAACCAATTTAAAAATAAACAAATTAATGAATAAATTTAAAAGGATTATAGTTGTTTCTGGCGGTGGTTATCCACATAATATAGAATTAGATTATAAGCTTAATTTTATACCATTAACTAATTTAAATAAATGTTTCAAAAATTACCCAAGTAAAATTTCATTAAATAAATTAATTTAAATATGAATACAATTATTATTTTTACATCAAACCAACAAGAGATTTCAAGATTTAATTTAGATGCTTCATGTACTTTTGGTTCTAATATTAAGTTAATAACACATCTACAAAATGATAAACGTATTTTTATTATTTTAGGGTACCTTAATGGTAATGATAAGTTTGAAATTTTAAACATGAATAATGAACCTTGTTTTAAAATAAATTATATTGAAGATAATGAAACTTTAAACTTATTAGAAAATTTAGACAAAAATAGCACTATATTACTTAATCATAGTTGCCTAAATTTAAATATAACAGATAATAATATTAAAATTTATCAAACAGGTAGTGAATATGTAAAAAATAAATCATATTATTTAAGACTATTATTGCAACCAATAGAAAATTTTGATATTGTTTGGAACTTTTTTTCATCTATACAATAAATGTAATGGAAATAAAATTAATTATTTTTACGCATAATAATGATGAAGTTAAAGCTTTAGCAAATCAATATAAATTAAATGCTATTCCTGATGAAGCTATTCCTGATGAAACTGATAAAAATTTTACAATTTATTTATCTGAAGATAAGCCATTGTCTGTAATTTCTGATTTTAAAAATAATCAGGGTTCAATTTTATATTTTGAAGAAATTACGATTTCTAAAGATTGTATTATTCTTTTTCATGGTGATTACTATAAAATTTCCAATTATAAAAATATTGATGTTTCGAGTTATGCTAGCGATCCAGAGAATAGAACAAATTATATAGACTTGTATACAGGTAAAGCAAATTTTCTAAATGTTTTAGATTATTTTCAATCTAAAACTAGTAAATTATCCAATTATAAAAATATTGATGTTTCGAGTTATGCTAGCGATCCAGAGAATAGAACAAATTATATAGACTTGTATACAGGTAAAGCAAATTTTCTAAATGTTTTAGATTATTTTCAATCTAAAACTAGTAAATTAGAAAATTTAAATACTTTATCTAATTTTTTACTAAATTTATACCAAGGAAAAATAAAAATTACACCTGAATATAACGAGGTTTTAAAATCAAATTGTAAAAATAAAAATTTATTTAAACTATTTTTAGAAGCGAGAAATTATTTTACAAAAAAAAGTTATGATATTAATCTTGATATAACTGATTATAATGGAGCTGAGTCAGTTGAACAAAGAAAACA
The DNA here is from genome assembly GCA_030053915.1 of Alphaproteobacteria bacterium. Lineage (GTDB taxonomy): Bacteria > Bacteroidota > Bacteroidia > Chitinophagales > Chitinophagaceae > JASGCT01. The sequence goes on from JASGCT010000020.1 coordinate 1,983, forward strand.
CTTTTGTAACTTAAGAGATTATTTGCTAAATTAGTTTTTATGGATTTTACAGAAAAATTTAAAAATTTAATTAATAAAAAGTTACTTTTTATTGACCATAATAAAAGTATTAACGATAATAGACTTTTAGAATTATTTAAATTAAGATTTATAGATAATTCCCAAGAAAATATAGTTTGTTCTGGTTTTCAAACATTAGATTACTTAATTAAACAGGACCCAGCTTATTTATTTTTATGTGCCTCCGGTAATTATTATTTTCAAATACCAATAAATTTTAATGAACTTAACAATAGTATAAATAAATTTTCTAAAAAAAAAGATTTAATTTATAGATATCTTTTACCATCTTTTGATTTTGGTAAACTTACGCATAGCCTTAAAAATGAAATTGGTTTATATTATACAGGTCTGGCTTTTTTTGAAAATTGTAAACTATGTTTTAATAGCTTTTTTAAAGATAAAGCTATTGAAAATTACGAGATAAAAATTAAAAATAATATCGAAAATATTGTTTATGATTACTTAACCAAACATGATTCAAAACCCGAAATATCAAATTCAGGAGGTCTTAGTTGTTGTAAAAAAGATGAAAATAAAGTAAATAAAACATCTACTGAAACTAATAATGAGAATAAGAAAGAATCTAAACAATTTATTTTATATATTGATGATAAAGCAGATACAGGATGGGCTGCTTTACTTGCAAAGATATTTGAAATAGGTATCACAAAAAAGATAGCTTTAAACAGTGTTAACAAAAATGAATCAAAAGATAAATGTACATGTGATGAAAAAAGCATTTTCAATTATTGTCCCCCAAATACTTGTACTGATAAAAAAATATTTTTTGAATTTGGTAAAGACAATTTAAAGACAAAATGTCCATCTTGTATATCGAAAGATATTAAAAATATTATAGAAGACCATTTATCTTATGATATAGTGATACTTTTAGATTTACGATTATTAGATGAAGACGAAAAAATTATTAACTTATATGGAATTAGCGGGTATCAATTGTTTAAATTACTTCATAGTTACAATCCATTAATACCCATTATTTTTGTTACAGCAACAAACGATAAGAATTTTATAATTAATCTTCTCGAAGAAGGCGCTTTTGCTGTTTGGAGTAAAGAAATCGATTTTTTTAATCTTGAAAAATATAGCTATACCGATAATATAAAAGCCCTAAATCAGTATGTTATACGAGCTTTTGCATCGTACGATACATTATCTAAAAATAGTATTAGTATTTAAGTTCCACCAGTCATTTTATATAATACTTCAATAAGTTGTGGGTCTTTAGTAATAAACCCGTAATCTGTACTCGTATTTGTTTTTTGTATTGTAAATATCGCTACACGATCTGGTTCATCTCTATCAATGATCCAAACTTGTATAGGTACTTCAGATAGACAACTAAAGCTTATTTTATTATTTTCATTGTCTTTACACACCTCATTCCATTTTATTAAAATATTTTTTAATTGGCAATCTGTTAAACGATTTTGTTTTAATCCTTGTAGCATATTATTTCTATCTAAACATTTTATTTCAATACTACATTTAGTTAACTCCTCAATTTTTTTATCTAAAGCATCTTTATAAGCAATAAACTTTGGCTCTGCGGTATGGTATTCTGGGGTAAGTGTACTTTTAACAATATAAATAGATTTTTTGGCATTTTTTATTAAATCCGTAACATCATTTAAATACCTGTCACCAGGAATATACTTGGTATAAAGCGAATCTGTAATACTTTTTAATTGCTCTGCCATACTCTGGGTTTTTCTTCTTTCGCTTACAACATTTAAAATTTCGTATATCGTAAACGATTGTAAAATAAAAGCAATATAATTAAACCAAGAATCGCTATATTTTTGATACCAATTTTTATAGAGATCATAATCAAAAAGAATAATAAAAAACAATAATAAAATAATTATTCTGTTCTCTCTGAGAAACCCACTAATACTAACATTGAATGGTTTGTTTTGTTCTAAATTTGACATAAAATAAGTTTTTATATTTAATTGTTTAACGATTAGATATTTTTTGATAATAAATTAGTTTTATCGCCGCTTTGTTGGCAAGCATCAACACCCCTTTCTTAGAAAAATATTTTAATATACCTGCCTTGTCTAAAAAATTAGATTCAAAATATGCCAAAGCCGCCCTTTCTAATGCTGTTAATTGGGTTTTATGATATAAATTAACCAATGCCTCCTGCTTTGTCTGATAGGTTTCCAATTCAAGTTGATTTAGGGCGCTATCGTCACTTAACCTTTGAGCATATTTATTACTGATATGCTCCCATTGCCTATCTTCATCTTCATGATCCTCATGTTTCAAATTAAATGCAGGTTGGGGTTTGCAATAATTATCTATAAGTTCAATATATACCTGTTTTTTATCTTCTAAAGTTACTTTTTTTTGTAATATGATGCTATGAATTTCATTAAGTATTTTAGGTGTTATAGAAGTTTTATAAATGGATTTTTTATATTTATGTTTGCTATAAATTTCTATATCATTGGTAATTAAAATGAGTTGTAAAGCCTTACTATAGCTATACCAGTCGTCTATTCGCCGCTCTAAAAATTCAAAAAAACCTAATTGTATTTCTAATACCTTAGCCATTCATTGTGATTTTTAAAGTTTCTAATTTTTTAATTGCTTTTTCCATTAATTTCCTATTAGGTAAAATATCAATAATACGCCATAAGCAGTCCATTGTTTCATTTAAAAGACTTAAGGCAGAGTCTAATTGGTGTAAAGATTGTAAAGCCCTGACCATTTTTTCAATAATAATTACCGCTTCTGAAAAAGATACAGACTTCATTTTTATATCCCCGTCTTTTACAATACAATAGCGCTCTAAACCATAATCATTAAAATTTTTAAAATTAAGATACTTATCAAGAATGTCGTTTAAAATAGTATAGGCTTGGTTCATAAATTCAGCCATGTCGTAAATAGGCACATTCATATACTTGCTCAAAAAATATTTTTCCTCTGCTAAAAGATGATACGGCAGGTCGGTTTGAGGTTGAATTGCCAACATACTGGGTATTTGCTTCAGCATACTTTCGCTCATAATTTCTTGATGCTCGCCTTTGTGCAACATTTTTATAATTTCTTCAATTTCAAAGCCTTTTAATTGTAAATAATAAAAAACCCTTCTTTGTAAAAGTTTAAGTAAAAAATCTGGATATTCTTGTTCAAAATTACCTTTTAAGGTTTTGGTAACTTTGCCTTGTATCGATACAAAAGAAGCAAAATTAAATTGTACATCGGTATCTAAAGCATATTCTATTTCTCGAGCTAATTTTTCAGCAGTAATATTTAGATAATCTTCGTTTTGTAAATAAGTGTCATGATTCCTATGATACACATAATAGGGTTTTAAACTAAAATTTTTTAGCTTGGTTTTTTCAGCATTACTATATTGGTTTTCTGTCCATAAACTGGCTTTAGGCTGGTTAAAAACAATTTCTTGGTATTGTTCGCCCAAATATTCAATATCATCTACAAATAATTTAATACCACCTCCAACCAAGCCCGCTTTTGCATACACTTTTACATTCAAACGATGTTTTCTAAAACTGTCTAATAAAAACCATTTACTTAAACCACTTAAAGCAATTAAGGCATTATATCTATTTTGATAAGCTACCCACAAGATAAAATCGTAGCCTTGTTCAGGTTGCATTTTAGGATATTTTTTTTCTTTTTCAAACAAACGGTAATCGCAGACAACCACACAAATTTGATTATAAATATCTTCTTCAATACAAATTTTAGCTTCCGTTACGGTGGTTACTATTTTATAAGAAATTTTTCTTTGATCAAGCAATTGTGTAATAGGACTAAGTTCGTCTGGGTTGTCATCTAAAAATAAAATGGTATAAGGTTTTTTAATACTCACAACTTCTTCTGGATCTTGGTCGTCACTTGGTAAAAATTTTGAAAACCGTTCTTCAGTTTCAGCATTTACTAAATGAATTGTGGAAATATTTTGAGGATTAAAATGCTTTACCAGGCTCTTGAATTCATGGATAATTTCGGGGTAGGTACTATAGTCTTTAATGAGTGTTTTATTAAAAATATCGAACTCTTTTAGTAAGGCAGCAGATTTAATTGCTTCGTTATTAGAACCAGCCATTATTTGGCGGATTCGTCCTTTAAAAATATGGAAAGATTCGCGTAACGAGCCTCTTAATTGGCAAAAATTGATAATAATATCACTTAACTGAATTGGGTTTAAGGCTTTTAAATGAACTAATTTTTCATTTAAGTCTTCATTCGTATAGGGCAATCTTAAAAAATCGTGCCCAATGGTGGTAATAATTTGCGTATTGGGTCGTTCTAATATGTTTTCTAATGAATAAAATGAGGTAAAGATTACTGGTTGGGTATCATGTTCAATGCGTCGTTTATATTTTATATATTCGATGCCATTATCAAAAATTTTAGTATGATGGTCGTCTTTAATTTTATATTCAATATCAATATAAACTATTTTATAAAAAGTTTCTTCCATAAGATTACAAAGATATAATTTATTTTTGGCAAAAATTGTGGTTTTTATAAAAAAATGTTTTTATTAAGCAGAAATATATTTATTAAGTTAGAAGGTCATTGCAAAACTTGCCTTTGTAATTTGTTAATACAAAATTTTGGTTGCATTGATTAATAATTTTCGTCTTAACCTATATGTATTTAATGTTTTTTATTAACTTTGCATTATAATAATTAAACTTATGCCATCTTTAAACTTAAAAATAATTTTTTTAGATATCGACGGTGTACTTGTACCATTGGGCTCAAGCCATAATTCATTAGACCAGTGGTATGATGATAGCGCCTATCCTTTTAATGTTGATTGTGTGATTGTTTTAAATGAAATACTTGAAAAGACAAGGGCTGAAATTGTTTTAATATCTACTTGGCAATTTATGTACGACTTAGAAACCCTGCAAGATATTTTTAAGTTCAATCGTGTAGAGTCTTTACCCATAGATTCCACAAAAGATTATGGAAATGATAAAATAGAAGAGGTTCTTAATTATATTCGAGATAACGACATTGAAAACTATGTTGTTTTAGATGACAAAGATTTATCGAAATTAGGTACTCATTTTATACAAATTGATGGTACAACGGGTTTAACAGAAGATTATATAGATGCTATTTTGAATATCTTAAAAATTTAAATGTAAAAAACCTATCACTCATTTCTTAATAGTTCAAAATGGTTGTTTGTTTAAAATAAAATTTTAGGCATTAAAAAATATAATCAGCTTTAATTATTTAACCTATAAATTTTAGTAAAAGTTGCTCTAATTTTAACAATTAATATGGCGTGCCAAATAAATCTATTAAGAAAGTGGTGTACCGAATTAAAAATTTTTCCTTGGATGAAATAATTTTATCAGCGGTTTCTATAGAAGTTATTGCCATATCTTTCATGTTATTTATAACTTTTTGTTTAAAGTTTCGGTCAGTTTGTTTTAAGATATTACAATAAAATGTTAAAATAACTAAATTATTAAAATTCAATATTTTTTGTTGTTTAAAAATATCGGTTATTGAAATCGAAATGTGGTTATTTTTCAAAATAGAATAAAAGAATTTAAATTCATTTGAGTTTACAGAATCTAAATCATAAAAACTTTTATCACAATTTGCGGTGCACCACACTAAATTTAACATAGCATTTTGGTAATACATTAAATTGTTGACATTTATGTGGGGCAATTGCTCTATTTCCTTAAATTCATCAGCATATAAACGTTGAACTAAACTATTTAAAAATTGCCAATTTTCATCATTAAAATTAGTTTTTGGTTTACTGATTGTCTGCAATTTTAGATTGTTAAATAGGTAGCCTAAACTTAAATTTTTCCATTTATTAGATTTTTTTAAAGAGGGTATATACAAATCAATTAGATCTAAAATATCTTTTGAAGCATATTGACTTTGTTCCAATGACTCAATAAATGAAAAAGGTATTTGATAAGCATTGGCTAATTCTAAAATAGTTGAATAATCAATAGAGGATTTAAATTTATTGAATGATTTGTTTTTCTTTAATAAAAATAACCAAATAAAATGAAAAAATATTTTTTTGATTGGCATGGTTAATTTTGGTGTTTATGTGAGGGCAAGCCTATATGTGACATCAATTTAATATCATCTGAAATATGTAATTTCTTTTGAGCCAGTAGTATTAATTCAGCTTCCTTGCCGCTTATAGGTGAATCGTTACTTTCTTTAGTAACCCATGCCATTCTTTTCATATAGCCTATACATTTTATTTTCCATTTTATATCTGCTATACTTAAAATATTTAATGACTCGTCTAATTGTTGATTATAATGATTACTTGACTGAGACATTTGATATAAAATATCCATACCAAAATCTGCTTTAAAGTTTTCATTTTCAATTATTAATTTAAAATAATCAAATTCCTCTGGCGATATAAAACTAATGCTTCTATTATCTTTATCTATTAAAGCAATACATAAAATCAAATGTAATAAAGCAAATTGTATTTTTTTAAAAGCTGTTGTTGCGTCTGCATTTTGGGCATAATATTCTATATCGGCTGATGACACGTTTAGTTTTTTTTTAATTAGAGCAATATATTTATCTAAATTTAACGAAGTTTCTAATTTTGTAGCTTTCATATTAAAAATATAGGCAAGGCATTTGGCACGAAATTCAATTCTGCAATCTAGCAAAGATTTACATGATTCTTCACATATTTTTAAGTCATCGTAATCAAAAACTATTAAATTCGATTTAAAATGGTCCCAATTTAAAGTAAAATTTTCAGTTGTTATTATAAAATTTAAATAAGGGTCTAATTCTGGATTTAAAGCCTCGCTTTCGCCTTTAGTTAAATCGAAAGTGTCAATAGACCAAATTAAATGAATAAATGCAGTTTGCCAGAAAATTTTTTCTTGATAGTGAGGTATTTCAAATTGTGTAATGGAAAGTGCTTTTGCATTTAATAATCTTTCTATTTTAGATATAAAGTTTTTTTCAAAATCACTTAAATGTTGATGATTGGGTTGCTCGATAGAAACATGTGCTAAAATCAACAAATACTGCAAACATTTTTGAATATATAAATCAGCCTGCGGGGAAGACAATATAATATTACATGAATCGAGGATATTCTTTTCAAAGTCATTTTCGTTTAAACGTTGACGTTGTAATTTAAAGGTTTCCCAATGTATATGTTCATCCTCAGCTATTTGTTTTAAGTATGTTTCTTCAGCTATTGTTATGGTATTTTCGCTTGATGTTGTACTATCTATCACAGCCAAACTATACACGACATTTAATAAAGCTTCTTGAATTGTAATTGAGCTCATTATTTATTTTTTTTAGGTGCAAATAATAATTCTTCTGCTAAAGAAATTAACTCTTGTTCTTTAGAGGCTATTGGGTTCGAACCATTTTCAAAAGATATTTTTGCAATATCTTTCATATATTTTAAACAGGTTTCTTTAAAAATTTTATTATTAGTTTTTATTAAAGAACAAGCGTATTCAACAATTTTTGTCTCATTATTTTTAAATTTTTTTCTTAATTTTATGATGTTAAATAATTTTAAATCAATTTTTTCATCTTTGATAATTTTATTAAATAATTTTCTTTCTTTTTCGCTAACTGGTTTTACATCACCGGGGCTATATTCACAATATGCGATACTCCATAATAAAAGCATCATCGCAAATTCATTATCTTTTTTTTGATTTTTGGCTTTCAAAATTTGAGAAGGGTTGAGATACCTTTGTTTAAGTGGGATGATTCTTATTTCTATTCCAAAAAGAAAATCTCGTTCTTCTTTTGTCAAAATATGAGTATTTTCTCCAGGTTTCTTAACTATTGACATGGCAACTAAATTGTCAAGGATTTCTTTATTATATTTAATGTCATTGTGAACTCTGATAACCTCAATCGCCCAATTCAAGAACTTTGGATTATTTTGTCTGTAATCTAAAAAATTACGAAAACTTAAATTTACTTCGCCGCTTTCATTCGCTATTTTTTTTAAAAGTTTAAATTCATTTGAACGATGGTCTAATTGATCAACTGCAGTACCTTGTTCTGCCATACTCCATATAAGATGCAATTTTGCTAATTTAGGAGTTAAATTGTTTTTGTTTGACATATATATATAAATTTTATTTACCGAGCTCTTTTAGTGTTTTTAGTATAATTAACATTTCTTTATTGCTCATAAAATCCTCGTCGTCCTCCTGAGAAATTGCTGCCATTGCCTTTATATAATTTAGGCATTTTAGTTTCCAATCTTCCGTGGCATTTTTAAGCACTTCACAAATATCTGTTATAATTAAAAAATGATTGTTTTTAAACTTTTTTCTATGTTTACGAACAATGTCCAACGATATTGTAATATTTTCTGTTAAAGCTACTTGTGTTAAAAAATTAAGTTCATCTGGGGTTAAACCCTCTATATCTTTAATTTGTCTATCGCAAACTCCCACAGCATAAAGTAATTGAATCAAAGCGAATTTATTTAAATCCAATTCAGCTCCGTAAAAATCATTTTTTTTAGTATAAAAGCTCAGGTGTTGGTTTGTAACATTGAGTTTTTTTTGAACATCTATAATTAAATTCGTTGGCGGTGTCTTTATTTTAAAATCGGGTAAACAATAAATCCTTGCACATTCGAACATATAGTGTACACATTTAGAACGCCAATATACCGAGCAGTCTTTTAATGTCTTGCAAGACTCTTCTTTGATAAGTATTTCATTATAATCCAAATCAAGTAAAATTTGATTAAAATATTCTAGATTTATGTGCAAATTTTCTTGAGTAATGATTGTTTTTAAAAATGGATTTCTTTCAAATTTAAAGTTTTGTTTTTTATATTTGCTTTTGTAATGTAAAAAAACACAGGTTATTAACAAAACAAAACTATGCTGCCATTGAATTATTGGATTTAAGGGTAATGGGGGTATTTTATTAAAGTTTTTTAATTCTTCGTGGTTAATTTTAAGTAAGTTAAGTATATTTTCTAAAAACAAAGCCTCTTTAGAACTAATATTCGATTCTAATGAATCTTCTTTTGAAATACCTGCCATTCTTACCATATATATAGCACATTTTAAACGCCATTCTTTTTTTGAACTTTCTAAAACCTTATAGGCTTCTTTAAAAATAATTTCAATATCAGAATTCAGTGCATTACGTTGGTTTAAAAGATGTTGCCAATTAAGTTCAAACTCTTCATAATCAGCTATTTGATAAAAATAATTAAATTCATCTTCCGTAATTTGTTTTTCGGATCCTGAGGCATTATCACAAATGGCTATATTCCAAACTAAATGAATTAAGGCATCAAAATGGTTCATCTTGAGTTTCATATTAAAAAAAAATTATCTTAGTCTGCAATATAATAAAAATTTTCATAATAAAAGCTATTTTAATACATTTTTTTCACAATATTCGTAGATTTCATTTGATATATTAAATTGTTTTTGGGCTAATTTTAAGAGCGTTTGCTCTTTCGAACTGATAGTTAATGGATCGTCTTCTTGTGAACACATAGCCATTAATTTCATGTAACCTAAGGTTTTAATTTTAAAATCTTGGGGTCCATCTTTTAATATTATTAAATAATGTTCTGTTATTTTTAAGTCATTTTTATTAAATATTTTACGTTCATCGTTAAAATCACTCATTTTAAACAATATTTCTTCAAAATTAACAATTTTATCAAAAAGAGAATGTTCTTCTTTGGTTAAAATACGGTCGTCTCCTAATTTTTTATCGCAATGAGCAATGCTATAAATTAAATGTAGCCTTGCAAGTTGCCATATTTGAAACAAATTATTCTTAACATCAAAAAAATTAGCGTTTTTGAAATAGGATAAATGTTCGTTGATAATATGTAATTTGTTTTGAAGCACTTGTAATTTCTGATTAAAATGTGGTGCTATTTTGTTATTTGAACTAATTTTTTTATAATAATCAATAATTTCATGAAAATAATAAACTGCTTTAGCCCTCCATTCAAGACTCGATGGTTCAAGAGCAATTATAATTTGACTAAATAAAAACTCTGGGTTTTCCTTAAAATCAACTAAAATGTTTTCAAAAATTTCCCAATTTATTATTATTGATTCTTGTTTAACGATAAGTTCTAAATAGTTTTTTTTAAAATCGCTAAAACTTGGATGTATTTTTATTAAATGATGAATAGCATAATATATCAGGAGTAACGGCGCATATTGATAATTGATTTGTTGTTTATCTTTATGATATATTTTAATTGGTAAATCTTTTATTTTAATTAGTTTAACACCCAAAATGTTTGAAATTTTGGTTAAAAGGTTTAATTCTGAAGGGCTAATATTTTTTAATGTAATATTTTCTTTAGAAATAAATGCAATATTATATAAATAGTTTTGAACTTTTAATATCCACTCTGGCGAGGTTTTTTTTAATAATTCGCAAGCGTACTGTATTATTAATTCGATATTATTGTTTAATTCGAGCCTTTTAAGAGTAAAATTTTTCCAGTTGAATGCTATATCTTCAATGGCAATAACATGAAGAATATAGTGATATTCTTCGTTAGTTAAGCTATTTTCAGAATTTTCTATTGTATCGCATTCTGCCATACACCACATTAAATGTATTAAGGCGGTTTTAACTTCTGAATTTAATTCCATATTTGAATTTTACTTTAATGTGTAAATTTGGGCAAATATAAGCATTTTTTACTATTTTTCATTTTGTTTAGGTGGGTAATTGAAATAATTAACAATACAAAACATACATTTCCAAAATTTGTAACATTTTGGTTTGGGGTTATTATTATCGATTGGTTCTTCTTCATTTACTTTTTTAATTGATTTTTCTAAATATACAGCTATAGCATCTATCTTTTTGTTTATAAAAATTATAATGGCAAAGATTAATAATATAATACCTAATAATATTGCAACAATCGGCAAAATAATCAATAGCCAGCTAAAAAAACTTTTAATATAATAACAACTTCCATTTTCGGATTTTAAATAGTTATTAGTAATATTTACATTTATATATAATATATTGGAATCTATTTTTGAATCTGTTGCAACAAAACTATCTTGCTGATTGATTATTATTATTTTTTGAGGTAAATTTAATGGGTTATTATGTTGCCCAAACGACATATAACTTATAAAAACAAGATTAATTACTAATGCTAATTTAGGCATATATTATAAATTTTAAAATTTATACTAGATTCAAGAGTAAAGTACAACTTTTTGCAAAATTAAGTATTTTAAGTTGAATTACCATATTTTTGTTTGTTTTTTTAAAATACAAACAAAAATATGGTTTTTTGACATTTTACAATATTTAAATTAACAGATAAATTTATTCCTTTTAACAATCTTATTTATAAAATGAGTTCAATTTAAACGTTCTTATTTTTCACTTTAATTTCAAGGTTTGTTATAAAATTGTTATTTATTTTGAGAAGCATATTATTAATTTCTAATTTTCTAAAAAATGAAATATTTAATAAATTAACATAAAATGGTAGCTTGTAATCTAATATTGTGCTAAAAATTTGAAGTAAATTCATTTGTATATCACTTTCATAATTTTCAAATATTTCCATAATAATGTCTTTGATAAATTCAATTTTATTATTTTCATCTAAACCATGATTTTCTAATTGAAACTTTAAGGTTTGTAAAAATGCATTTAAAAATATTTTTTCATTAATTCTGTTGTTTTCAATTTTAATACTTAGATGTAAATTTTCCCATATATTTTTAAGGATACGTTTTTTGAATTTATCTATAAGTCTAACTTCAAAATACTTCTGTTTATTCGATTCGTCATATAATTTAATTAAATTTTTATTATCTTTATTAAAATTAATTTTTTCAAATAATTCATTTATTTCATTTTCTTCTAATTCAATTTTATTTATTGAAGTTATGGTGTTTTTTAAATGATTAAATGATTTGTCTTTTTTTAACTCTGAGTTTATAATTTTTGCTACTTGATCTATTTTGTTGTTTACATTATCAGATTTATCTGATAGTATTTTATTAATTTGAATTGTTATATTTTCATTAGGATTAGATATTTCAATAATATTAATAATGGGTATTGAACTAGGAAGAGGTAGTTTTGTTGGATTTGGGGTAATCGGCAAATTATTATTTTTTTTACTATCTATAAAGTTTTCAACTAATTTTAAAAGTTTGGTTTCTTCTGGTTGAAAAAAATTAATTACTTTATTTATAAATTTGTTACTATGTTCTTGATTTTTTTCCCAAAAAGAAACCAGATTTGAAATTTCTATATTCTTTTCATTTTTCCATTTTTTATATAAAAAAAATATAGTTTTTTTAAAAATTTCGGGATTATTTAATAAAACCTCTATCCTTGAATTGATAAATATTTCAAAATCTTGCATGTTATTAAACTTCGAAGCAAATATTTCTAATAATAAGTTTATAAAATTTGGATTTAATAAGTTAAATTCATTAACCACTATATTTAAAAAATCAAATTGGTCAATTTCATTTAATTTTAAATTCACTATTATTTCATTTTTGTTTACGTTATTATAAGGTATTTTATTTACATATAATACAATAGAAGTATTGATGTCTATATTTGATTTTTTTTCTATAAATAAATTTATAAAATCGACAATCTCTTTATATTGGTCTATAGCGGGATTATGAAATTCATTACAGAGCTTTTTTAAAGTATCTAATTTAGAAAAATTCGTATTTTTTAAATAATACTTTAAAAAATCTATTAAATTTATATTGGTACCTTTTTGATACCATATAAAAAATAATTCAAGATCTAAATTTTCTTTTAATATATTTTGAATACATTTTCTTATTTTATTGTTATTTAATAATTTGTTGTCTTTTTCAAGTTCAAGTAAGTTATTAAATATTACTGAAATTATTATAGTTATTTCACTATCAGTAAGTTCATCGATGTAATTTTCAAGAAAACAAAATACTAATTTATGGTTACTAATATCTACTATTTCTTTAAAAATAAATTTTTTAAAGAAAGGGTGATTTATTTTATTTTTATCTTTAAGGTATTGTGCTATTTTATAATATTCGTTTAAATTGGGTGCACCCTTAACACACAACATTTCTATATATTTAATATATAGTTCGTCTATTAAAACAGAATCAGAAGAATTTGATTGTTGGGTACAAGGTAATTTCAAAGTAAATTTAAATTTAACCTGAATATCATCAAATGAATTAACTTGCTCATAAATTATTGAAACAAAAAATTCTATACTTTTTAAAATATGGTGATTATAATAGAAATGATTTGGTATTGAGGAGGTATTTTCAACTAAAATTTGCCAAAACCATATAAATTCTGTGTCAATTATTTTATTTTTAATCCAATTTCTATAAATGCAGATAATTTTATCTTGAATATATAAATCACTAAAATATTCTTTATTTAAAAATTTTGTAATATATTCTTTTGTACTTTTAATATTTGGTATATTATTTTGAACTTCAAAATGAAAAAAATGATATTTTATTAATGTATATAAATAATCAACATTTAGTGGTTGATTCAATAGTATCAACTCGGTTTCATTAACTTTATTTTGATTAATAAACTGAATAAATTCGTTAATTAAATCATTTGAAGTGTTTATATTAGATAATTCTAAGCCATCATTTTCGAGGGAAGTGTAAATATGTAAATTTGGGTTGGGATAATGAATACTTTCTATATTAAAACCAACTCCTAGATATTTTTTATAAATTATTGGAAGTTTATTTAAAGCTATTAAAATATCATTTATTATAGTATTATAGTTTGTATCATTTATTTTGATTTTAATTTTCTGTCCTATAATTAATAAGGACACCAAGTATTTAAATAGTTCTTCGATATTATTTTCATTTGATTGAAGTGGTATGGGGTTTAATGACATTGTATTATTTAAATTCTTAACTTCAGATTTATATTGGATCATTTCTGGGAGATTAAAAATATATTCAAGAGCCGATTGTTCTTCGTTCATTTCAAAAAAATAATATTCTCGTCTATTGTAACTCCTATTTTTATCTTCAAAATTTGTAAACTTATTTTTAAAACGGATAATCATAATAAATTTTTGATTATTCATTTTTATAGGATAACAAAATGTTTTGATGAAATTAACGTTAGATTGATCGATATTTTGCACTAAATTATCTAATTTACTTAGTTCAGCATTATAGATATGGCTTGTAGAAACAGATTGAGTGCAAGCAATAATACCAGCTTCGCCTGCAATACTACTAATGGCTCCCAAAATTGCAATATTCAAATCACTCATTTTTTAAAGATATATTTTCGATTTTACTTCTAAATGATTTTAATTTTTCATCTATTTGTAATGCTGTATCGCTAATCCTAACATTACAGTCATGGTGTAATATAAACATGAGCATTTCAAATACTCCAAGTGATGTTCTTTGATGAGAATTATTGGCATTCCAGTTATTTTTACCATTAGTACCAAAATTAAAGAAACGATTTTCTTCTCCATTAAATGAGACGGATGTCCAAAAATTGTAATCTCCCGGAATATTATTCTTTTCATAAAATTCATTCATTTGTGTGCAATATGTTTCAAAATCAGTCAGCTTATCAGTAAAAAAATCATCAAGAATTCTGCCTTCAATGGCTTTATCAAATTTAGTTAAGCACTTAATGTATTTAAAATTTCTATTATCTGCTATTAATGTATTTAAACTTACAAATACATCATTAGCATTTTCAGGGTATTCATTACATAAAATTGTTCTTGAAGACGTTATTATATATAAAAAATCAAAAAAATATAGAGAAATATCAGTCATTAAAATAGCATCAATAGTATCATTATATTTTTTCCAAAGATAAACTCTAAAATATAATTTTAATCTATATAAAATATGGCTTCTTTCAATATTAGCATTACTATTAAATAAATTTCTATAACCATTTGTTAAGTTATTAAAATCTACAATTTTTTCATTTACATTAACAATTATATTATTTAATGCTTTAATTTTTTCAGGCTCATTAAAATTTTTAATAATTGATAATTTTTCATTAAATTCTTTAATTTCATTAAAATTATTGTCCACTAATACTCTGTCATCATCATTTTTATGGTTAATATCTTTTTCTTCAATGTTTATATTTAAATACATTAATTGACTTAATTCGGATTCTCTATAAACGCAATCACTTATTTTATCTATACTTTTAATTAATGGTATTGGAGCTAAAAAATCTTTTAAAATATCATAAATAGTTTTATTGTTAATATGCTTTGTTAATTTTTGAAAAGCCTCACCGGGGATATTTCTTATTAGAAAAACAATATTATGATTATTGGGTAGTATTCCGAATATCTTTCTTTGTATTGTTAAATTAGTAAAATATGTGTTTTCGTACCATATGCCACGAGATGTTGTTTCATGCTTTCCTGGAAATTGAATATTAATTTGTGTAAGTAAATTTGCTGATCTTATGTAAGAATTGCCATCAAATAAGTTCTCCTCACCGTCAAATCTTAAATAATTATTAATAGGTTTATACTTCCATGCTTGCCCACCAGCAAAAATTGAAAACATAGCATCAATTAAAACTGTTTTACCCGAACCTGGATTTCCACAAACGCCAATTTGTAAGACGGTAGGTGGTTTTTTAAATAAATTATAAGTAAATAACGATTTTAAATATTTTTTGATATTTTTAAGTGTATCCATGCGTATTTTTTTTATATTAATTAATTGAAAATAGTGTTTATTCATAAAATTTATAATTATAATCATTCAATTTATCAAAATTTAATAAATTTATTATTAAGTTTCCCATAAATTCATCATATCCAAAAGTTATATTATTTTTTGTGTTGTAGAAAAAATTAATTTTTCTACTTATATTAAAAAGATAATCTATTTTTAACCTACAATAAAGTAAATTTAAACCTCTAAATTTATTCTTGCCAAAATCGGTTAGTATATCTTGAAAATTAAAGTTAAAGTGTTTTACTAAATTAAATAGATTATTATTTAATTCTACCCAACTTTCAAGGTCGTTAATTTCAATTTTTATAGTTTTTTCAATATTTAAATTTAGTATAATAAAAGGTAATTTAAATTTTAAACATCTATCAAGTATTAAATATGTATTATCCAATGAAAAATCGTATTGAGGTGGCAAATAATCATTAAAATTTATTAAAACAATTATAAAATCAAAATCCGCTTTATTAAATATATACTTATTTTCTAATTCTAAAAAAGGTAAATTTATAAAATCAAATTTTATAATGGTATTGTCTTCAATTTTAATATTAAATTTATTGTTTTCTTTAAAATACTTTATATTATCAAATAGGTTTAAATACGAACTGTTATTTATAAAAACAGAGTTAAATTCATTTAAAAATTTATTATAATTTTCATCATTTTCAGTAAAACAACCAATTTTTATTTCTTTTAAAAATGGATAAAATAGTTTTATGTATCGATTTTTAAAATGTTGATAATTGAATTTGGTGTTCATGTTTAATTTTTAATGTTATCAATCATCAATATTATATTTTCTATATAGAAGACTTAAAAGAAGGGGTAATATATCAATAACAATTGAGATGCTTAAACTCATTGTTATTAATCTTTCTGTATCGGAATTAAAATTTAAATTTGCGACTTCTGCTACTGCTTCATTATTATTATTAGTAGTGGTAGTAGTTAATTTTTTGCCTATAAATTTATATAATAATTCTAAGGATTTTAATGAAGACGGATGTTGGGTGTTAAGTATTTTAACAAATGATTTTAAATCGGGATCACTATTACATATATTAACTAATTTATTTTTTATTATATCTGTTATCAATTTATTACTATCATTATTATCAGATAGGATAAGTTTTCTATTTAAAATACTACAAGTGTCTAATTTTAATTTTAATGTTTCATATACTTTATTTTTTACTGAATTTTGTGCTAAATTTGTAATATCTTTTTTAGTTTTAGGAGCGATAAATACGTTATTTTTCTGTTGCTTTTTAATATTGAGTATTTTGCTTCTCTCTAAATTATATTCTTTAGAATTAAGTGAATAAATTTTTTCCAAATCTTTCAGTTTCTCTTCGGTTTGTAGGTCTATGATATTAAGGTTCTGTTTTAATTCTGCATCATTAATTTGCAAACTTATGGCTGTATTTGAAATTTTGGGTTTTAAAATTGAATCGACTTTTTGGATTACAATGGGGATGTTTTTTTTATCTTCTTCAATTTTGTATGAATCTGTTAATTTATTATAAAAAAACAAAAAATTAAATGGAAGTGCTATTAAAGCATCAAAAAGAATATATAATACCATAGCAGATAATATAAATGAAGGTTTTCTACGATTTTTTATTAATAGTGTTATTACAAATAATGTTAAAGAGATGCCGCATGCAAAAATGATTGCTATATATTTATTAAGTCTAAAAGTTGTTATAATACCCTCATAAGTTGCTAAAGTTGTAAGTATAAAAAAAATTGAAATTGATACATAATATAAATAATGTATTCTTTTGGGCGTTTTTTGTAATGTTGGTATTTTAGTTTTGTTATAATTAACCCATGAACTATAAAGATAATAAATTAAAAATGAGATAAACAAAACTTTAATAAATACTGTTGTTAAATAAAAGTAAACAATTGGTAGTATCCAAATTGCGTTTTTGAATGAAAATTCTATTAAGAATTTTACATTTTTATTTATTTTTTCAAAAAATTCTTTCATATTTATAAATTATTTATTATTTGAATTTGATTTACCAACTAACCCCATATATCCGAATAGAAATATTGTTTCAAAAACTTCTGCAATAGAATCTTGACCCATTCCAAAAATAAGTCTACCGGTAAATGGTACAATATTATAATAAGAACCTATTAACCATATACCAGATCCAACAATCATTGAAGCACAAAATAATCGAATAATTCCATAATATGAAAATAAAAATCCTTCATTATTGTTACCAAGATTTTCTTTTACCATAACTGTGTTGCAAACCATGTAAATCATTGTAAACCAAATTATGATAAGTATTGAAACTGGTACCCACCAAAAATTAGGACCAAATGGATTTATTAAACCAAAAGGGGCACTAAGGTCGTTTTTAACAATTGGGTCACTTGAGATTGAAATACCTGGATGAATTGGTTCGTATAAATTATATTCAGTTGGAAAAGCGTATTTACCAAGAATCGCGAAAAATTGAGCGTGTTCTTCTGTTTGTCTAGTACCATATTCATGAACTGTATTAAAGTTTTGGTAAACAATTAGTCTATTGGTAAACCTATTATTATTAATTGGGTTAAATTCACTATTAGCATTTAGCCAATACATTATCCAAATTACCCCAATAAGAAACAAAACGATTAAAATACGTATAAAATAACTTATTTTTGTTTTGGAATTGTTAAAAATTATAAAGCAAATAAAAATTATAAATCCTAAGATTAAATTAATCACATATCCAAGGTCTCCTTTATAAAATGGAAAAATAATCCCACATAAAAAAATTAAAATAAGAATATATTTTAAATAAATATTATTTTTATTTCTTGAAAAATAAATTAAAAATAAAAATAAAAAAATAATAATCATTAAATTTAAAACTGAATAGGAATTGTTACCTATTATAACAAAGGGGAGTGAAATAACTGTTAAGACAAAAGTTAATATCTCAATTTTTTTTGAATTAAATTTCGAGTAGTAAAATGCAATAATATAAAAAATATTTAAAATAATAATATATATACATAAAAAAAATATAATTTTAATATATGATGGCGAATTTGAATTAAAAATGTTATCTATATTATATTTATCAAATAATTCTTCAATAAAAAATTTGGATAGATAATTAACAACCAAATACTGAACTATTAAAACTAATATAGTAAAGATTAAAATTGCCAATGGGTGTAATAAAAAACTATATTTTTTTTCTTTAAAATTTTCTATACTAAATTGCAACGGTGATATAACTATCCAAATTAATAATACGGCTATCAAAATAAGAGGTGCAGTTATGATTGCTGTTAGAAAAGCAAAATAATAAAAAGGTGATGTATATGATAAGTTATATCCAATAAATAGCCTACTTGTTAAAAGTAAAAATAAACAAATAAATATAAAATAAAAATGTTGTTTCCAAATATTATTTTCGTTATTCTTATGAAATTCAAAAATAAATTCCCATTTAAATTTACTGATAATTATCAAACACAAAATAAAAACACTAAAAAGAAACAGAAAAGGAACAATAAATGTATTATAATTAATTTTATAAATTAAGTAATCATTTGAATTCAAAATGCCATTTAATTCATTTTTTTCAAATTTTAAGTTTTTATCTATTGTCCCAAACGAAAATAAATTATTGTTCGATATATTATTGGCATATATTTGGTTACTATAAGTATTGGCTTGAAAATTTTGTTTCAAATCTACAGGGATGTTTTCATTTGAATCAATTATAGCTTTTATAGCTTTTAAAGGTATTACTGACCTAAAAATATTATTAAAAGAAATGTTTATTGATTCGTTAATATGATAAATGTTAAATTTACTTGCTCCAAAAAACGAAAAATATGGTTTTACCGAAGAATAATAAATTGTGTCGTTTATATGAAAATATTTTTGAGTATTATTTAATATCGATGAATGGAGGGTTTTGAAAAATTCAAGACTGAAAGCGTCGGATTGTATGATGTCTGTTGATACGAATTTTACTTTAGACCCATTCTTTTGTGTTACAATTATATTTGTATCTAAAATAGTAAGTTTAGATTTATTATCATCTTTATCAAACGAAAGAATGGTATTTAAATTGTTAATATTAGAATGATTATAGGCTAATTTTATTAAATGCTTTAACTGAATATATTTCACCTTAGAATCATTTGCTGTATATTTATTCTTAATTTCTAATAATTTATTAAATTTATAATGATTGCCATCAATTTCTATAGACTCAATTGAATTTTGAAATACAGAATTTTGAGTAATACCATCTATCTGAAAATATATAGGTTGCTTTAATGTCAAAATAAAATTAGCTTGTTCTTTATTATAGGTTATAGAAAATATAGAATCGGGAAGGTTTTTAACCATTACATCTTGTTTTTGACCCAAAAATACGGTAGTATTATCGTTAAAAGAAATGGATCTAATGTCTAATACTAAAGCTTTTTTACAAGATTGTATTAATACAAAAAGGATTAAAAAATACAAACCTTTCTTCATTTAAGAATTCGATTATGATTAAAAAAAAGGATTTTATTAAAAACATCAGGTTGAAAAAAATCACGAGCTGTTGTAGATGAGACACCGCCGTTTATTTTTTGAAGTGATAAATGTTTGATATAAACTACCCCCACGATACCACTGGGGGAAATTTCATTCGTATTTGTAATACCAAAAGCAAAAACACCTTCATCCCAATATATTATTTGCTTTCCTTTTTTAAAAACTTTGTTATTAGAATGTTCATCATTATCTTGCGGTGTACCTGTTTTACAATAAAAGTAAAATTGATTTATATTATTAATTCCTGCAGCGGTTCTAAAATTATTATATGCAGTATTTAATAATGAATACTCTTTATTTATTACTGCATCTCTCCAATCTTTTAAAAATTTCGACCATGAATTTTCTAAAACCCCTGCTGAATTATTATTAACAAAATTAGCTAAATTTTTAAAAATTATAGGTTCGCTTGAATGTAAATTTTTAAGAAAGTTAGCTTTAACTTTTCTTTTTGAAAGAACTCTAGAATATGCTTCTGCAAGTTTTAAATTTGTCCATTGATTATCGCCTTGACCAAGAACAAATCTTTCAAATTTTTTAAAATCTGAAACATCAGAATTCGCGTTACCAAATTGGTCGGTTCCTAAAGATACAACATCAGCATATAATGAATATAAATCTGGTGAAGTTTTATGAAGATCTTCCCACATATAATTTTCAGAAGTTAAATAAGTTTGTTGCGCATCATCATTTTTAGCTTTTACATCATATAAATTAGCCATCAGTCGAATAAATTTAGAGTTAGAAATATCTTTAAAAACGATTCTTTTTTTTAAGGGGTCATATTTAATATGTACACTTTCTTTTCCATTTAAATTGTATAAATTATTTATTTTTTCATTATCTAAATTTTCATTAATTAAAGTGCTATAAGCTGAAGAATCTTGATTTGTGGTAAGTGCTAACATAGCCATTGTAATTGGATAGTTATCATGAGACTTCCCTAAAAAATTAATTCTATTAATTGGTTGATTATTTTTATCAATTGGCCAGAATAAAGGATTCGGAATTGGTGGGTTTATAGTTTTGTCTAAGCCATATATCAACTTCGTTTTATATCCTAATATTGTAGAGCCTGTATCTTTGTCTAGTTTTGTATGTTGTCCATTGAGTTCAAATTGAGACAAAGATGGGTATTTTAGAGAAGCGGCAAAAGATAATAAAGGTTTAAATGTACTTGCTATATCGTGCTTAATTAAATTAAAATTTCTTTTTTCAGTTAACTCATCTTGATTATTTTTGTCAAATTCGTTACTATAAAAAGGCGTTGAGATAATTTCACCTGTAGCAATATCCATTAAACAGATACTCATTTCAAAAATATCATCTTTTCTTTTAGTATAAATTGAATTATTTTCTAAATCTACAATATATTTCTTAATCTTTTCTTCCAAATATTTAGAGAGTAAGATGTTTGTACTTAATTCGATAGATTTTACTGAATCTTTTGATGAAAATCCTGATTCAATTTGATGTATCTGTTGCGAAGTAAATAAATCTAAATATTTTTTATCTATATTTATAAACTCACTTCCTGCTATGCCTTCATTAATAGGTTTTGAAGCTATATTGAGTGGCGAAATATTTGATAAATAAAGGTTATAGGTTAGACTACCTTCTTTTCTTAATTTAACATGTATCTTTATCAAATTAAAATTCGAATCAATTTCCAACATTTTATTGTCATTTGTATTTGATTTTTTTGTTTGTTTATCATAAAAATCAATATCTATATTTTGGGTTTTAATATAAATTTTACCTTTTGAATTTAAAAATCTTAATGAATACTCTTCTGATGTTCCAGTGTTAAAAGTATAATTAAACAAAAGAGGTCTATCTTTCTTAAAAGTAGAAGAATCAAATAAATTTTGCATTTCATCAAGAGATAAATTAGTTCTTCTATTCGCGTCAATAATATAATAACCATCTTTGGTCTCAAAATGTTCAAAGTCTATGGAAGGCATATCGCTTGAAAATATCGGTATAATGAAACTTTCTGAAGAAATATATTTAACATTTCTATCAATATCTTTAAAAGGGTCGTTTAGTTTAATAGTGCCTTTCCAACTTTCATTTAGTAATGAAAAATTTAAAAGGGTTGTATCAATTTTAATTTGAATAATTTTATTTTTAACTTTATTCCATTTAAAATTGAAATATTTTTTTGAAAGGTTTGAATTTTGCTTTTCTATAATGTTTTTAAAATAACTATTTACATAAAATGCTTGTTCGGTTTTATCATTAGGGTTTGGAATAAAATCAATTAATCGAATATCTTCAATTGATATCAAATAGTTAGATGTATCGGTTGGATAATAAAACTTAAGTCTTTTATAGAAATTATCAAGTTTGCTTACATCATATTTAACATTATTGGTATCTAAAAGTGCTTGGTTTAAATAATAATTTACTTTACCGTAAAATCCATTATTATTTTCAGAAAGAGGGCTATATTGGTGTTTATCCTTAAATTTAAAAAAATTTTTATTGTTGTTATTAAAGATTTGATAAATGAATAAGACAAAAATAGCAATAACAAAAGTAATAAATATTATAAAAATTTTCTTTTTTGTTGATTTTGTTATTTTTAAAAATTCAGATTTCATTTTAGATTTAAAATTTATCGCAAAACTAATATTTTTTTTTAAATATTATGATTTATTTTACTTTTTTTTTATAAGTATATTTTTTTTTATAAAATCAATGTCTTAAATATTGTAATTTAGTATTATTTTTGTAATTTTGGATTAAGTTTTTTAAATCGCTAAAAAATATCAATTACACAATGTTTTACAATCAAATTTTCATTTTAAAACAGAAATTAGAAAGAATCATTAAAGATGATGACTTTCCTCAACATTTTTCAAATGTGTTTAGTATTATATGTGGTTCAATTGGTAGTAATTGGAGTATTTTATGTGCTTTTAAGGGTGTTTTTTTGGGGTGGGGGCTGGTTTATTTTTGGGTACACATCTAAAAAATATTAAATTTATTACATCTAAAAGCCTATCTAAAATAAAAATTGAACATGATTTTAAGAATTCATTTTTTTCGTGATATTGCAGATATTAATGATGTTCTTGACGTATTAAATTGTCGATATAACATATTAGGCTTAATGGACAAAATTGATGCTAAAAACTTCTGTAACCTTTATTAGTTTTATATTTGAGGCAAATCAAATACTTTGATTAAAAAAAATGCTTTTACAGTAATAGCTCAATTACTCAAAAAAACGGTCATTTTAAGGGTGTTCAAAGGTATAAATGTGTTGATTGTGGAAGGCAATTCAATGGTGGCGGACTCAATGATTTAGAAATTTGGACTCAATATAGCTCAAACAAACAGATGTATTCTCAGTTATCAAAAACATACAAATACCCGGTTAAAACTATCCAAAGAAGAATTGATAAGGTATCAATTAAAATTCCCGACAAAATATCTCGTGATGTGATTATTTTAATGGATACTACTTATTGGTGAAGGGATTTGGTGTTATGTTATACAATTTATATTTATTAAATAGTCCAATTTAAACCAGAAAAAATATAGGGATATGCCCATGTATTCATGATGGTATTTTTGGTTAGTTTCTTAACAGCATTTTCAATAAAAATTGATAATGCATCCAGTGTCGAAAAAGTTAAGTTAGTATAATCTATTTTATAGTTTGCCAAAGACGTTCAATTGGGCTAAGTTCTGGGCTATATGGGGGTAAAAATATCAATCCAATATTTTTAGGGATACATCATGTTTTAGTTTTATGGAATGCACATTATCAAGTACCATAACTTTAAGTTTTTCTGGTTGGTGTTTAGAAAATTCATTTAAAAATAATTGAAAGTTATCTGTATTACAGGCAGGCAATTCTAGCATAAACGAATCCCCATCTATAGGTGAAACAGTGCCAAATAAGTAATAATATATATAATTTATAATTAGTCCAATGTTACAACATTTTAAACTCATAATAAAATTTTTTGTGTTAAAGTTTCGTTAATATTTGAACTACTTAAAATTATATTTGGTATTATTACTTTTATTTAACCGAAATGTGGGTTATTATTTTTGAACTTTAAATTTCAATTGCTTTTAAAACATCGACTGTCTTTTAATCTATAAAATTTAATTTTGGATAAGGCACAAGCGTATCTAATAAATTCATAAAGGGTTCTTTAGCAAATATTGAAATTACAATTAATATTGTTGCAAGTAGCAAAGCATACTGAACCTTATTATTATTAATTTCTTCCATTTCGTCCACTTGCACCGTAAGTAAACTAAACAGTTTAACCGAGATAAAGTTTACTATAAAAGAAATTATTAAGCCAATAAGTATAAATTCTACTAAATAACCAAAAGCGGTCGAATAAAAATCAAAAAGATTTGAATTACTATTTTTATGTAAAAACTGTAAGGTAAAAGTATAGGCTTTATAGATTCCAGAAGTGATGTAGCCCGTTGAAAATAAATGGGCACAAATGATAATGCTAAAACTTAAATGAGGACTACCCTCTATTTGATACTTCTTTTTAATTTTTTTTAGAATAACAAAATAAGTAAGCCAAAGTATAAAAACGCCTAAGATAATTAAAAGCACTAATTGAAAGAGTGCCGCGTAAGTTTGATTTTTCATATTTATTTAAATTATAAAGTTAAATTTTTAATTATTTGTTACTGCTATTTCCCAATAATCCATATCAGAATTTCTCAAATATCCCAATCTAGGTCCAAAACATGTTGTTTCCCAGGCAAAATATTTTTTACCATTATACGTTTTATAGGCACCTCGGGCTGGTAAGGCAATGCCTAAGACCGCATGGCGATATCTTTCGCTAGTTAATATTGCAACATCGAAGCCGTAATGATTTAAAACTAAAAATAAAAATAATGATCGGGTATCGCAGTCGCCCTTTAAGTTATACATAAATTCTACAGGAGATTGTAAGCCAAATTTCGTAACGATATAATTACCATTTTCTTTTGCTTCTTGATCTTGTATGTCTTCAATCCTCTGTACAACCCAAGCATAGGGTATGCTTTGAATAAAAGTTACAACTAGCTCGGCAAATTCTAATTCGTTAAGATGCATTTTTTTTTGAATAGTATTAAAAATGTTATAAATGGCATCCATTTTATCATTATCAAATTTTGCTAAACTTGAATAAGCATCATTAAAGCCTTGATTCAAACTATTTCTGTATTGTTGAGATATATTAAATAAACATTCACGCATTTCAACCTTGCCCACATACGAATTATCATCATAATCTTGCCATTTTAATTGGTGCGTTTCTATAGATTTGTTATTTACACATTCAGGAAATTTATCATAATCATCAGTTTCATCTGGTTTAGGAGTTATAGTGGGTTTAGGGGTTATGGTGGGTTTAGGTACAATTTTGGGTATTGGGGTTAATTGATTATTAGGTGTAAGATATATAAATACCAAAATTACGATAAAAATTATTAAAAAATTAGTTAAATATTTAAATAATTTGAAAAATATGTAAATTATAAATACAATAATAATAAGGGGGCTAAAAAGATTTAAAACCTGAATGATAACTGGAAAAAGGACTGGGAAAAAAATAATACCAATAAAAAATATTAAAATATAGGTAAATAAACTTTTTTTAGGTGGTTTATTGTTATTAGGAGCAGAATTATTTTGTTTAGAATTATTGTTGGACATGGTTAATTAAATTTGATATTTGTATAACCACTGTTCTTAATTTTACCGTTTGTATATCTTCTTAATAATTTTAAATGGTAGGCACTAAATAATTTGTCTTCAACTGTAATAAAATCTTTATCAGCTAGGGCTTTAATGTCATCATAATTAACCGATACCACAGAAATATTTTTATCATCACAAAAATGGGTAAGAAAAACCGGAATTGCTAAAAAACCTCTATAAATATAGGTTTTATTTAAATAAAACCTTAAGAAAGCAGGTAACATAAACAGAATAAACCAAAATATGAACCACCAATATGCTTTTGAATAATATTTAAAAAGGAGCTCGAACCGGACAACTAATTCTAATTTATCTATGTTTTTAAATTTAAGTAAGGCTTCTATTTCGTTATTGTACATTACAGGTAAAATGGCTACACATAAAAAAAAAACAAAGAATAATACAAAAATGACTCTAAAGATAACACTTGGAGAAAAAATGCGGTGTAATAAACTATTGTAATTATACGAATGGAAAGAGATTAAACAATATCTATAGCCAAAAAATAAAATTATAAAAAACAATAATGTAAATAAAGTGCTTAGCATTTTAGATTTAAAACAGATCAAAAAAAAACCGTAAAATGCTAAGGGGCTCATGATTGCCATAAAAAAAATAATTGCACCAGAAATGGTATGAATGTTTGAATTAAAATCATTCACTTCACCATAGTTGTGTTTTCGTAAAAAAATTGGGTCGAAACCAGCAATTTTCCATAAGAATGCTTGCATCATTTTTATTTTAAGACATAAAAATTAATATTAATATTTAACATTGTTAATTTTAATTCACTGGTTCTACAACAATAAAATCATCATGGTTGTTTTTGGCTTCGTCTATTTTTTTATTTTGATACGTTTCAATAATAGCTTTTTTAATGTTCATTTCAGCATTTAATAATCTCAACTTCTCTTCTAACATAGCATTACTTAAATGATAAATATCTAATGCGCCTTTTGGTATAGCATTTTCGGTTTCATAACCAGTGATGGTGCCGTTTGTATTTTTAATAGATTTTTTTTGAATACCATATTTGGCAAGAACAATATCTTTAAAATTAGTGTCGAGATATTCATAAGGGCTTTGAATCATCATCATTTTAAAGAAAATGGGGGATAGCTCTAAACAAACGAACAACATGGTAATAAATAATGCAATGCTCCAAGGGACTATTTTATCTGCTGTTTTTATTCTTTCAAGTAAACCATCAGAATTTTTAATTTTTCCACGATTTTCTGCTTGAAATTCTTGATTTATTGTATTTTGTATTTTTTTCAATTCAGCCCAATATTTACTTTGTTCTTCTTTTAGGGTTTCCAATTCTGATTCGGCTTTTAGTATAAGAGAAACATAGGCATTAAATTTTTCTTTTGGTCTGGTTTTTATTTCTATATCTCTAAGTAATTTTAGTTCTTTAGTTTTATTATCATTATCTTTTATTAAACCTTCTAATCTTATTAGTTCTTTGTTTATTTGGTCTAGATTAGTTTGGTGGTCTTGTGTAATTTTTGAAATTAGCTCCTTTTTTTGATCTTGCTGAAGTTTTATGATTTCAACATCAATTTCATTTTTGAAAATTCTAAGTTCAATGGGTTTTGAAATAGTTAATGCCAATACAAATCCCATAATGATTCTAGGTATTGCGTTTTTAAATTCTTTCCATGTCATTTTTTCGGTACCATCACCTTTTCCGGTAGAGGATATAATATATTTATCTAAATTAAAAATCATAGCGCCCCATAATATGCCAAAAATAATAGACAATGGTATCCAAAACCAGTCAGAACTTAAGAATGAATTTGACACAACCTCATCTGTAACATCAATTTTATTTCCAAAAATAGTATAAAAAGCGTATCCACCACTAACCCCAGCCATTAAACCGGTTGCTAAAACAATGCCCCCTAAGCAGGCGTACTTTACATGGTCGCTATAGGTGCAGTGTTCTAAAATTTTATAATCTGCGCCAGCACATTTCCATAAAAATTTTTGAATAGTGCTCGACTTTGTTTGTTGGTCGTAAAATGTATGCGACAATGGGTAACTATCACCATCAATGGGTGAACTATTTTCGTTATGTTGATCCATAAAATATTGTTTTGTTGCAAGTTAAGATTTTTTTTTATTTAATTTTGTTTGAGTTTATTTACTCGTCATTTTAATGCCAATAGGTGATAGTACTAAACATGTAAATAACAAAGTAATAAAAAATGAAATGTCCCAAGGAATAATATTTTTGGCAATATTCATTCTTTCAAGTAATCCATCAGAATTTTTAATTTTATTACGATTTTCTGCTTGAAATTCTTTATGAATCGTATTAAGTTCTTGCTGATGCGCTATGATTTTAACATCAATTTTATTTTTGAAAATCCTTAATTCAATTGGTTTTGAAATAGTTATAGCCAATACGAGTCCGATAATAATTTTTGGTATTGCATTTTTAAAATCTTTGTAAGTCATTTTATTGGTGGTATCTCCTTTTTCGGTTGAGAATACAATATATTTATACAAATTAAAAATCATAGCGCCCCATAATATGCCAAAAACAATTGATATTTGTATCCAAAACCAGTCAGAATTTAAGAATGAATTTGACTCAACAGTGTCTGTAATATCAATTTTATTTCCAAAAATAGAATTAAAAGCGAATCCTCCACTTAACCCAGCCAAGATTCCAGTAGATAAAACAATGCCCCCTATGCAAGTATATTTAACTTGGTTGCTATAGGTAGCGTTATCTAAAATTTTATAATCTGCACCAGCACATTTCCATAAAAATTTTTGAATAGTGCTCGACTTTGTTTGTTGGTCGTAAAATGTATGCGACAATGGGTAACTATCACCATCAATGGGTGAACTATTTTCGTTATGTTGATCCATAAAATATTGTTTTGTTGCAAGTTAAGATTTTTTTTTATTTAATTTTTTAAATTTTATGAAATTTTTATTTTTTTTTAAAATTCTATAAAATTTTATTTATATATTTGCATTCATAAATTTAAAAATTTGGAAAAAAGCCTAAAATATTTAATATTAAAAATAAAACAGTTACAATTATATTTGCAACTTTTTTTTAATAAACAGAAATTGACTCCAGAAATATTATTCTTTAAATCAAATTTACAAAATTTTATCCATGAAGTGCCCATTAATTTAGAATGGGAGGCTTTAAATTACTATAAAGTTGAAATATTAAATAAAGATAAACCTAATTTTAAAGTGGATGTTACCTTTAATAAATACCCAATATTAACTTCGGTACAATATTCTAATAACCTCGTTTTGAAGGTTTATGGAGTTAAAAAAACAACGTCTTTTAGTTTAAATTCCCAAGCTCAAACTTTCATTTTTAAAGATAAAATAAAGATACCTAAGCCTTTTTTTAAAATCAAGTTTAGTGCCGAAATTAAACAAACACTGCCTTTGATAAAATTTAATTTACGTTTCAAAATCTTACGCAAACTTCAATTTGTAACAATTTCAAAAATTGACAAGTTTTTTTTTAAAATTAAGGATTCCAAAATTAAAATTAAACCTAATTTATATATTAATAAAGATTTACCCGATGTACTTAATAAAATTTCATTGAAAGCACCAAACATGATTACCCCTAAAATTTACAAACAAATTGATGAATTTACTCATTATCAATACAGTAATTACAGAAATGATTTTTTAAATGCTTGGAAAATACAGGAAACCCATAGAAAAAGTCTTAAAAAGCAAAAATACCCATATTTTAAAGATTCTGAATTTTATAAAAAACCTTTTACCTAAAACAGATATCATTTTGAATCCAAATATTTTTTTGATTTATAAAAATAATACAAATCTATGTTTTTAGTAATTTATAAATTATAATTATGATTGAAATATTAAACAGTAAAGATAACTCTAATTCACTATATTATTTAGCGAACTGTTATTTCAATGGGTTGGGGGTTGAAAAAGATTATAAACTTGCCATTAAATATTATTTAAATTCTGCCGAAAATGGCAATATGTATGCCCAGAATAATTTGGGTCATATATATAAAATAGGTTCAATTGTGCCACAAGATTTTAAACTTGCAGTTTATTGGTTTAAAAAAGCAGCTGACCAAGGTCATCCATTTGGACTTTATAATTTGGGAGCTCGGTATTATCATGGACAAGGTGTTGAAAAAAATTTTGAAATTGCCTTAGATTTGTTCTATCAAGCAGAAAAAAAAGGGATTGTATATGCACTTGAAAAAATTGGTATGTGTTATTACAATGGCTACGGTGTAGAAAAAAATGCTTCTATAGCTTTCGATTGGTTTAAAAAAGCGGCTGATTTAAACAACCCATTAAGTATTAATAGTATAGGGGTTTGTTATTTTAAAGGACACGGGGTT
The DNA here is from genome assembly GCA_030053915.1 of Alphaproteobacteria bacterium. Classification (GTDB taxonomy): domain Bacteria; phylum Bacteroidota; class Bacteroidia; order Chitinophagales; family Chitinophagaceae; genus JASGCT01. The sequence goes on from JASGCT010000020.1 coordinate 32,535, forward strand.
AGTCAAGATTATTGTTTAGCATTTAACTGGTTTAAAAAATCGGCTGAGCTTTTTAACCCTTTTGCCCAAGCTAATTTAGGTTATTGCTATTTGAACGCTTTAGGCACGACAGAAAACCTTGAAGCTGGAGTTTTATGTCTGAAAAATGCGGCTGAAAAATGTATTGCTAAAGCCGAAACTGCCTTAGGAGAGTGTTATTTGCATGGTATTGGCGTTGATAAAGATATTGAATGTGCTCATGAATGGTTTTTAAAAGCAACCATAAAGTCTAAAATTGAACCTTATTATTTACTCCAAACAGAACCTTTTTACCTAATCATTGAAAATAAAATCAGCTCAAAATTAGCAGATAGTATCGCACATGAAAATGATTTTACAGTCAATTACCAATTAAATAATATAAAACATGAAACAAGCATTGAAAATATTCATAACTTCAATAATGAAATAAATTCTAATGCACCCCAAAATGAATCTGATTTAACTATTAATAATACATTATTATTAGAAGATAGTATTGGTAATATTACTCGTGAAATCAATTCAAATTTAACTTTTAAAAATGAATTAGAGCATAAGAATCAAAATCAAAGTTTAGACCCTCATTTTCAAGATATTTTTAACTGGTTTGAGCAATCGGCACAAGAAGGTAATGTTCATGCTCAATATATGTTAGGCACATTTTATTATAATGCCCAAGGTGTTAAGCAAAATTATAATCAAGCCATAACCTGGCTAACTAAAGCAGCCAATAGCGGAAATTCAGATGCTCAAATAAATTTAGGGCTTTGTTACAAAAAAGGACATGGCGTTGAAATAGATATGAAACTTGCAATATACTGGTTTAAAAAAGCAGCTGAACTTAACAACCTCAATGCCCAAGTTCATCTAGACAATTGTTTAAATACTCAAACTATTATTAATAATAATATTTATGAAGAAAAAAATACAGAAAATAATTATATTAATCCAGAGAATCAAGTAAAGCTTGAAGCACAAAATTATCAAACCCCAAATTTAAACAAAGTAGATACGCATCAATTAAATTTTAATACTTTAAAATATATTTTAAAAACAAATTTTAAAACCTTACAAAATGCGACAACGGATTTAAGTAAAAAACCTAAACAACAACATCATGTTGAATTTGAAACAGATAATTGGTTAAAAAACGCTGCAGATTTTGGAAATAGTTATGCTCAAAATAAAATAGGTATTTTATATAAACTTGGAGAAAATGTAGAACAAAATTATGAAGAAGCATTTATATGGTTTCAAAAAGCGGCAGACAATGGACATTATGATGCACAGTTCAATTTGGGTAATTTGTTTTTTTATGGATTAGGCGTTGAATTAGATGTATCAAAAGCCTTCTATTGGTTTAAAAAGTCTGCACATCAAAACCATATTATTGCTCAATACTATCTTGGATTATGTTTATATTATGGTTTGGGTATCGAAAGTGATAAAAATTTGGCTTTTGAATGGTTTAGAAAATCTGCTAAAAATGGCTATGAAGATGCCCAGAATATCATTGGTTGCAGCTATTTTAATCAAAAAAATTTTCAAAGCAATTTTGAAGAGGCTTTTTATTGGTTAAAGTTGTCGGCAGCGCAAGAAAATGCAGAAGCTCAATACAATTTGGGGCATCTTTATTTTTATGGTATTGATACCGTAGAGAAAAATGTTACCATTGCTTGGCAGCATTACTTTAATGCCGCAGCCCAAGGTAACATATTTGCCCTTACTATGATAGGCAATTATTATTATTATGGTTATTGTTTTGAAAAAGATTATCAGAAAGCTTTTCAATATTTTAAAAGTGCATCTGAATATCAATTTGATATTGCATTATATATGTTAGGTAATTGCTTTTACAATGGTTTAGGGGTAGCTCAAAACTACCAATTATCATTTGAAAAATTTAATTTAGCTGCCGAAAAAGGGAATGCTGAAGCTCGATACATGGTAGGCATTTGTTATAATAATGGTTATGGTGTTGAACAAGATATAAACTTAGCAATAGCACAATTTGTATTAGCCGCAACACAGGGTAGTTTAGATGCCCAAAACAAATTAGGTGAATGTTATTTTAATGGCAAAGGTGTTGAACAAAGTTATCAAACTTCGGTAGATTATTTTAAAAAAGCGGCTTCTATGTGCCATATCAAGGCTCAAATTAATTTAGGTAATTGTTATTATTTTGGTAAAGGCGTTGAACAAGATTTTAAAGAAGCGGCTTATTGGTTTAAAATTGCCGCTGAAGGCTCATGAATTAATTTTGCATTTTGACTAAAAGGGGAATGGGGGTTTTAGAAATTAATTTTGTTTTTAAAATGGATTGTAATTTAATTTGTGGTATAAAATTATCTTCTGGACTTCATGATTTAAATTTTTGAACAGTAATATCATAAGTATTTAAAAAATCAATTGGATCTTGTAGTTGTTGTTTATCATTCGTAAAATTTTTCTTTAAAGAGTCGTGAACTAAAATATATATATTTTCTTTATTAATTTCTCTTAGGGCAACTATTATTTTATTAGCAAATAGAAGTAAGAGATTCAAATCTATATTTTCTTTTTTATTTAATTGATAGTCAATTTCATAATTTAGTAGTAAAATTAATAACCCCACTTTAAGTTCTTGACCTTTATTAGATGGGATATAATCACTCCAGAGGGCTTGGTAGAGGTCTGAATTTTTGGCTGTTTTAAGTGATTGGTTTAGATATTTTAAAGTGGGGTGAATCAAAATGTCAAAATCATCCATAAAATTTTTGTTCTTAGGGTTATTATTTGCATATTGCATTATGGCAGCAAATTGGTGGAAGGCTTGTTCAAGTTTTTCTTTACTTTCCCAGGCTTTATCTGATAAATTTTGCCCTATCTCTTCTCTGTTAATATAGGCTATTAAAGCAATAGAAGCAATCATGAGCCCAAATATATTAGCCAAGGCTGAAGAAATTTCCCCAGCGGCAGAATATTTATTATAATCTTTAATTAAATTGCCATAAATGATTATGCCCATACTAACTAAAGATGAAATAATACCGACAACAATTAATGTTATGGAAATATTAATAAGTTTTGAAAGCGATAGTTTCATTTTAAAATTTTAAGCGTTTTTTTTAATTTTATTATTAATAGTTTATTTATTTTTGTGATTCTCTTAGCCAATAAAGAGCTTGTGTTTCGTTAGGTTTTACACCTATACCGTTTTTGTATCTATGTGCGAGTTGAATTTGAGAGTTTTTATCACCTGTTTTTGCTTTAGATTCATACAATTTAAATACTTTTTTTTGAGCTGCGAGATGTCCATTTTGAGCTGAATTATCAAACCAATAAATTGCTTGGTTTATATTCTTAGAAGGTCCTTGACCTTTTTCATATATTTCACCAATTCTAAATTGTAAATCAGCATTTTTTCCATGTTTAACGGCTTTTAAATACCAATCGAGCGCCATTTCGTATTGTTTTTTAGTTCCTTTCCCTTCATAATACATATTACCCAATTCAATTGGCGCAACAGGATGTCCTTTTATAGAGGCCTTTAAAAACCATTCGAGTGCTTTTTCAAAATTTTTTATAGTTCCCTCACCTTTATAATACATTAAGCCAACTTGATATTGAGATTCTGTATCGCCTTTTTCAGCGTCTTCTAATTTTAAATTAAAAATTTGAATTTTATAATTATTACCCAAAGACCACTTCAAAATTTTATTGTGAAAATCTACTCTTAAAAACCATCTAATGCCTAACTCTAAATTTTTTTGGGTACCTCGCCCCCAAAAAAACATTTTTGCTACTTGTAATTGCGCATGTCTATGTCCTTTTTCAGCGGCTTTTAAAAACCATTCAAAGGCTTTTTTGTAATCTTTTTCAATTCCGAATCCTCTATAATACATTATGCCTACATAATATTGCGCATACTCATCTCCTTGTTCAGCGGCTTTTAAATACCATTCAAGCGCTTTTTCATAATCTTTTTCAATTCCGAATCCGTTATAATACATTATGCCTACTTTGTATTGCGCATCTGTATGTCCTTGTTCAGCGGCTTTTAAATACCATTCTAAAGATTTTTCATAATCTTTTTCAATTCCTTCTCCGTTATAATACATTGCACCTACATTAAATTGCGCATCTGTATATCCTTGTTCAGCGGCTTTTAAATACCATTCTAAAGATTTTTCATAATCTTTTTCAATTCC